>JAWWPY010000265.1:0-31411 GCA_033854735.1 Streptosporangiaceae bacterium | reverse complement strand
CTGGCCGGCATCACTGTCCCGGTCCTGTTGCTGCACGGCAGGCAGGACATGTTCGTGCCGTTCGGCCACGGCGAATGGCTGGCCGCGCACATTCCCGGCGTCGAGGCCCGGCTGCTCGACGACGACGGGCACCTGACGCTACTGCAGAATCGGGTACCCGAGGTGCATGCCTGGCTGTCAGAACACCTATAGCGCGCCAGTGAGGCCCCGGCCTGCAACTGCAGTACCGGCCACTAACACGGGCTCGACCGGAGTGTCGAGCGCGGCCCGGACCCGCGCGGTAACGAGCCCAGGACCGGGCAGCGCCGCATAAGTGGCGAGCACGGCGGACCGGAAGCTGTCGTGGATCGTGTCGGCACTGAGCTGCTGCGGGAGGCCGGCCTCGCGGAGGCAGCCGGCCAGCTGGTGGCTGGCCGTCGCGATACGCAGCTGGGTGCCGAGCGACCTCAGCCGGCGGTGCAGCGAGAGCAGCGCGGAACGGCTGTCGGCGTCGATGTCGGAAGCCGCGTGCAGGTCGAGGATCACCGTGCCGACCGGGTATGGGCAGCTGAGAACGCGGTCCAGGATGATGTCGGCCAGCCGGTCAGTCTGCCCCGCGGCCAGGGAGACCGACATCCCCAGGCACGGGACCGTCGGCGTCCGGGCGTCCACCGTGGCCCGCGCGCGCCGATCGGCACGGGTCTCCGGCCTGGTAAATAGGCGCCTGGCTACCCCGGGAACCGCGACGGCCGGCAGGGCCACGGAGCCGGCCAGCCATCGCGCGGGTGCCCCGGGGGCCACCAGCGGCATGAATCGCGAACGGCTCATGGCCCGCCTCCGTACCCGTATGAGACTCCGACGGCGCGATGGCCGTCACCCCGGTCCCGGGAGCCGAGTCGGCTCGGAGTGGCCGTGCTCTAAGGGTTACCCCCAGGGCATCTGCCGCGCATCACCCGCCGCGGGCGATGTGTTACAGGCTGACCAGATGATCTCCGCATCAGATGAGCCTGACTGGACTGCGCCGGGTTTGGGCCTGATGCCCGGCGCGGCGGCCCGGACGAAAACTGGGCTGGCCCGGCGGGGGCACGCTGGACGGCCCCGGTGCCGCTGCAGTAGGAACGAGGTCAGGCAGGTCACCCCGAAGGGGTGGCGCGGGCCGTCGCCGTACCGCGCCAGGGCTGGCGTGGCTAGGGCTGGTGTTCCGTTGCTGATGGTTTGTTGATTGTGGCCCGGGTCCCACCCCGCGGACCGCGCATGGGAGGACAGGAACTGGCATGGCAGAGCCGAGATACGGGTCAGCCGCCAAGCCGGCCGCCACGAGGCTGACCCCGGCCGAGCGCGCGGCCCGCGGCAAGGCAGCGCGCGGCCAGGTGCCGCGGGAAAGCCACGCCGCGTTCGACCCACCGCCGGACCGGGCCGACCCGGTCAGCCTGCTGGAATCCCAGGCGCTGACCCGGGTGCCCGAACTGGTGCCCGTCCGGTACGGCCGGATGATGGTGTCACCGTTCACCTACTACCGTGGCGCCGCGCTGCCCATGGCCAACGACCTGGCCACGACCCCAGGATCCGGGCTGGTCGTCCAAGCGTGCGGAGATGCGCACCTGTCGAACTTCGGGCTTTTCGCCTCGGCCGAGCGCAACCTCATCTTCGACGTCAACGACTTCGACGAGACACTGCCCGCGCCTTGGGAGTGGGATGTCAAGCGGCTGGCCGCCAGCCTCGAGGTGGCGGCGCGCGAGAACGGGTTCGGCCGCAAGGACCGCCGGGGGATCCTCCTGGCCACGGTGGCCCGCTACCGCCAGGCGATGCGCACCTTCGCGGGCCAGCCCAATCTCACCGTCTGGTACGCGACGGCCAACGTGGACAGCCTCCGGGCCCAGTTCGACTCGATGCTCCAGGTGCGGCAGCGCGCCGTGCTGGACAAGGGCCTGGCCAAGGTGCGGACCAGGGACAGCATGCAGGCGCTGGGGAAGCTGTGCCGCCTGGTGGACGGCCAGCCGCAGATCATCTCCGACCCGCCCTTGATCGTCCGGCTCGCCGACCTGATGCCTGAGCAGGTGGAGAGCGCCGAGTTCGGGCCCCAGCTCAGCAACCTGATCGGCAAGTACCGCCGGACCCTGCCCTCCGATCGCCGCGTTCTGCTGGAGCAGTACGCGTTCACGGACATGGCCCGCAAGGTCGTCGGGGTCGGCAGCGTGGGTACCCGCTGCTGGATCATCCTGATGTTCGGCCGCGACGGGTCCGACCCGCTGTTCCTGCAGGTGAAAGAGGCACAGGTGTCCGTTCTCGCCGCCTTCGCGGGGCGCAGTACGTACGCCAACCAAGGTCAGCGCGTGGTGGCGGGCCAGCGGCTGATGCAGGCGTCGAGCGACATTTTCCTCGGCTGGCAGCGGACCGACGATCTGGACGGCCAGTCCCGCGACTTCTATGTCCGCCAGCTACGGGACTGGAAGTTCTCGCTCGACATCGAGACCATGACGCCCGTCGACATGCGGCCCTACGGCGAGTTGTGCGGGTGGACGCTGGCCCGGGCCCACGCCCGGTCGGGGGACCGGATCGCCATCGCCGCCTACCTGGGCCGCTCGGACGTGTTCGACCAGGCGATCGCCGAGTTCGGCGCGCGGTACGCGGACCAGAACGAACGCGACTACACGGCCTTCCTCGATGCGGTCGCCCGGGGGCGGGTCTCCGCGCAGGCCGGCCTGTGACGGTCAGATGTAATTCAGTGCGCCGCGCCGGTCCCCGGTCCCCGGCCCGCCTGCTTCCGTAGGCGCTGGCCTGGCGCGGAAATCCGCCGCACCCGGCCTTCTGGCCTGCTCAACGGATCCATGCTGCCGGTCATGGGATCACGGGTCCGGTGCCGCCCCACGGATGTCGTGATCGGGCGGCTGCGGATGCCGGCGCAGCAATCTAGGCGGATGGCCAGGCTCGGCCGCCGGAGAGGGGAGAATCTAGCAGGAAAGGAATTGCAAAGGAGCATACGACGCAACGGAGGCCCGATGGCCAGCGACCGGCTTGTGGTGATCGGCTACTCGGTGGATGAGGAATTCGCCGGGATCAACACCCGAGTCCTGGGCGATGCGGCGAGCATCGCCTTCCTCCGCCGTTTCCCGAAGGGCGAGCGCTTGGAGGTGCTGAGCCGGGCGGAAGCCCTGATCTCGTGGAACCTGCAGCGGGAATTGCCGCCCGGGGCGCTCCAGCAGGCCCGGGCGCTCCGGTTCATCCAGTTGCTGTCCGCGGGGGCCGATACCGTCGATTTCGCCGAGGTTCCTGCGCAGGCGGAGCTGGCCAGCAACGTGGGTGCCTACGCCGCGCCGATGGCGGAGCACGTCATGGCCATGACGCTCGGCCTGGCCAAGCGGCTGACGCAGCAGGACTCCGCGCTGGCCAGCGGCCGGTTCGATCAGAATGCGCTGTCCCGCACGCTCAACGGCGCCGTCTGCGCGATCCTGGGCTTCGGCGGGATCGGCACGGCCACCGCCCGCCTGATGCAGGCCTTCGGGGCGAGCATCTACGCCGTGAACACCACCGGGCAGACCACGGAACCGGTCGAGTTCGCCGGCACCCTGGCCGATCTTGACCAGGTGCTCGCCGTGGCCGATGTCCTGATCATCGCGCTGCCGCTGAACACGGCCACCCACGGCCTCCTCGGCCCGCGCGAATTGGCCCTGATGAAGCCGGACGCGATGCTGGTCAACGTGGCCCGGGGCGCGATCATCGACGAACGCGCGCTCTATGAGCACCTGCGGGCGAACCCGGAGTTCCTGGTGGCCATCGACGCCTGGTGGGACGAGCCGTTGGCGGACGGGACGTTCCGTACCAGCTACCCCTTCTTCGAGCTGCCCAACGTGATCGGCTCTCCGCGCAACTCAGGGATGGTCCCCGGGATTCGCCAGTTCGCGGCGCGGCGCGGGGCGCAGAACGTGCTGCGCTGGCTGTGGAACGAGCCGGTGGTAGGGCTGGTGCGCCGCGAGGACTACCCCCCGGCCCGCTCACTGACTGGCGGCTGACCCCGGGTGCCCTCCCTGTCATCCCGGACCGGTTCCGTTACCCTGCGTAATTCACCAGTAGCCACCCGTTATACCGTGTGGGTGAGTCTTTGATCGCATGAGTGCCAATCGGGAGGAGCGACCTCGATGCCCATCGGTGTACCACTGCGCGAGCGACTCATGCACTACGCCATCCGCGGCGCGATGACCGCCGTCGACCTCATGATCTGGCCGGTCGCGACCGTCACCGGGCTCGGCCACGCGGTGCTGAGCCGCTGGGGGCCGCTGCGCCAGCCAGCCACCGGAGGGCGCGCGCCAGCGGCGCGGTCCGGAGCGGCGCGGTCTGGGGCGGCGCGGTCCGGCGCCATCCGCCGGGGGTGACGCGCGGCCCGACGAAGCTTTTCGGTACCACCCGCCGGGGGTGACGGCAGCCCTGGCCGAGCCCTTTGGTTGCTCTGAGTAACTTAGCGCTCACCCGGGGCGGTTGATTTCAGAATACCCGGGGTACTAGCTATCAAAGAACCCTGACCTGCGCATTCATCCCCGCAGGGTGAGGATTTCGTGGTCCATGCCGGGCCGCTCGGCGGTTCGCGGGGGGATCCATGACCAGCACACTGAGCAGGCCCGAGACACCGCAGCGGGACACCGCGGACGATCGCCCGCAGAAGCGGTTCCTGGAAGACAAGCTGCAGATTCCGCAATCGCCTTTCCCCGTGCTGCGCCGCCGCCGGGTGACCGGCCTCATCGAGCAGGCCGTCCGGCACCGGGTGACGCTCGTCTGCGGGCCTGCCGGGGCCGGGAAGTCCGTCGCGTGCGCGAGCTGGGCGGCCGCGAACCCGCAGCAGCGACGGCGGGTCGTCTGGCTGACGCTGGACACCGGTGACCAGAGTTCCTGGTTCTGGGCCTATGTGTGCGCCGGGCTGACCCGGCTGCGGGTCGCGCCACCTGATGCCCTGCGCTTGCTGGAGGACTCCTCGCCGGAAAGGTTCCCGCTGCACCTGGTGGAGGCGGCGCAGTTGTTCACCGAGCCGGTGGTCCTGGTGCTCGACGGCGTGGATGAGATAACGGACAAGGCCGTGCTGGCGGGCCTCGACCTGCTGATCCGGCATGTGCCGGGCCGCCTGCGGCTGGTCCTGTCCGCCCGTCAGCCCCCGCTGCTGCAACTGGCCAGGCTGCGGGTCTCCGGTGAGCTCGCGGACATCGGCGGCCACGATCTCGCCTGCACCCCCGACGAGGCCGATGCGTACTTCGCCATGCTGGGCCTCGACGTGGCGACGGGCGCCCGGGACGAACTGCTCAGGCGTACGGAGGGCTGGATGGCTGGGCTCCGGCTCGCGGCGATACGGGCGCAGGCCTGCCCGGGACCTGGCCCCAGGATCATGGATCTGGCCGTGGACGGGCCCATGGTGACCGATTACCTGTGGGACGAGGTGCTCGGCAGGCAGCCGGCCCAGACGCGGATGTTCCTGCTCCGGACCAGCATCACCGAGGATGTGTCGGGTGATCTGGCCGACGCGCTGACCGGCCAGTCCGGCAGTGCCCGGACGTTGGACAGGCTGACCAGGGAGAACAGCTTCGTCGAGGTGGTCGACCGGGAACGCGGATGCTACCGCTACCACCCGTTGCTGCGCGAGGTGCTCATCGCCAGCCTGAACCGGGAGATCCCGCATGAGATGCCGGCGCTGCTGCGCCGGGCGGCCGGCTGGTATGCCGCCCACGGGCGGCCCGTCGACGCGGTGCGCTGCGCGGCCGAGGCGGCAGACTGGGACTATGCGGCGCAGGTCCTCGCCGAGGCGGGAGCGGCTGCCGCCATGCAGGACCGGGCCGCGGAACTAGAGGCCGCGCTGGCCCTCTTTCCTCCCGAGCGATGTGCCGGCGACCCGGCCGTGGCGGCGGCCTGGGCCGCGACCCGGCTCTGGAACGGCGACCGGGACGGTGCCGCGCCCTACCTGGACAGCGCGCAGCGCGCGGTCCAGCGCTCGGCTCCCGCCATGCGGCGGATCATGGAACCCACGATCGCGGCATTGCGGGTGATGCATGCGGCCTGCCGCGCCGATCCCGATCCGGGCTTGCTCGCCGAGGGCTGGGCGCTGGCTGAGCGGTCCCAGCCTGCCGTCAGCACCAGGGCGGAGCACCGCGGGATCGGGCTGCTCTGGTTCGCGCTGGGCACCGCGTCGCTGCGCCGCTGGGAGATCGAGGAAGCCCGGCGCGCGCTGGGCCAGGCCGACCGGGAACTCGGTGCGGGCGGCCTCGCGCAGTTCCAGGCGCGTGCCCGTGCCTGGCGGGCGCTGGCCGAGGCGTGGTACGGCGACCTGGCCGCGGCCGAGCGGTCCGGCGCCGACGCGCGCGCCGGGGCCAGTGCTGCGGCCAGTGCTGCCGGGGCCAGCGCTGCGGCCAGTGCTGCCGGGGCGAGTGCTGGCGGGGCGAGTGCTGGCGGGGCGAGTGCTGGCTGGGCTTCGCTGCCCGCCGAACTTGCCTGCGCGCAGGTCAGCCTCGGCCGCGATGACCTGGCGACGGCCCAGCGACTGCTGGACAACGTGGACCAGATGGCGGCCGGGCAGTTCCCGGGGGAGCCGTCGGTAAGCGTGATGGCGGCGCTGATCCGCGCCCGGGTCATGCTCGCCGACGGCGATGGCACCGCCGCCCGCATGGCGCTGTCCCGGCTCCGTGAGTCCTGGGGGCCGGCTTATCCGGCGCTCTCCGACATGATCACCGTGGCCGAGGGTGATGTCGCGCTGCGGGCCGGCAACGCCGGCCGGGCCCGGGCGATCCTGCTGATCGTCGAGGAGGGTGCGCACGCCGACCGGGCCAGCGGGCGGCTGCTGCGTGGCGGGCTGCTGATCACGGCGGGCGACTTCACGGCCGCCCTGGCGGCAGTGCAGCCCTGCCTGGACGACCCGGCCGGCCACGCATCCAGCGAGGTGACGCGGCACGAGCGGATCTCAGGCCTGCTGCTGGCCGCGCTGGCCCACCGCCGCCTCGGCTCGGGCGATGAGGCGGCCCGGCTCGTGGAGCGGGCGCTCGCCCTGGCCGAGCCGGATAGCGCGTACCGGGTGTTCCTCGACGGGGGCACCGCCGTCCGTTCGGCCCTGACCGTGCTGGTCCCGCCGACCAGCCCTCACGCCCGGTTCGCCGGCCGGATCCTGGAGCGGTTCGACGCCCAGGCACCGCGGCCCACGGGGGCACCGGAGCAGGCGAGCGTGCCGCTGACCGACAGCGAGCGGGCCGTGCTGTGCTTCCTGCCCTCGCACATGACCAACGAGGAGATCTCACAGGCGCTTTTCCTGTCCATCAACACCGTGAAGACCCACCTGCGCTCGGCATACCGGAAGCTGGGCGTCGGCTCCCGCCGGGAGGCGATCGCCCGCGGCCGCCGGATAGGCCTGCTGTGAACCGGGGATCCCGGTCCGGGCGGTTCCGGGTGCCCGCGTCATGGCCGGTGACGGCGCCGGCCTGCCCTAGACTTGCCGCCGTAGCCGCCAGGCTGCGCTGGGTCGCGCGACGCCGCGGGTGCAGCGTGGCCATCGCGGGCAGAGCGCAGGCGATCAGGGAGTGACGGCGACGTGAAGACCGACGTCGAGGAGCTGAGCCCGACTCGGGTCAAGCTGACCATCGAAGTTCCGTTCGAGGAGCTGAAGTCCAGCCTCGACAAGGCCTACCGCGAGGTCGCCAGGCAGGTGCGGGTGCCGGGGTTCCGGCCGGGGCATGTGCCGCCCCGCATCATCGACCAGCGGTTCGGCCGTGGCGCGGTGCTGGAGCAGGCGGTCAACGACGCCGTACCCCTGCTGTACGGGCAGGCGCTGCAGGAGAACGACGTGCTCGCCCTCGGCCAGCCCGACCTGGAGATCACCAAGCTGGATGACGGCAAGGAACTTGCCTTCACCGCCGAGGTCGATGTCCGGCCGAAGTTCGACATTCCCGACATCGCGGGGATGCCGGTGACCGTCGAGAACGCCGAGGTCAGCCCCGACGACGTCGAGGAGTACATCGGCGGGCTGCGGGAGCGGTTCGCGTCCCTGAAGGGCGTGGACCGCCCGGTTGGCCCCGGTGACTACGTGTCCATCGACCTGTCCGCCTCGGTAGACGGCAAGCCGGTCGAGGATGCGCAGGCGAGCGGCCTGTCCTATGAGGTCGGCACCGGGTCGCTGCTCGACGGCCTCGATGAGGCGCTAGCCGGGATGTCGGCCGGTGACACCAAGGCGTTCACTGCTGAGCTCGCTGGCGGCGATCGGGCCGGCCAGCAGGCCGAGGTGACCGTGACCGTGCACAGTGTCAAGGTCAAGGAACTGCCTGAGATCGATGATGAGTTCGCGCAGTCCGCGAGTGAGTTCGACACGCTGGGCGAACTGCGCGCCGGGACTCGTTCCCAGCTGGAGCGGGTCAAGCGCCTGCAGCAGGCCGCGCAGGCCCGGGAGCGAGCCCTGGACGCGCTGCTGGCCAGGGTCGATGTGCCGCTCCCCGACAGCATGGTGGCCAGCGAGATGGAGATGCGCGGGCAGTCGCTCGACGAGCAGCTGGAGCGGGCAGGCGCCACCCGCGATGCTTACCTGGAAGCGTCGGGGATGACGGCCGAGCAGTTGGCCGCCGACATGGAGAACACCGCGAAGCGCTCCGTGAAGGCGAGCTTCGTGCTGGACAAGCTCGCCGCCTCGGAGGAACTGGGCGTGGAGCAGTCGGATCTGAACAACTTCGTGATTGAGCAGGCCTACCGGATGGGCGTGCAGCCGGATCGGCTGGCCAAGGAGCTGGCCGACCACGGGCAGATCGGCTCGGTGGTCAGCGAGGTGCTGCGGGCCAAGGCGCTCAGCCTGATCGCCGAGCGGGCCGCGGTCACCGACGAGGCGGGCCGGCCGGTCGACCTCGAGGCGCTCGCCCGGGAGCAGGCGAAGCAGGACGAGGACGAGGCGGAAGACGCCCTGGAGGCCGCGGCCGAAGCGGCCCTCGTGGCCGCCGAGGAGGCCGAGGTGGCCGAGGAACTGGCGGAGGCTGAGGAACTGGAGGAGGAGGCCGAGGAGGAGGCTGAGGCCGCCGCTGAGGCTAATGCCGAGGCCGCCGAGGGCCCGGGCACCGACGCCGCCGCCGGGCCGGAGCCCAGCTGATCTGGCCAGCTCACAGGCCAGCTGAGCGGGCCAGGACGGCGGGTTCGGCCTGCGCCGTCAGCGAACAGGCCGCGGGGGTGGACGTTCCGGCTCGGGCCGGGCGTTATGGTCGCTGATAACCACGCAGGACCTGATCGGAACGGGTGGGGAAAGCCAGTGGACGCGAATGCTGCGGGGAGCGAGTGGGTCTCGCGCCCAGAAGCGAGCAAGGAGAATACTGTGAGCACGCCTCCGGCCTTCTATGAGCCGACGCAGATATTGGCGCGTACCGAAGCACCGGCCATGCTTATGGGTGACCAGCTGTTCCAGCGGCTGCTCCGGCACCGGATCATCCTCCTCGGCCAGCAGGTCGACGAGGACATCGCCAACCGGATCTGTGCCGAGCTGGTGCTGCTGGCCGCCGAGGACGCCAAGGCCGACATCAGCATCTACATCAACTCCCCGGGCGGTTCGGTATACGCGGGGCTGGCCATCTACGATGTCATGCAGTATGTGCCGAACGACATCGCCACATACGCGATGGGCATGGCCGCGTCCATGGGCCAGTTCCTGCTCTGCGCCGGCACCGAGGGCAAGCGGTTCGCGCTGCCGCACGCGCAGATCCTCATGCACCAGCCTTCCGGCGGGATCGGCGGCTCGGCCTCCGACATCCGGATCCAGGCCGAGCAGATGCTGTACATCAAGCGCACGCTGGCCCAGCGGACCGCCTTCCACACCGGGCAGACCGTCGAGCAGATCGAGACCGACGCGGACCGGGACCGCTGGTTCACGGCGGAGCAGGCCAGGGAGTACGGCTTCGTGGACCGCGTGATCAGCAGCGCCGTCGAGGTTCCGTCGGCCGGACCGGTCTCATGAATCGCGAATTGGTAGCGGAGGAGAGCGGCGTGAGCACATCGAATCGGCGGCTGGCGGAAGCCAGCGGCCCGCAGGCCCGGTACGTCCTGCCGTCCTTCGTGGAGCGGACCTCGTACGGCATCAAGGAGATGAACCCGTACAACAAGCTCTTCGAGGAGCGGATCATCTTCCTCGGCGTGCAGATCGACGACGCGTCGGCCAACGACGTGATCGCCCAGCTGATCGCGCTGGAGTCGATCGACCCGGACCGCGATATCACCATGTACATCAACTCGCCGGGCGGCTCCGTCACGTCGATGATGGCGATCTACGACACGATGCAGTTCGTCCAGCCGGAGATCCAGACGGCGTGCGTCGGCCAGGCCGCCTCGGGCGCGGCCGTGCTGCTCGCGGCCGGAACCCACGGCAAGCGGCTGGCGCTGCCCAACGCCCGCATCCTGCTGCACCAGCCAGCCACCGAGGGCGGCTACGGCCAGTCGAGCGACCTGGAGATCCAGGCCCGCGAGATCCTGCGGATGCGCGCGGCGATGGAGGTTATCATCGCCACGCACACCGGCAAGGAAGAAGATCAGGTCCGGCGCGATGTGGAGCGGGACAAGTTCTTCACCGCGCAGGAGGCCAAGGAGTATGGACTGATCGATGAGGTTCTGACGAGCCTGAAGCGCCGAGCCGAGGTAGGGTCGTCCTAACCAGGAGGATTCGCTCGCCCCGGTTGGCCAGTCATGAGGCTGGGCCTCGCGGCAAAGGTGTCCGAGGCGGTACCGTCGGGTGGAGTACCTGACAGCGCGGCAGGAACGGCCCGCCGGATCCGGCCTCACGGCCGGATAGGCGGGGACCAGGAAATACGGGCACAGGTAAAGGAGTGGCCGGGTGGCACGCATCGGCGACGGTGGTGACCTGCTGAAGTGCTCTTTCTGTGGTAAGAGCCAAAAGCAGGTCAAGAAGCTCATCGCTGGTCCTGGTGTGTACATCTGCGACGAGTGCATCGATCTGTGCAACGAGATCATCGAGGAGGAACTGGCCGAGCCGTCCGAACTCAAGTGGGACAGCCTGCCCAAGCCCCGCGAGATCTACGAGTTCCTCGACGCGTATGTGATCGGCCAGGAAAAGGCCAAGAAGGCCCTGTCTGTCGCGGTGTACAACCACTACAAGCGGGTCCAGTCGGGCGGCGAGAGCCGGTCCGGTGAAGACGGCGTCGAACTGGCCAAGTCCAACATCCTGCTGCTCGGCCCCACGGGCTCCGGCAAGACGCTGCTCGCCCAGACCCTCGCCCGGTTGCTCAATGTCCCGTTCGCGATCGCTGACGCCACCGCGCTGACCGAGGCCGGCTACGTCGGGGAGGATGTCGAGAACATCCTGCTCAAGCTGATCCAGGCGGCCGAGTACGACGTCAAGAAGGCCGAGACGGGCATCATCTACATCGATGAGATCGACAAGATCGCCCGTAAGAGCGAGAACCCGTCGATCACTCGTGACGTGTCCGGCGAGGGCGTGCAGCAGGCCCTGCTGAAGATCCTGGAAGGGACCACGGCCTCAGTCCCGCCGCAGGGCGGCCGCAAGCACCCGCACCAGGAGTTCATCCAGATCGACACCACCAACGTGCTGTTCATCTGCGGCGGGTCATTCTCCGGCCTGGAAAAGATCATCGAGCAGCGGGTGGGCAAGAACGGGATGGGCTTCGGCGCGGTCCTGCGGGTGAAGAACGATCACCTCACCGCGGACGCGTTCAAAGAGGTCATGCCCGAGGACCTGCTCAAGTTCGGCATGATCCCTGAGTTCGTCGGCCGCCTGCCGGTCATCACCAGCGTGCACAACCTCGACCGTGAGGCCCTCATCCTCATCCTGACCGAGCCACGCAACGCCCTGGTCAAGCAGTACCGGCGCCTCTTCGAGCTGGACGGCGTAGACCTCGAATTCACCGAGGACGCCCTGGAAGCCGTGGCCGACCAGGCCATCCTGCGTGGCACCGGCGCCCGCGGGCTGCGCGCCATCCTGGAAGAAGTCCTCCTCTCGGTCATGTACGAGGTCCCCAGCCGCAAGGACGTCGAGCGAGTAGTCATCACCGGCCCCGTCGTCCTAGAACACGTAAACCCCACTTTGGTCCCGCGGGACTCGGCCCGCCGCACCCCACGGGAAAAGTCAGCCTGAGTCGGCGTCCGTCCAGTGAGCCGCTGGCTGGCAAGCCTTTAGCGACGCCTCCCTGGTCACGCCCGAGGCGCCTGTGGGTGATGGGTGACCGCGGCAACGCTACGCCAGCGGCCCACCGCACGAACGCCGGCCCAAATCTGGTCGGATGCCCGGGGACTCCCCCCCGACAGCCGCTGTGCGATCCGGCGGCCGTCGGCGGTCTGGCGCATGTGCTAGGCGTCCGTGCGGTGGGCCGCGGGCGTACCCGTAGCGGACGGAACCCACCGTAAGGCGTCTCGGGCACTACGGGCGGAACGTGTCACCTGCCCATGCCAGCCGGCGGCTCACTGTACGGACGCCGATCCAGCCGGCGGCTCACCGTACGGATGCCTACTAGAATCGGCTGACGTGAGTGCCGATGTGAGTGGAGACCGGAATCTGCTGCCGTCCCAGTACGCGCCTGCCGAGGTGGAGGGGCGGCGTTATGAGAGCTGGGAGTCCAGCGGGCTGTTCGGGGCTGATGCCAAGAACGTGAGTGCTGAGGCGCCGGCCTTCTGCATCGTTATTCCGCCGCCCAATGTGACGGGGTCGCTGCATATCGGGCACGCGCTGGATCACACGCTGATTGACGCCCTGGTGCGGCGGCGCCGGATGCAGGGGTATACGGCGCTGTGGGTGCCGGGGATGGATCATGCGGGCATCGCCACGCAGAATGTGGTGGAGCGCGAGCTGGCCAAGGAAGGGCTGAGCCGGCATGACCTGGGCCGCGAGAAGTTCGTGGAGCGGGTCTGGCAGTGGAAAACTGAGTCGGGGGGGAAGATCCTCGGCCAGATGCGCCGGCTGGGCGACAGCGTGGACTGGTCCCGCGAGCGCTTCACCATGGACGAGGGCCTGTCCCGCGCGGTGCAGACAGTGTTCAAGCGGCTCTTCGACGACCGGCTCATCTACCGCGCGCAGCGGATCATCAACTGGTGCCCGCGCTGCCTGACGGCGCTGTCCGACATCGAGGTCGATCACGGGGACGAGGATGGGGAACTCGTCTCGATCCGGTACGGGGACGGTGAGGATTCGATCGTCGTCGCCACCACCCGCGCGGAGACCATGCTCGGTGACACCGCGGTCGCGGTCCATCCCGAGGATCCCAGGTACGCCCACCTGGTCGGCCGGGAGGTCGAGCTGCCGCTGTCCGGCCGGCGCATCCCGGTGGTGGCCGACCCGCATGTGGATCCGGAGTTCGGTACTGGGGCGGTCAAGGTGACCCCGGCGCACGACCCGGACGACTTCGAGATCGGTCGCCGGCACGACCTGCCCAGCCTCACCATCCTGGACGAGCGGGGGAATGTGACGGCCAAGGGCCCGTTCGAGGGCCTGGACCGGTTCGAGGCGCGGCCCGCGGTGGTGGCCGCCCTCCGTGAGGAGGGCCGCATCGTCGCCGAGGTCCGCCCCTACGTGCACGCGGTCGGCCATTGCGGCCGGTGTGGCACGGTCGTCGAGCCAAGGCTGTCGCTGCAGTGGTTCGTCAAGGTGGGCCCGCTGGCCAAGGCGGCAGGCGACGCGGTCCGCGACGGCCGGGTGGGCATCCACCCGGCGGAAATGGCGGCCAGGTACTTCGACTGGGTCGACGACATGCACGACTGGTGCATCAGCCGTCAGCTCTGGTGGGGGCACCGGATCCCGGTCTGGTACGGCCCCGATGACGAGGTCAGGTGCGTCGGTCCCGGTGAGGACCCGCCGGAGGGGGATGGCTGGCGCCAGGATCCCGATGTCCTCGACACGTGGTTCTCCTCCGCATTGTGGCCGTGCTCCACCCTCGGCTGGCCCGACGACACTGAGGACCTGCGCGCCTTCTACCCGACCAGCGTCCTGGTCACCGGGTACGACATCCTGTTCTTCTGGGTGGCCAGGATGATGATGTTCGGCCTGTACGCGATGGCGCACCGCGAGCCCGGGCAGGCCGTGCCGTTCGGTGACGTCGCCCTGCACGGCCTGGTCCGTGACGCCTACGGCAAGAAGATGTCCAAGTCGCTCGGCAACACCGTGGACCCGCTGGACTGGATCGACCGGTTCGGTGCCGACGCCACCCGGTTCACCCTGGCCCGCGGGGCCAGCCCCGGCAGCGACGTGGCGGTCAGCGAGGAATGGGTCACCGGTTCCAGGAACTTCTGCAACAAGCTCTGGAACGCGACCCGCTTCGCGCTGCTGAACGGGGTTGTCGCGCCGGCCCCCGGTGCCGCGCCGCCGCGCGAGTCCCTGTCCGTCGCGGACCGGTGGATCCTGTCCCGGCTGGCCACCGTCACGCAGCAGGCCGACGCGCTGTTCGAGCAGTTCGAGTTCGGCAAGGTGTGCGAGACGCTGTACCACTTCGCCTGGGACGAGGTCTGCGACTGGTACCTGGAGCTGGCCAAGCTGCCGCTGTCCTCCGGCGACGACGCCGTCGCGGGCGCCACCCGCGACGTGCTCGGCTACGTGCTCGACCGGTTGCTGAAGCTGCTCCACCCGGTGATCCCGTTTGTCACCGACGAACTCTGGACCGCGCTGGCCGGCGGGGACACGGTGATGACCGCGCCCTGGCCCGGGGAGCGCCCAGGCGCCCCAGCAGCGGGCGTCGCGGCGGCCGGCCGGTCCGGCCGCGACCACGCGGCGGAACGGGAGATCTCCGCGCTGATGCGGCTGGTCACCGAGGTGCGCAGGTTCCGTTCTGATCAGGGTCTCCGCCCCGGTCAGCCGGTGCCCGCGGTGCTGGCCGGCATCGGGTCCACACCGCTGGGCGCCCACGAGGCCAGCATCCGCTCGCTGCTGCGCCTCACCCCGGCCGGCGACGGATTCGTGCCCACGGCGACCGTCGTCGCCGAGGGGGTCACCGTGAACCTGGACACGGCGGCCGGCATCGACGTGGGCGCTGAGCGCCGCCGGATGGAGAAGGATCTCGCGGCGGCCCGCAAAGAGGCAGATCAGGCCGAGCGGAAACTGGCTAACGACTCGTTCCTGGCCAAGGCGCCCGCCGACGTGGTGGACAAGACCCGCGGCCGGCTCGAAGCGGCCCGCGACGACATCACCCGGCTCACCGGGCGCCTCGCCGCTCTGCCTGACGGGCCCGGGCGGGCCGACGGTTGACCCCCGAGCAGCGACTCCGCGAGGTGGAACGTGAGATCCTCGCGCGCCGCCCCGAGCACGCGATCGAGCCGACCCGCAGCCGGATGGCCGAGCTGGCCCTGCTGCTCGGCGATCCGCAGCGGGCCTACCCGGTGATCCACATCACCGGCACCAACGGAAAAACCTCGACCGCGCGGATGATCGAGACGCTGCTGCGCAGCCGCGGGCTGCGCACCGGGCTCTTCACCAGCCCGCACCTGTCGTCGATCCGGGAGCGGATCGCGGTCGACGGTGAGCCGCTGCCGGCCGAGGCGTTCGTCGACGTCTACGACGAGGTGGCGCCGTACCTGGCCATGGTGGATGAGCGCCAGCCGGTGCGCCTGTCATTCTTCGAGGTACTCACCGCCATGGCGTTCGCGGCGTTCGCGGACGCGCCGGTCGACGTGGCGGTGATCGAGGTCGGCCTCGGCGGCACCTGGGATGCGACCAACGTCGCCGACGGCGCGGTGGCGGTGGTGACCCCGGTCGCCATCGACCACACCCGCTACCTCGGCGACACGGTCGACGCGATCGCAGCGGAGAAGGCCGGCATCATCAAGAAGGGCGCGGTGGCCGTCCTCGCGCAGCAGCCGGTCGAGGCGGCCGAGGTGCTGCTGCGCCGGGCGGCGGAGGTCGGCGCCAGCGTGGCCCGGGAGGGCCTGGAGTTCGGGGTGACCAGCCGCGAACTGGCCGTCGGCGGCCAGCGGCTGAGCATCCACGGCTTGCGCGGTGACTATGACGACCTGCTGCTGCCGCTGTTCGGCGAGTATCAGGCCGGGAACGCCGCCTGCGCGCTCGCGGCGGTCGAGGCGTTTGCGGGCGCCGGTGCTATCCCTGCTCCCGCCGGCTGGCAGGACGAGGTCAACGGGACCGAGGTCTCGCCCGAGTCGCGTGCGGGATTGGCTGTGGCTGGCTACGCGACGCCGGTCGAGCGCAGGGACAGCACCGGCGCTGGGGAGGGTGGGCAGCTGGATCCGGGGCTGGTTCGGGAGGCGTTTGCCGCGATGACCTCACCAGGGCGGCTGGAGGTGGTCCGGCGCAGCCCTGTGGTGCTGGTGGACTCCGCGCACAACCCGGCCGGCATGGCCGCGGCGGCCGCCGCGCTGACCGAGGCGTTCACTTTCAGCGGCCTGGTCGGCGTGCTGGCGGTCAGCATGGACAAGGACGTGGCGGGAATCCTCGACGAGCTGGAGCCGGTGATCTCTGAGCTGGTGGTGACCCGGAACTCCTCGAGCCGGTCCATGGATCCCGAGACCCTCGCCGAACTGGCCTCGGAGGTGTTCGGACCGGACCGGGTCAGGTTGGCCGAGCGGCTGGACGAGGCGCTGGAGATCGCCGTGGGGCTGGCCGACGACGCGGCCGGCGCGGACGGCCTGGGCACGTCCGGGGTGCTCGTCACCGGATCGGTGATCACCGCGGGCGACGCGCGGCTGCTGCTCACCGCGCCGCGCCGGGGCTCCGCCGAGCAGGCATGAGGCGAGGCGGCGGGGTTGAAGCGGTTATGGCGCGGCGGGGTTGAGGCGGGCATGAGGGCACGGGCATGAGGCAGCTGTGCGGCACCGTGCTGATCATGGAGGCGATCGTGATCGGGCTGGCCATCCCGGTGGCCATCACCATCGGGCACACCGCGCCCCGGGTGGCCGGCGTCGCCGGCGGGGTGCTCGCGGTGGTGGCCGTGCTCCTCGCCGCGGTGGCGGGCCGCCCTGGCCTGCGCTGGGCGCTGGTGGCCGGCAGCGCCCTCCAGCTGTGTGTGATCGCGGCGGGCGCGCTGGTCCCGGTCATGTACGCGCTGGGCATCATTTTCGCCGGGTTCTGGGTGCTGGCGATCTGGATGGGACGCCGCTGGGAAGCTCCCTGACGCACTGCCGTCGGGGACATGAACGCGGTGCATAGTGCCACCTATGTGCGCACAACGTGCGGCCGGGCTGTGTATGGTCTAGCCCTGCGCGGCCGCGCGGGGGCTTTAGTGTGCCCGGTCCGTCACCGATAGAATTCTTCAACGCAGCGGATCCATCCCTGATCATTGTGTGACGGCACGCCGCTGCCGCCCGAAGAGGAGCATTTTCTTGTCTGAGCGAACCCTGATCCTGGTGAAGCCCGACGGCGTGCGCCGCGGGCTGATCGGGGAGGTCCTGTCCCGGATTGAGCGCAAAGGCCTCCGGATCATTGCGATGGACCTGCGGACCCTCGACGTGGCCACGGCGACAACGCACTACCAGGAGCACATCGGCAAGCCGTTCTTCGGCCCGCTCGTCGACTTCATCACCTCGGGGCCATTGGTCGCCCTCGCCGTGGAGGGCCCGCGGGCCATCGAGGCCTTCCGCGCACTGGCCGGCGCCACCGATCCGGTTCGTGCGTTGCCGGGCACGATCCGGGGCGACTACTCGTTGATAACGCAGTCAAACATTGTGCACGGATCCGATGGCCCGGATGCTGCGGAGCGGGAAATCAAGATCTTCTTTCCTGACCTCGTTTAGGCAGGCTGGCGCTGGCCGATGAATCACATAGGCCGCGTTCGGTTTCTCCAGGGGGAGGGTCTGAGCTGCGGTTTTGACACAGAACACCCAGCAGGACCCATCTCGGAAGGTCTCGTTCCTCATGAGCAACGCGTTGGCGTTTCTGGGCCGTGACATGGCCGTCGATCTCGGTACCGCGAACACCCTGGTCTACGTGCGGGGTCGCGGGATCGTCCTGAACGAGCCGTCCGTGGTGGCGCTGAATACCAACAACGGCCAGATCGTCGCGGTGGGAGTCGAGGCTAAACGGATGATCGGCCGGACCCCGGGCAACATCGTGGCGGTCCGGCCGCTCAAGGACGGGGTCATCGCCGACTTCGACGTGACCGAACGGATGCTCCGCTACTTCATCCAGAAGGTGCACCGCCGCAGGCACCTGGCCAAGCCGCGGGTCGTCGTCGCGGTGCCGAGCGGGATCACCGGCGTGGAGCAGAGCGCGGTCAAGGAGGCCGGGCACCAGGCCGGCGCGCGGCGGGTGTACATCATCGAGGAACCCATGGCCGCGGCTATCGGCGCGGGCCTGCCCGTCAACGAGCCGACCGGGAACATGGTGGTCGACATCGGCGGCGGCACCACCGAGGTGGCCGTGATCTCGCTGGGCGGGATCGTGACCTCCCAGTCGATCCGCATCGGCGGGGACGAGATGGACCAGGCGATCATCACCTTCGGCAAGAAGGAGTACTCCCTCATGCTGGGCGAGCGGACCGCCGAGGAGATCAAGATGGCCCTCGGTTCCGCGTTCCCCTCGGTGGACGAGCCACATGCCGAGATCCGCGGCCGGGACCTGGTCAGCGGCCTGCCGAAGACCATCGTGATCTCGGCCGAGGAGATCCGCCGGGCCATCGAGGAGCCGATCAACCTCATCGTGGACGCGGTCAAGGCCACACTGGACAAATGCCCGCCTGAGCTGGCCGGCGATGTCATGGACCGGGGCATCGCGCTGACCGGCGGCGGGGCGCTGCTGCGCGGCCTGGACGAGCGGATCCGCGAGGAGACCGGCATGCCGGTGCACATCGCCGACAACCCCCTCGATTCCGTGGCGCTCGGCACCGGCAAGTGCGTGGAGGATTTCGACACGCTGCGCCAGGTGCTGGTGCCGGAGTCCAGGCGCTGACCGCCGGAAAGCGTCAGCCGCAGCCGCGGCAGGGATGAGGGAATCCGGTGCACGACACCCGGCGGACCCGCCTGGTTCTGGCCGTGCTCCTGGCGGCCGCACTCGCGCTGATCACGGTCGACTACCGTGACGGCACCGCGTCGCCGTTGCACAGCCTGAGCTCCTTCGGTGGCTCGGTGTTCGGGTCGGCCGAGGGCGCGGTCAGCCTGCTGACCAGTCCGGTCAGGCAGCTCGCCGGCGGGTCAGGATCGCAGGCGAAGATCGCCTCGCTGCAGCGCCAGCTCGCTCAGGCCCGGGCGGAACTCAGCCAGGAGCGGCTGAGCCGGGCCCAGTCGGCCCAGCTGGACGGCCTGCTGCGGCTGGCCGGGCGCGGTGGGTACCGGATCGTCGCGGCGAACCTGATCGCGGCCGGCCCGGCTTATGCGGACACGATCACGATCGACGCCGGCCGCATGGACGGCATCAAGGCCAACGAGACCGTGCTGAACGGCGCGGGGCTGGTCGGCACGGTCACCGCCGTGAGCGCGGGGACCGCGACCGTCCTGCTGACCACGGACGCGAGCGCGACCGTCGGGGTCCGGCTGGCGGGCACCGGGCTGATCGGCGCGGTGACCGGGACCGGCAAGTCCATCTCCAGCGCCGGGCTGCTCCGCCTGGAGGTGTTCAGCAGCAGCGCCCAGCTCCGGCCGGGGCAGCAGCTGGTCACCTTTGGCTCCGCGGACGGCATGCCGTACGTGGCCGGGGTCCCGGTCGGCGTGATCACCCAGGTGGAGGAGGCCGGGAGCTCGCTGATGCGCCAGGCACTGGTCCGGCCCTTCGTGAGCGTCGCCAGCATCGGCGTGGTGGGCGTCGTCGTGGCGCCGCCGCGCACCAATCCGCGGGACTCGGTGCTGCCGCCTCCGCCCGCACCGGCCCCCACGGTCACCGTCACGGCCACCGCCACACCGTCGTCCACCGCCACGGCGAATCCTGCGTCCACCGCCACGCCGAAACCAGGGGGCTGACGTGGGCCGCGCCGCGCTGGTGGCCGTCGCATCGCTGGCGGCCATCCTGATCCAGCTGACCGTGCTGAACGGCCTGCCGTGGCCGGGTGGCGCGGCACCGGATCTCGTCCTGATCCTGGTGGTCGCGATCGCGCTGACCGGAGGCCCGGCGGAGGGCATGCTGACCGGCTTCGTCGCGGGCCTGGCGCTCGACATCGCGCCGCCCGCCAGCCACCTGGTGGGCCAGTCCGCGCTGGTGTTCTGCCTGGCCGGGTACGCTGCCGGGCGGCTCGGCGGCAGCCTCGGCCGGGCCAGCTGGCAGCCGCTGGGCGCGGTGGCCCTGTGCACCGCGGGTGGCGAGGCGCTGTCCGCGATGGTCGGGATGCTGTTCGGTGATCCGGGCGTCACCTGGTCCGCGGTCGGCCATGTGCTCCCCGTCGCGCTCGGCTACGACCTCCTGGTGTGCCCGTTCGCGCTGTACGTGGTGGTGGCCCTCAGCGGCTGGGCGGCGGGTGGGGTCCTGGCCCGTGGCGGTGCGGGGCCCGGCTCGTCCCGGACCGGCTCGGCCCGGACCGTCCCGGCCGGGGCCTCCGGGGCCATCCGGGACACCGGGATGGGGCGCAGCCCGCGGCTGCGGGCAGCGGCCGGACGGCCCGGCGATGGCTGGATCGGCGGCGCGGGCCAGCGGGCGGGCCGCGCCGCGACTCAGGTGTTCGGGGCGCGCCCGCTGCACCTGCGGCTGCGCGGCGGGCAGGCCGGGTCCGCCCGGGGTGGCGCGATCCCCAGGACGCTTGCGGCCCGCCCGGTGCACATGCGCTTCGGCCATGGCCGAAGCGGCCCGGCCAGTGGCGGCTCGGCCAGTGGTGGCTCGGCCAGTGGCGGGTCCGCCCGGGTCCGCCCGGTCCGCCCGGTGCACTTGCGGCTGGGCGGCTCCGCCCGCCGCCGCGACGGCGCGGTGGGCCGCTCCGTGCTCGGCGGACGGGGTCTCGGCGGCTGGGCTCCGGGTCGTGGCGTGCTGCGCGGCCGGGTGCCGAGGGGTAGTGCGCTGCGCCGTAGCGGCCCTGGGGGCAGCTCGCTGAGTGGCGGCGGGAGTGCGTTGCGGAATGGGTTGCGATCGACAGGATCAGGGAAAGGCGCGCGGCCACGTTTCCGCCGCCAGCCCGGCCGGGGCCTGGGGCTGCGCGGCCGGGCCCGGCGTGGCGGCCTGCTGCGGCGGAGCCGGGGACGTGCCAGGTTCGGCCGCCGGTCGACCGTCTGGCGGATCGGCAGCAAGCGGACGGGAGGATTCTCATGATCATGGCGTCGCGGCGGCGCCTCGTGGTGCTGTACGTGGTGGTGGCGGCGCTGCTCGTCTCGCTCGGCGGCCGGCTGTGGTACCTGCAGGTGATGACCGGCCCGTCCTACGTCAACCTGGCCGCGCAGGACCAGACCCGCAGCGTCATCGTCCCCTCGGTGCGCGGGCAGATCCTCGACGATGTCGGGAATGCCCTGGTCAGCAACCGCACGGCGCTGGTGGTGTCGGTCAGCAACCCGCAGCTGTCGCAGCAGAGCGACGGCGGCGCGGCGGTCCTGCGCAAGCTGGCCAAGCTGCTCGGCATGCCCGACAAGCTGATCACCGAGAAGGTGCGGCTGTGCACCGCCGGGGTGCCCCAGCCCTGCTGGCGGGGGTCGCCGTACCAGCCGATCCCCGTCGCCCAGGACGTCTCCGACGCGGTCGCGGTGCAGATCATGCAGGATCACAAGGACTTCCCCGCGGTCACCGCGGGCGTGGAGCCGGTCGCCAGCTACCCGCAGCCGCACGGCGCCGACCCGGCGCAGGCCCTCGGGTACCTGGGCCCGATCACCGGGCCGGAGATGAAGCAGGAGCGTCTGCCGACGACCGGCTTCGCCGGTGAGGACCTGGTGGGCCAGGCCGGGCTGGAGCAGCAGTACAACACGCAGCTGGAGGGCACGCCAGGCACCGAGGTGCTCTCGGTGAACAGCGCTGGCCAGGAACTCGGCACCGTCAAGACAACCCCGGCCAAGTCCGGCGACAACCTCGTGACCAGCATCAACGCGCGGCTTCAGGCGGATGTGCAAAATATCCTGGCCGCCTCGATCCGTAAGGCGCAGCTCCAGGGCAACCCGCACGCGACCACCGGGGCGGCGGTCGTGCTGACCACCACCGGCCGGGTGGTCGCGATGGCCAGCGCCCCGAGCTACAACCCGAGCATCTGGAACGGCGGCATCTCCGAGGCGCAGTACCAGCAGTTGTTCGGGACCGCCGACAGCGAGCCGATCCTGAACCGGGTCACCCAGGGGGAGTACGCGCCGGGCTCGACCTTCAAGGTGACCTCCGCGGCGGCGGCGGTCGCAGCCGGCTACAGCCTCAGCAACAGCTACGACTGCCCGGCCACGGTCAACATCGGGGGGCAGTCGTTCGCCAACGACGGCGAGCCGGGCCTCGGCCCGATCAGCCTGCACCAGGCCCTCGTCGTCTCCTGCGACACGGTCTTCTACGAGCTCGCCAACGACATATACCTGGCCGACCACCCGAATGACAACGTCGTCACCAGCCCGAAGGCCCCCATCCAGGAAATGCAGAAAATGGAGCTGGCCTGGGGGTTCGGCAAGTCCCCGGGGATCGACCTGCCGGAGCAGAGCAGTGGCAGCGTGCCGACCCGCGAATGGCTGTACTACCTCTGGAAGGCGAATGCCCACGCTGGCCAGAACTGGTGCAAGTACGGTCAGGCGAACGGCTCCTACGTGCAGCGGATCGAATACCAGGACTGCCGCTACGGCAACGTGTGGGAGCCCGGCCAGGCGGCCATTGCCGCGATCGGCCAGGGCTACATCGCGGTCACCCCGTTGCAGCTGGCCAACGCGTACGCGGCCCTGGCCAACGGGGGCACGCTGTACAGCCCGCGGATCGGCGAGGCGCTCATCAGCCCCAGCGGCGCGGTCGTGCAGCGGATCAACCCGCCGGTGACCAGGCACCTGCCGGTGGCCGCGGGCACCCTGGCCTACATCAGGGACGCGCTGGCCGGCGTGGTGACCCAGGGCACGGCCGCGGGCGCGTTCCGCGGGTTCCCGCTGAGCACCGTGTGCGTGGCCGGCAAGACGGGCACCGCGGAAGTCTTCAACAGCTCGGTCACCTCGGTCTTCGCCTCCTTCGCGCCGTGCCATGACCCGAAGTACGTGGTGGTGGTCATGATTCCGGACTCGAACTACGGCGCCGACGTGGCCGCGCCCGCGGTGCGCCAGATCTGGGATGACATCTATGGGCTGGAGGGCCACCGGGCGGCGTTCCCGCACGGCGCGGCGCCGGGCGCACTTCCTGCGATCTCCTCGTCCGGCCAGATCACCGCGCCCGCCGGGTACCAGGGGTCGTCGTGAGCGCGGGCTGGCGTAGCTGGACGGGCCGGCCCGGGGGGCCGGGGGGGCGCGGAGGGCTGGGGGCGCGCGGGGGGCGCGGGGGGCGCGGCTCGGCGTACGGCAGGCTCAGCCCGGTGCAGCAGGCCCGGCCCGGCTATGGCGGCCTGCGGCCTGGTGGTTTGCGGCCTGGTGGTTTGCGGCCTGGTGGTTTGCGCCCGGTTGGTGTGCGCCCGGGTGGTTTGCGTCCGGGGGCGCTGCGGTCCGGTGGCATGCGCCCCAGGAGCCTCTGGCAGCGCGCCCTGGCCCGGCAGTCGCTGCTGCGCCGCCTGGACTGGGCGCTGATGCTCGGGGTGCTCGGGCTCAGCCTGCTCGGTACGCTGCTGGTCTGGTCAGCTACCGAGCACGGGCTGGCCCGGGCGGGCGGCGATCCCCAGACGTACCTGAAGAAGCAACTGCTCAACATCGTCATCGGCCTGATCCTGATGGTGGCCGTGAGCTCGCTCGACTACCGGATGCTGCGCATTTACGCGCCGGTCGGTTACGCCGTCACGTCCATCGGGTTGCTGGTGGTGCTCAGCCCGCTCGGCAGCATCGTCAACGGCGCGCATTCCTGGATCGCGCTGCCCGGTGGCTTCCAGGCCGAGCCGTCGGAGTTCGCCAAGATCACGCTGATCCTGATGGTGGCCCTGATCCTCAGCGAGCTGCGCGACGGGGACCGGCGCCCGCGGCCGCGGGACCTGGGTGCGGCGCTGGCCTGCGGGGCGCTCCCGCTCGGCCTGGTCGTAGCCCAGCCCGATCTGGGGGTGCTGATCCTGTTGGTGGCGGTGCTGGTCGGCATGATCGCGCTGTCCGGGATCAGGCTGCGCTGGCTCGCCGGGCTCGGTGTCGTCACCGCACTGGCCGCCCTGGTGACGTGGAGCCTGCACCTGCTCAAGCCCTACCAGGTGCAGCGCCTCACCGCGTTCATCAACCCGTCGGCCGACCCACGGGGAACCGGCTACAGCGCGGCGCAGGCGAAAATCGCGATCGGCTCCGGCGGCATGTTCGGCCAGGGGCTGTTCCATGGCTCGCTGGTCGCCGGGAATTTCGTGCCCGAGCAGCACACCGACTTCATCTTCGCGGTGGCCGGCGAGGAACTCGGCTTCGTCGGCGCGATCGTGATCATCGGCCTGATCGCGGTGCTGCTGATCCGCTCGCTGCGCATCGCCGTCCGCGCCGACGACCAGTTCGGCCTGCTGGTGGCCTCGGGCATCGCGATCTGGTTCGCGCTCCAGGCCTTCATCAACATCGGGATGACGATCGGGATCACCCCGGTCACCGGGTTGCCGCTGCCGTTCGTGTCCTACGGCGGCTCCGCCATGTTCGCCGACATGATCGCCATTGGCGTCCTCCAGGCCATCCACCGCCGCCACTCGGTTTTCGACTAGCACCGCGTTTTCGACTAGCCCTGTTCCGTAACCGCCGTTCCCGCGATCACCCGCAACCGGGCCTTCCGCGCATTCCGCCGCAGGTCCCCCCTCGTGATCCCATTGGCCCTACCCTTGCTCATAGGACGTCCTCCTGTGTTGCGCCTGGGACACCAAGCCCGCACTATCGCACCAGGAGGACGTCCCCGTCTCAGCAACTCCCAGCAGAAACAGGCGCCTCCCGCCGCTTCGTCCTATTACTACGAAGGATTCGGGTCACAGACGACCCCGAATCCTTCGTGATCACCGGACGGTCCAGCCAACCCGGTCTCCATATGGCCACTTTCATGATCGCGGTGGATTGGGGGCCACGGACGACACCCGATCCACC
Organism: Streptosporangiaceae bacterium; assembly: GCA_033854735.1. Lineage (GTDB taxonomy): Bacteria > Actinomycetota > Actinomycetes > Streptosporangiales > Streptosporangiaceae > JAWWPY01. Next base: position 6,466 of record JAWWPY010000265.1, on the reverse strand, counting down.
GCGATCATGAAAAGCCCGCGCCAACCCCGCGCCAACCCCGCGCCGAGCGCCCGCCCTGCCCGGGCGGGGCGCCGGGCCGGGCGCCTGTCGGGGCGCCGACCTTCGGGTTCCATGATCATTCCGGCTCTTCACGGGTTGGGCGCAGACAAATCGTTGGCGAATCGGGCGTGATCATGGTCGTAACTCATGGAGAGTCGCCCGCAACGCGGGGGGAGCCGGGCGGAAGTAGGCTGTGGGAATGCCTGTGGAATCGGTCTACCCCCGGCTGGAGCCGCTGCTCCCCCTGGTACACAAGCCGATCCAGTATGTGGGCGGCGAACTGAACTCGGTCGTCAGCGACTGGGACGCCGCTGAAGTTCGCTGGGCCCTCATGTACCCGGACGCCTATGAGATAGGGCTGCCTAACCAGGGAATCCAAATCCTCTACGAGGTCCTCAACGAATCCGAGGGCGTGCTCGCGGAGCGAACCTACAGCGTCTGGCCGGATCTCGAAGCCCTGATGCGTGAGCATGAGATCCCTCAGTTCACGGTGGACGCGCACCGGCCGGTGCGGGCGTTCGACGTGCTCGGCGTGAGCTTCGCGACGGAACTTGGCTACACGAACCTGCTGACCGCGCTCGACCTGGCCGGTATCCCGCTGGCGGCCGCCGACCGGGGAGCCGAAGACCCGGTCGTCCTGGCGGGCGGGCATGCGGCCTTCAACCCCGAGCCCATCGCCGAGTTCATCGACGGGGCGGTGCTCGGCGACGGCGAACAGGCGGCGCTGACCATCTCGGCGCTGATCAGGGACTGGAAGCGGGCCGGGCGCCCGGGGGGCAGGGACGGCCTGCTGAACGCGCTCGCGGCAGGCGGCGGGGTGTACGTGCCACGCTTCTACGACGTGGACTACCTGCCCGATGGCCGGATCAAGCGGGTCGCACCGAACCGCCCGGAGGCCCCCTACAGCGTCGCCAAGCACACGGTCATGGACCTGGACGCCTGGCAGTACCCGAGCAAGCCCATCGTGCCGGTGCATGAGACGGTGCACGAGCGGTTCAGCGTGGAGATCTTCCGCGGCTGCACCAGGGGCTGCCGGTTCTGCCAGGCCGGGATGATCACCCGGCCGGTCCGCGAGCGCAGCATCACCACGATCGGCGACATGGTCGAGAAGGGGCTCGCCGCGAGCGGGCTGGACGAGGTCGGGCTGCTCTCGCTGTCCAGCGCCGACCACAGCGAGATCAACGAGATCGCCACCGGCCTGGCCGACAGGTACGACGGCACCAATGTGGGGCTGTCCCTGCCCTCGACGAGGGTGGACGCGTTCAACGTGACGCTGGCCAACGAGCTGAGCAGGAACGGCCGCCGGTCCGGGCTGACGTTCGCCCCGGAGGGCGGGTCGGAGCGGATCCGCAAGGTGATCAACAAGATGGTCACCGAGGAGGACCTGATCCGGACCGTCACCACCGCCTATGCCAACGGCTGGCGGCAGGTCAAGCTCTATTTCATGTGCGGCCTGCCCACCGAGACCGACGAGGATGTGCTCGCGGTGGCCAGCCTGGCCGGGCGGGTGATCAAGGCCGGGCGGGAGGCGAGCGGGCGTCGTGACATCCGCTGTACGGTGTCGATCGGGGGTTTCGTGCCCAAGCCGCACACACCGTTCCAGTGGGCGGCCCAGTGTGACCACGAGACCGTGGACAACCGGCTACGGAAGCTCGGTGGCGCCCTGCGCGCCGATCCCTCGTACGGCAAGGCGGTGGGCTACCGCTATCACGACGGCAAGCCGTCGATCATCGAGGGAATGCTGTCCCGGGGCGACCGCCGGGTCGCGAAGGTGATCAAGGCGGCGTGGGCAGACGGGGCGCGGTTCGACGGGTGGACCGAGCACTTCTCCTTTGACCGCTGGGCGCGCTGCGCGGCGGAGGCCCTGGCCGCCGACGGTCTCGACCTCGACTGGTACACCACCCGTGAGCGCGAGTACAGCGAAGTGCTGCCGTGGGATCACCTGGACGCCGGGCTGGACCGCGACTGGCTGTGGCAGGACTGGCAGGATGCCATCGATCCGGCCGGTCCGGCGGAAGTGGACGACTGCCGCTGGACTCCCTGTTTCGACTGCGGCGTGTGTCCCACCATGGGCACCGAAATCCAGACCGGGCCGACCGGTGCGCGGCTGATCCCGCTGAGCGTGGCAGGCGCACAGTCACCGGGCGCCGTGGCACCGGCCAAGGGACCGGGCGGCTAGGCGTGTCCCCTGGATCTTCAGTGGCGCGGATCGGCGCCAGACGACGACCGGCGGCGTTGTCGCCGCCGGCGATAGCTCCGCTATCGGCTCCTCCTCCGCCTGGCCGGATCGCCTCCTGGGCACCGCCCGCATCCACCAAGATCCATAGGACACGCCCTAGATGACGGGGCGCACTCCGCCGCGGCCGGAGGGGCAGGCCGCGCCACCGCCCGTCGTCCAGCGTCTTCTTGTCCGGTACGCTAAAAGAGGCAGGATGCGTTTCGCCAGTCACAGGGATATCGCGCGGGCCGTTGAACGGGGAGTACGGAGGGCGGGCTTGCCCATCGCCTACTCGGCCGGATTCACGCCGCACCCGAAGATCTCCTACGCTGGTGCGGCCCCGACGGGCACTGCGAGTGAGGCTGAGTACCTGGAGCTTTCGCTCACCGACGCGCGCGCCGTGGCCGACGTGCGGGACGGGCTCGACGCGGCCCTGCCGGACGGGATTGATGTGATCGACGTGACCGAGGAAGCCGGGCCGCTGGACGCCAGCACGCTGGAGGCGTCGCAGTGGCAGGTTGTCCTCCCCGGAGTCGGGCCGCAGCAGGCGGCAGCGGCAGTCGAGGCGTTCCTGGCCGCCGACACTCTGGAAGTCGAGCGCTTGACCAACAAGGGACTCAGGCGCATGGATGCCCGCGCCGCGGTGGTCAGCATGGAGATGGACCGGCGTGCCGCCGACGAGCGGAACGCCGGGTATGCGATACTTCGAATGGTTGTTCGGCACGTGACACCTGCCGTGCGACCCGATGACATTTTGGCAGCGCTTCGCCGCGTGGCTGCCCTTGCGCCGTCGTCACCACCGCTGGTGACCAGGCTGGCGCAGGGGCCACTTGCCGCGGTGACTGCCGCTACCGGGGCTGGCGGGCCTGACATGCCCGACGGACCCACCGGGACGACAGAGTCCCCGGGGACCACAGGGTCCTTCGGGACAACGCAGTCCTCCGGGACGACAGAGTCCCACCTGGCGGCAGCCGCAGCGCATGTGCGCGGCGCGGCACAGGGACAGATAGAGACAACGCGCCCGGGAGCGCTGGCCGTCCACGAGACGGGCACCCTCCCAGTGAGCGCGTACGACCAGCTCCTGCGCGGAGCGGCGGGTTCTTTGCGGACCCACGCGCCCGGGAGCCTGACGGGAGACTACCCGGATGCTCGAGACCGAGCTGAACGACAGAGAGAACAGTAGTGAGGACCACGGGAACACTGATCCTGCTGGCGTAACAGCCGCGCCAGCAGGTGCCGGGACCCCGGCAGGCAGCGGACCCGACGGCGGGGCTGCGCAGCCTGCCAGCCCCGAAGGTGGCTCACAGCTGGCCAGCCCCGAAGGTGGCGCGGCCGCTCCGGCGGTGCGCAAGGCTACGGGTCGTGCCCGCCGCGCCGTGACCCGGGCGGCAGGACCGCCAGCCGCTGAGGCGGCCGCTGCGGCCGGGCCGGCCCAGTCGCCGGACGCGACCGCTGCCAGCGTGCCCCCAGTGACGCAGGCACCTAACGCGGCGGCTGCCAGTGTCCCCCCAGTGACTCAGGTACCCAGCGCGGCTGCGGGTGTGCCTGCAGTGACTCAGGTGCCCAGCGCCCAGGGGGCGTCGGCGTCGGCCGCCCGCGGTGCAGTCCCGCCCGCCATGGCTCCGGCCATCGCGGTTCCGATGACTGCGGTGCCGACGACCGTGGTCCCGCCTGCCGCGGTGCCCGCCGCGACCTTCCAGCCTCCGCCGGTGATCTTCCAGCCGCCTGCGGCCGGTGAGCCCGCCGACGGCGGCCGCCAGCGTGACGAGGCCAGCGACGGCGACGCGGACGGGCCAGCTCGCGACCGGAGCGGGTCGTCGCGGCGCCGGACCACCCGGGGCCAGGGCGCGGAGGCCGACGGCGGCGAAGGCCAGGGGGCGCATGCCACGGACGCCGCGGCAGACCAGCGCGCCGCGACCGGTTCCGCTTCCGCGGCGGCCGATGACCAGGAGACCGAGACAGACGCGTCCGGGCGCCGCCGCAGGCGCCGGGGGAGCCGGTCACGCGGCCGCGGTGACGGCGATACGTCCGGCGCCGACGACGCTGCGGCCGCGGACGCTGGCGGGGCGGCTGCGGAGAGCGGCCAGGCCCGCGGGGGCAGGCGAAGGCCAGCCGACGCGGACGCCAATGCCGCCGACGGCGGCCCGACTGGTGAGCCCACCGAGACCGGTGGCGACGACCAGGACGGCGAGGACGGACCGGGCGGCACCAGGCGCCGCAGGCGCAAGCGGCGCCGCGGTTCCACCGCCGACGCCGACCAGCCGACCCCCGACGATCCGCCCAACACGGTGGTCCACGTGCGTCCGCCCCGCGCCCACGGGTCGGAGGAATCCGCGCCATCCAATGATGTCCAGTCGGTCCGGGGCTCGACGCGGCTCGAGGCGAAGCGGCAGCGCCGGCGGGAAGGTCGTGAGTCCGGACGGCGGCGCCCGCCGGTCATCACCGAATCCGAGTTCCTCGCCCGGCGCGAGGCCGTCGACCGGGTCATGGTTGTCCGCCAGCGAGGTGAGCGCACCCAGATCGCGGTGCTCGAGGACGGCGTGCTCGTAGAGCACTACGTGGACAAGTCGAGTCACCAGTCGTTCGTGGGCAACGTGTACCTGGGCAAGGTGCAAAACGTCCTGCCCTCCATGGAGGCTGCTTTCGTCGATATCGGCAAGGGCCGCAACGCCGTCCTGTATGCCGGCGAGGTCAATTTCGACGCGAGCGGCCTCGAAGGCGAATCCAAGCGGATCGAATCGGCGCTCAAGTCCGGCCAGTCGGTGCTCGTCCAGGTGACCAAGGACCCGGTGGGTCATAAGGGTGCCCGGCTGACCAGCCAGGTCAGCCTGCCTGGCCGCTACCTGGTGTATGTCCCAGGCGCGTCCATGATGGGCATCAGCCGCAAGCTGCCCGACAAGGAGCGGACCCGGCTTAAGCACATCCTCAAGCAGGTGATGCCCGACGGCGCAGGCGTGATCGTGCGCACCGCGGCGGAGGGCGCGGCCGAAGAGGAACTGGCTCACGACGTGGCCCGGCTGTCCGCCCAGTGGGAGAGCATCGAGCGCAAGTCGAAGACGGCCAGCGCTCCCGAGCTCCTCTACAGCGAGCCTGACCTGACCATCCGGGTGGTCAGGGACATCTTCAACGAAGACTTCAGCACACTGGTCGTGGCCGGCGACGAAGGCTGGGACCTGGTCGACGAGTACGTCCGCTACGTCGCCCCGCACCTGGCCGACCGGCTGGTCCGCTGGGACGATGATGAAGAGGACGCCTTCGCCCGCTACCGCATCGACGAGCAGCTGGCCAAGGCGCTGGAGCGTAAGGTATGGCTGCCGAGCGGTGGCTCGCTGGTGATCGACAACACCGAAGCGATGACCGTGGTGGACGTCAACACCGGGAAGTTCACCGGCAAGGGCGGAAACCTCGAGGAGACCGTCACCAAGAACAACCTGGAGGCGGCCGAGGAGATGGTCCGCCAGCTCAGGCTGCGCGACATCGGCGGGATCATCGTGATCGACTTCATCGATATGGTCCTGGAGAGTAACCGGGACCTGGTGCTGCGGCGCCTGCTGGAATGCCTGGCGCGGGACCGGACTAAGCATCAGGTGGCCGAGGTCACCTCGCTGGGCCTGGTGCAGATGACCCGCAAGCGGGTTGGCAGCGGCCTGCTTGAGGCGTTCTCCGAACCCTGCGAGTGCTGCAACGGGCGCGGGCGTATCGTCTCGCTGGAGCTTACTGAGCATGCCCCGGAAGGCCAGCGTGGCCGGGCCGCCAGGACGGACGGGCGCCAGCCGAGGGACGGCAGGCCGGCCAAGGGCGGACGGCAGGACAGGAACGGCAAGGTCCCCGAGCCGGGAGATGCAGAGCCGGCCCCCAGTGGGTCGGCCGCTTTGGCCGGCACCGAGGCGCCAGAAGCGGATATCCGGGAGGCGGATCGGCCGGGCGCGGGTAGGCCGGGGCCAGCTGAGGCCGGTCGCGATGAGTCAGGGCCTGATGGGCCGGCGATGGCTGCGCCATTGGTGTCGGATAGGGCCGCGCCGTTGGCGCCGGATGCGGCCGGGGCGGGTGCGTCGCCGGGCGGCGGCCGCCGTCGGCGCCGGTCTGCGAGCAGGGAACAGGGACCTCCGGATCAGCCGACCCTCGACCAGGCGTCACTGGATCAGCTGATGGTTGATCAGCCGTCCGTGGGCCAGCCGCCTGTGGGCCAGGAGTCTGTGGGCCAGGAGT
>JAWWPY010000264.1:0-3212 GCA_033854735.1 Streptosporangiaceae bacterium | reverse complement strand
GGATCGTGTCCGGGTCACGCAGGTCGGCCCGGATCACCGCGGTGCCCTCGCCGGTCTTCAGTGCCCGCGAGTGGGCCAGCACCATCGGGTCGTTGTCCACGTACACGACCCGCGCGCCCGGCGTGATCGCCTGCGCGACCTGGTGCACGTTGCCCTTGGTGGGCAGGCCGGCACCAAGGTCGAGGAACTGCCGGATCCCCGCCTCGCCGGCCAGGAACCGCACCGCACGGCCGAGGAACGCTCTGTTGGCCCTCGCTACCAGCGGCAGCTCGGGGGACATCTCAGCGACCCTGAGCGCCGCGATCCGGTCGGGCGCGAAGTTGTCGTGGCCGCCTAACCAGTAGTCGTACATCCGGGCGGCGCTAGCGACGCTCGCGTCGATACCCGGGGGCGCCTGGTCACCGTCTGTCACCTGCGGATCTCCCGTCCCTCAAGGCCGCTGCTGTATGGCTGCTACAGGTCGTACGTGCCGCGTTTGATGTCGGTGAGAAAGGCCTCCCAGTCCTCCGCGCCGAAGGTGAGGTGGCCGCCGTCAGGGTTCTTGGAGTCGCGGACGGCAGAGGTACCGCCGGCCTGCGCGACCTCGACGCAGTTGTTGCCGCCGCCGCTGTAGCTGGACTTGCGCCACCGGGCGGGGGCCTCAGGGGTCTCGGGGATGGTCATCGGTTCTCCTTCACTAACTCGGTGATCATGGCCGTGGATTCGGCCGGGCTGAGCGCCTTCTCCAGGAGGTGGGTCCAGGCCAGGCCGTACCTGTCGAGTTTCTCTTTCGATTCCAGGTACAGGTCCCCGAACAGGCCTTCGGCGTAGGCGACGGGCGGGTCTTCGGGATCGGGGAAGGCCAGGATGACGAAGTCGCCTTCCAGGGCGGCGCTGGCTCCAGCAGCGAACGGGAGCACCTGGAGGGTGACGTCCGGCTGGGTGCTGGCCTTCGCGAGGGCGGCCAGCTGCTGCATCATCACGTCCGCACCGCCGACGCTGCGGTGCAGCGCCGCCTCGTCAAGCACGACGTGGATCTCCGGCGGGTTGTCCCGGCCCAGGACGGCGTCCTGCCGGGCCGTGCGCGCCACCACCCTGCGTTCCGCTTCGTCGGTGTCCAGCGTCGGCCGCGTCTCCGTGATGACGGCGCGGGCGTAGTCCGCGGTCTGGAAGAGGCCCGGCACGATGTGCGAGGCCACCTGGATCCTGGCCGCCTCCGACTCCAGGCCCACGTAGGACCCGGTGAACACGTCCTTGTAGGTCGTCCACCAGCCGCGGCGCCGTGAGTCCCGGCCGAGCGCGACCAGCGCGTCGCGTTCCGGGGAGCGGACGTCGAACAGGTCGAGCATGTCCTCAAGATCGTCGTGGTCGACGCGGGCCTTGCCGTTCTCGATCCGGTAGAGCTTGCTCTTGCTGAAGTCCAGCCGCTGCGCCACCTCGTCAGGCCCCATACCGGACGCCTCACGGAGCCGTTTGAGTTCCCGCACCAGGCGCCGGCCACGGACCGTCGGACTGTGATCCATGCGCATACCCCCCCAATTCCGCCGATGGGCGAGCCTGGGCTACAGAATGCGCCATCTTCACATGTCATGTAACTCGTCACGCCGACAGAAGCCAAGTCCGCGACAATCTCATGTGCGACAGCCCGTTGCTGATGCTTGCGGAAGTGACATCAGTCATACAAGGATGTAGCCCGCATACCCGCTGGCACGACGACGCCTCCGGCCGCACTATCCACGCCATCCTCGGCAAGCACCCGCCTGGCGATTGCCGCCATCAGCCGGACAGCCAGCCCACGAGCCCAGCCCTGGCCCCCAGCGTGATCGCGTGACCGGCTAGACCGGACCGCCCGGGCTGAGCCCCGCGGGACGGTCAGGCCGGCGGCCCTAGTGGCGGAGGGCGGCGGCGACTGCGGCGTAGGCGGCCTTGTGCGCGCCCGCGACGGTGACCAGCCCGAACCAGTTCTCGCTGGTGGCCCTGCCGGTTCCGTGGTCCTGCCAGCTATAGAGGTAGAGGCCACCGATCCAGCTCGTGTTCCTGGTGTTGGCGATGGCCTGGGACAGATCGGCGCCCTGCGCGGCCTGGCCGACCCCGTCCGGGCCACCGGAAGGCGCGCCGACCTCGGTGATCCAGACCTCCTTGCGGCTGTCCCCATGGCTGGTCATGACGCTGCGGATAGAAGGCCTCGTCTGGCCCATCTGGGACCACCCCGACCAGGACTGGTAGCTGTCAGGCAGCGCGGGATAGCTGTAAGGGTGATAGCCCACCGCGTTGAAGCTGCCCTTGGCCCCGTGGGCGTACATGTCCCGCAGGAAGGTGATCGCGTTGATGTTGGTGCCATCGTTAGCCTCGGGGGCGAGCCCGCCGGACACGACGAACGCCGACCGGTCAGCCCTCTTGATGGAGGCGTAGGCGGCCTTCAGATCTGCGGTGTAGGCGGCGGGGTTCGGCTTGGGTGACCAGAAACCCGCGTTGTTCGGCTCGTTCCAGATCTCGAACGTGCGGACGCCCGTCGGGGCGTAGCGGGCGGCCACCTGGCCGGCGAACCTGGCGAAGGCAGCGGGCGACGCGGGAGTCGGTGACACGCTCCGGCTGGTGCCGGCTTTCGCGGCCCACGCGGGGCACCCGTCGATGATCAGGTCGACCGACATCCGGGCGGCGCGGACCGACCGGACAACCCGGTCCAGCTGCCACCAGCTGAACGAATTCCGGCCGTAGTACTGAACGCCGCTCCAGTCGGCGTCCAGCCTGATCGAGGTGATCCCGACGGCCTTCATCGCGGCCAGCTCAGCAGCCTGCACCCGGGCCGACTTGGCGATCAGATCGGGTTCGGCGATGCCTGTCCGCTTCACACCTGGCGCGGATCCGCTGACGCAGGGCCCGCCGAACGCCGAGCCGTGCCGCGCACAGGGCAGCGCGCCGTTCGTGCCGTTCGCGTCGGTCATCCGGGCCTGGCCACAGGCGGCCAGAGTAGGCGCCAGCGCGGCGAGCAGCGCAAGTACGAGCACAAAAATCGGCTTATTTGGCATTCCATCTGTTAATTACCCTACGGATTAGTAATATAACCCTAAGTTATCAAACCCGCGGCGCTCGCCCCGCTACGAGCGGGGGCGCGGGTGCCGGCAGATCTGCGCGGTGCGAAGTGCGCGCATAGGGCGCACAACTCACCGCGCTGACTGTGCCGGGGGGCGCTCCGCTGGATACGAGCGGGGGCGGGATGGCCGACGCCATCC
>JAWWPY010000263.1:0-3768 GCA_033854735.1 Streptosporangiaceae bacterium | reverse complement strand
GAGGCGATCGAGATATCGGCGTCGGCGAGGAACCGCAGCCCAGCGCCGACGCACAGGCCGTTGACGGCGAGGACGACCGGGATCTCAAGCGACGCGGCCGGGCAAAACTCGACTCGTTTCGTCCCGGCCTGGTCTGTGGCGGTTATGGCGGCGAGATCCGCCACGTCGGCGCCGGCGCAGAACGCCCTTCCGGCGCCGGTGAGCAGGACGCAGCGCACCCCGGGATCGCCCTGGGCGGCGGCCCACACGCCTGCGAGCTCCCGCTGCATCGGGAAGCTGAGGGCGTTGAGCTGTTCGGGACGGTTCAACGTCACCGTGAGCACGCCGCCGGCGAGATCAGTCGTGACGGTGGCAGCCATGTCAGGATCGCACCAGCGTCCCGGCGGATGCCGCCTCCAGGGCGAGTTGGCGTATGTCGCTCGTGGCGATTTTCCCGGAGGCGGTGCGCGACAGAGGCTCGTCCCGGACGATAAAGGACTTCGGGCACTTGTAGCCGGCGAGGCGGCCCCGGGCGTGGGCAAGCACCTCACCGACGGCGAGCCCGCCCGGGCCGCGGACCACCACCGCGACGACCTCCTCGCCCCAGCGGTCAGACGGGACCCCGACCACCGCCACGTCCTGGACGCCCGGTGCCCCGTGCAGCACGTGCTCGACCTCGGCCGGGTAGACGTTGAGACCACCGGTGATGATGAGCTCCTTGGAGCGCCCGGCGATCTCGTAGAAGCCCTCGTCATCGGCGAAGGCCAGGTCACCCGTCCATAGCCAGCCGTCGCGCAGGGCCGCGGCAGTTGCCTCCGGCTCCTTCCAGTAGCCCCGCATGACCTGCGGACCGCGCAGCAGAACCTCACCGACCTCGCCGGCCGGAAGCGTCTCGCCGGTCTCTGGCGCGACGATGCGGACCTCGGCATAGAGGCTGGGGCGTCCGCACTTGCCGAAGCGGTTCGCGTCTTCGGCCGGCAGGGTAAAGCCCGAGCCCGCGGACTCGGTGGAGCCGTACCCCTGGGAGAGGGGAACGCCGCGCTGCAGCCAGGCCTGCATCAGGCCGCCCGACACCGGGGCGGCACCGGTCCGGGCCAGCCGCAGCGACGACAGGTCGGCAGTGGCCCACCGCGGATGGTCGAGCAGGCGCTGGCACATGACCGGCACCCCGTGAAACAGCGTGGCCCGGCGGGACTCGATGAGATCGAAGGCGGTGTCCTCGTCGAAGGCCGGCATCAGGACGAGTTCACCCCCGCAGTGAGCGAGGGCCGTGGCGACGTTGAGACCGCCGGTGAAGCACAGCGGCAGTGGCGAGACCATGACGTCGTCGCGGCTGAACCTGTGGATCAGCACGGCGTCCATCGACGTCCACAGGAACGCGGCCTGCGAGTGCAGGACCGCACGGGGCGTTCCGGTGCTGCCGGAGGTGAACAGCAGGAAGCCGTCGTCGTCCCACCCGGCGGGGGTTTCGCGGTCCCAGCGGGGACCTTCGGCCGGCCAGTCCGTGCGCCACAGCGTGGGCACGGCCAGCCCGGCGCCGGCCACGACCCCGGCGAAGTTCTCGTCGGCCGCGAGCACGGCCAGCCCGGCGTGCCGGGCCGCGAACTGGAGTTCGCGTGCCGTGTAGCGGATGTTCAGCGGGACGAAGATCGCGCCGATCCGCGACGCCGCGTGGAGCGTGACCAGGAACTCGGCGCAGCTGGGCATGAGGCACCCAACCCGGTCACCGGCGCCGACATCAAGCGACGCGAGGTGGTGAGCGAGCACGTCGACGCGCCGGTCGAGTTCACTCCAGGTGAGCGTTTCACCCTCGCAGGTGACCGCCGCCGAGTTTCCCTGGATGGCGGCCCACTTCCGGACCCACCAGTGCACTCCCTGCAACGTCCCGTCCTCTCCCGTGCGCCACCGGCCTGCAGGCCGGGCGGGTCACAGCCGCGCGGTCAGCCCGCCGTCGACGATCAGGGTCTGCCCGGTGACCCACCGGGAGTCCTGGCTGGCGAAGTACAGCAGCGCGCTGGTCAGGTCGCGCGGCTGCCCCTTGACCGGGATCGCCGCGCGGGCGACCATCGCGTCCTGGGCAGCTTCCGCGACCGTGGCGAGTGTGGCCTCGGTGAAGACCAGTCCTGGCGCGATCGCGTTGACGGTGATGCCGTGCTGGCCGAGTTCCCTGGCAAAGCCCTGGGTGACTCCCAGCAGCGCGACCTTGCTGACCGCGTACGCGCCGCCGCCGCCCAGGTACGCCCCCACCGAGGCCTGGTTGATGATCCGGCCGTACTCCTGCTGGATCATCATCGGGGCGAACGCCTGGGTGCAGAGCAGCACCCCCTCGACGTTGACCGCGAACATTGTGCGCCAGTACTCGATGTCGACGTCCATCTGCGAGTCGAGGCGGATCGAGTGGTACATGGCGGCGTTGTTGACGAGGACGTGTACCGTGCCGAACCGCGCGCGGACGTCCGCGGCGAGTGCCTGCACGCTGGCCTGGTCGCTGACGTCAACGGTGAAAGCCGCCCCCCGCTGCTGTCCCTTCTCGATCAGCGCGGCAGTCTCCTGCGCCCCGTCGGCGTTGAGGTCGGCCACGGCGACCGCGAACCCGGCCGCGGCCAGCGCCAGGGCGTACTCCCGGCCTATCCCGCGACCCGCTCCCGTCACCACGGCCACCTGCTGGTCGGTGCTCACCTGGGACTCCGATCTATGATGATGATTCGCCTTGATCATAGCTGGTTGCGGAGACGGCCCTTATGCGTCCGGTCCTTTCCTGGCCCAGGTGACCACGGCGTCGAGGGCTTCGATCGTGCTCCCGTCCACGCGCAGCGGGTTGATCTCGAGCGACTCGAGGTCGTCGCCGAGGGCCACGGCGAGGTCGCCGATCCGGGCGATGACGTCCGCCAGGGCATCGAGGTCGGCCGGGACGCCGCCGCGGTGGCCGTGCAGCACCGCCCGGCCGCGCAGTTTCTGCAGGAGGTGTCCGGCCTGCGCCGGCGTGACGGGCAGCGGCGCGAGCGCTGAGTCGGCCAGCACCTCCACGAAGACACCTCCGATCGCGACGGCCAGCACCGGACCCCAGTGCTGGTCGCGGACCACGCCGACGAGCAGCTCCGTGCCGCCTTGGCGCATCGGGCTGATCAATACTCCCTCGGCGGGGGCTGCCCCGGCGGCCGTGGCCGCCGCCGTGACGGCCAGGTACGCGTCCCGGATCGCGTCCTCGTCCGCGGGAACGCCCAGCCGCACGCCGCCGATGTCGCTCTTGTGCAGGATGCCGGGCGAGACGACCTTGACCGCCACCGGGCCGCCGATTTCGGCGGCGGCTTTGACCGCGTCATCGCAAGACGTGACGAGCCGGGCCGGGATGACCGGCAGGCCGGCCTCGCTGAGCAGCCTGCGCGCCGCATCCTCGGACCACTGTCCGCGTCGCTCACCTCGCGCGGGGACCGGCATGTCCGCGGGCGCGCTGGCCTCCCCTGGTGACCCGGTGACCTGGGACCACCAGGCGAGGTTGCGCAGGGCGAGCGTGGCCTGGCCCAGCCCGGGGATGACGTAGGGCACCTGTCCCTGGGCCAGGACCGCGCGGGTGTGCTCGCTGACCGGCTGGACGACCTGGTGGATCAGGGTGGCCGGGCAGGCGGCGGCCTGGATGCCGGCGCCGATGGCGTCGATGAATTTCTGGCCGTGATAGGGCCTGCCCTGATCGATCCACGGCACGGCGCTGATGACGCCGACCTCGCCGACCGAGGGGTCCTGGGACACGGCCTCGATGGCCCGGGTGAAGATGCCCGGGTCGATGACGGC
>JAWWPY010000262.1:0-2542 GCA_033854735.1 Streptosporangiaceae bacterium | reverse complement strand
TTCACCATGCGCCATCCGGCCGTGCCGCCGGAACTGCGCGGGACCTACGCCGGACTGGGCCACGAAGCGGCCATCGCCCACCTGACCGACCTCGGCGTGACCGCGGTCGAGCTGCTGCCGGTGCACGAGAGCGTTCCTGAGTCGTTCCTGGTTCAGCAGGGGCTCACGAACTACTGGGGCTACAACACGATCGGCTACTTCGCGCCCCATCAGGGCTACTCGGCGGCGGTACGGGCAGGCCGGGCGGGCGGGCAGGTGGCCGAGTTCCGGGCCATGGTGGACGCCTTGCACGCGGCCGGGCTCGAGGTGCTGCTGGATGTCGTGTTCAACCACACGGCGGAAGGCAATCAGCTCGGCTCCACGCTGTGCTACCGGGGTCTCGACAACCCCGGGTATTACCGCCTGGACCCCGGCGACCCGCGCTACTACTTCGATACGACGGGTACCGGCAACTCGCTCAATGTGGGCGAGCCGGTGACGCTGCAGCTGATCATGGATTCGCTGCGGTACTGGCTGACGCAGATGCACGTCGACGGATTCCGGTTCGATCTCGCGGCCGCGCTCGGCCGCCAGGACGGCGGTTTCGAGCAGCTGTCCGCCTTCTTCGACATCGTCTCGCAGGACCCGGTCGTATCGACCGCCAAACTCATCGCGGAGCCGTGGGATGTCGGCCAGATGGACAGCTACGACCTCGGCCGGTTCCCGCCGTTGTGGAGCGAGTGGAACGGCAAGTACCGCGACACCATGCGCGATTTCTGGCGCAGTCACGAGGTCGGCCTCGGTGAGTTCGCCACCCGCTTCTGCGGGTCGTCAGATCTCTACGCCGGTGCCCGCCGCCGGCCCACCGCGTCAGTCAACCTGATCACGGTCCATGACGGCTTCACCCTCCGGGACCTTGTTTCCTTCAACGACAAGCACAACGAGGCCAACGGCGAGTCCAACCGCGACGGGACGAGCGACAACCGCTCATGGAATTGCGGGGTCGAGGGCCCGAGCGCCGACGCGGACGTGGTCGCGCTGCGGGCCCGCCAGTCCCGGGCGATACTCACGACCCTACTGCTGTCGTTTGGCGTCCCGTTGCTCCTCGGCGGCGATGAGATAGGCCGGACCCAGCAGGGAAACAACAACGCATACTGCCAGGACAACGAGATTTCCTGGTTCGACTGGGCGGCGGCCGATGCTGGGCTGCTGGCCTTCACCAAGCGGCTCATCGCCTTCCGGCGCGAGCACCCCGTGTTCCGCCGCCGCCGTTTCCTGTCCGGGACGGAGAAGTCCGAGCTGCGCTGGTTCACCCCCGGGGGGACTGAGTTGACAGCTGGCGACTGGTCCGACGCCAGCGCCCTGGCTGTGGCCCTCTACCTCGAGGGGTCCGACGACCCGGACCGGGCCGCCGACGGCACTCTCCTGCTCGATGACGACTTCCTGGTTCTGGTGAACGCCTGGTGGGAGCCCCTCGACTTCGTACTGCCTGTCACCCGGCCGTCAGCCGCGTGGAGCGTCGAGATGGACACGTACGATTCGGCGTCAGCTACCGGGTCCGGGACGTCCAGCGGCGCCGGTGAACGCGTTACGGTCCGCCCGCGCTCGATCGTGGTCCTCTCCGACCGTTCTGGGCGCGGCGCCAGCTAACGGCTTCAACGGGTCTCGGCGGAGTGCGGGCGGGAGCGCGATGGCCGCCACCGCTAGGAGAACCGTCGTTATCACCAGCAGGCCGAAGATGGCCATACGTGTTCCAAATTGCGCAAAAAGAATTGCACCGAGCGGTGGCCCGAGCGCCACTGCGCCAAATGATGTCAGGCGGTCAACGCTCATCACCCGAGCCAGCATCGTCTCGGCCTTGCGGACTACGAAAGTATCAAATTCTATATTACCCAGTGCTCCGGTAAGTCCCATAACAGCCATTGCCGCGGCCATGATCAGGAAAGATCGTCCGCCCCATACAACCAGTATCACAAGCATGAGCGCCCAGATCAACATCTGGATCTCGAGCAGAGAATGCTGAAGACGGCGGAACATATGTGACGCCACCGCAGATCCTAGGGCTCCGCCTGCGCCAGATGCGGCCAGGACGATACCGATCGTGATGGACGGCAAATGACGCGCATGAGCCTCAGCGAAGAAAACCATGATGAGCGCCTGGCCTATGAGCGTCGTGCCAGCGGTCAGCGGCAGCGCGATTCCCGCAAACGGATGCTTGTGTAGCCATCGGAATCCTGCGGCGATCTCGTGGCCCAGATGACGGTCCGCCGATATCTTCTGGGGAGTAAAACCCTGCCTCTTGCCGATTAGTATCAGGGCGCCGACCGTGACGAAAAATGAGAATGCATCTGCCATGAACGGAATGATCCGCCCCATGCCGAACAGGAGCCCACCGAGTGGTCGGCCGACCAGGATCACCATGTGATTTCTAGCCTCGCCGTGGGCGAGAGCAGATGCCGCCTGGGCGGGTTCCATCAGGGACCGAGCGAAGCGCCGTTCGGCGAGCACCGAGAAAACCTGGAGAGTCTGCTCGATGGCGGCCACGGCGACTAGCCCCACGACG
>JAWWPY010000261.1:0-3520 GCA_033854735.1 Streptosporangiaceae bacterium | reverse complement strand
CGGCGGATGGCCGCGGAACCCCCCTTTCGTGGCCGCCGGACTTATGGAGGCCGGACTTGCGATCGCCGGACTTGTGGCGGTCAGACCGGGACGACAACCGTGTTAAGGATCTTGTCAGCGAAGGTCTGCCGCTTGGCATCCCACAACGGCCACAGGTAGCCAATGAAGCAGGGCAGCGCGTCCAGGATGTGCACGATGTCGCGCGCAAAGGCCATGCCCATGCCGATCGGCTCGCCAGTGGACTCGCCGATGAGCTTGAGCTTCAGCACCATCTTCCCCCACGACTGGCCGGTCCGCCCGCCCAGATACCACCGGTTGTAGATGGTGATGCCTAGCGAAATGAGGGAAATCAGCACCGAGATCCCAGTGTTGCCGATCGCCTGGTTGATGATGGACAGGACGATGCCGGGCGCCGCGTCAATCAGGGCGGCACCGACGCGCTGGCCCCAGTTGGCGTAAGTGTAGGACTGGGCATTGCCATAGCCCGGCGGAGGCGGCGGCATGTTGCCGTAGCCGCCGGGCGGGACATCGCCGTAATTCGGAGGTGGATTGCCGTACGCCATGAGCGACCTTTCTGAGGAGAGAATTGCCGCCATCGGGGCGGCACCGAGGGGGCGGGTTCAGAGGAATCCGTAGCGTCGCAGTTGGAACAGCCAGCTCGCCGCGACCAAGCATGCCACGACCCAGCCGACGCGCCGCCGCGCCTCCACTGACCACGGACGTGACACCGATGCCTGGCCCGCGGTGCGCAGTATCAGGACCGGGGCAGTACCAACTATCAGGGCCACGACCAGGTAGGCAAAAGGGTTGGCGCCGGCCGCCCCCGCCCAGTTCCCATGCGTGATCGCGACAGTCGCGGTGGTCATGCCGCAGAACGGGCACGGCACACCGGTGAGGGTCCGCAGCGGGCATGGCAGGCCATGTGCGCCCGTATGGGCCATCAGGAACGGATAGACGGCACCCACCGGGCCGGCACATGCACCAAACATGGTGATGTGCTCAGGCACGGAGTATCTCCGCCTTACTGCCAGCACGCGACCCCCGCCGGGACGACCCGCCTAGCTGTGGCGGACGGAGCGTAATAGTACGGCCAGGGACTTGCCCGTGGCGTCTGTTTAATCACTTTTGTCGGAGCAATCTTTCGGGATTCGTGTCTTATGCCTGGCTGGCACGGGCCAGGACGCCGGCCGAGGCCCCCTGGCTCAGGCAATCCGCAATCCGGCGGCGTTGCGCAGCCGTGTCTGGAAGGGCCTTGGCCTAACGTGCATGTATGAAGTCACGTGCGCCGAGCCGGAAGCCGGGTCTATCAGCATCTTGCCCGTCGTCGGGTGGCTGAACCGTGGCCGCGCCGTCGCTCACCAGCCTCATCGATGTGGTTGACCACCAGAACCAGCCGATCGGAGTCGTACGGCGGAGAGATCTCTTCCGCCTGCGGGCGAACTTTCGCACGGTCCATGTGCTGATTTTCAACAGCCACGCCGAATTGCTCCTGCACCGTCTGACCTGGACCAAGGACCGTGAACCGGGGCGGTGGGGTTCATCAGCCGCTGGTTACCTGCACGCGGGGGAGGACTATTCCGTGGCAGCGAGGCGCAGGCTGGCCGAAGAGTTGAGCCTCACGACGCCGCTCGCCGACGTCGGCGTGACGTGCCTGCACGACGAAGCAGTGGCCCAGTTCGCCGGGGTGTTCACCGCCACGGCCGATCATCCGCGAAGCGCGGCGCCGGCCCACCTGGCCGAGATTGAGTTCCGCTCGCTGGCCGTGATCGAGCAGGACATGGCCGCTCATCCCGACGACTACACCGAAACCCTCCGGCATGTGCTGATGTTCTGGCGCCAGGCGGCGGGCCCTGGTGCGGCGCGTGATGAGAACCTGCACGCCGAACCCGTGAGCGCCACCTGAGCACGATGGGCGCGATGGGCGCGATGGGCGCGACAAGTTGCCCAGGGAGCTTCTGCCAGGGTCATCGTGTACCCATCCGACAGCCGGCTTAATCGTGGCCCAGGTGCCATAGCAACGTGCCGTGGGGGCTCAGGGAAATACCTGATGCAGGTGTCACTGAAAATTGCATTATGGCCCCACAATTAACTCACCAGGCTGGAGTCCCCCGCAAGCGTGAGGGGGCACGTCATGAACGTCAGGCGAAGGGACCCGCCGCCGCCCGCACCGCCCAATTTGGCGAGCCGACGTTTGGCCCGACACGACTCGGGCCGGTGGTTGCCGCCACCGGCCCGATCAAACCACAGCCTCACCCAAGGAATGAGAACGACGATCATGACATCTACACACCATACATTGGGACATGCCCGATCATCCAGACCTGCCGTATGGGCCGATCCACCCGGCCGCGGAAGACTGCCGTGCTCGTGCCCGGGACTCGACCCGTGATGGCCATCATGGCCGCGGTGATGGCCGTCATGGGAGTTGTCCTCGGCTGGTGGATCACCGCGGTCATCACCGCCGCGGTGAGCTCACGCTCCCAGGAGCGGGTGCAACGCGCAGCGCGCCATTGGCAGCAGACCGCCCGGGCCCGCACCCTGACCGACCGCCTCGCCGACGACGCGGACGCACACAATGGCTTACCGCCAGAACGAGACGACTGGCCGTTGCCGAGCTGAGCGGCAATGGCGGGTAGGTGAGGCGCACCGGCTGGCTCAGGCCCCCGTTGTGATACGTTCAGCGTCGTTGTGCGCTGCTGCGAACTGAGGAGGTGAGACCGATCAACGCTGTGACAGGTCGGGGCTCCCTCCGTCGCATGGCCTAGGGAGTGCCCGCAGAAGGCATCCCGAAAGGCTTGAAACGCAATGCGCTTCTCCTCCCAGACGTCGTCCGACGGCGTCACCGAGCAGCTCTTCACCCTCACCTTCACCTTCGGCGAGATCCCCGGCGTGCTGTGGACGCCGGACGGCGCCGCCGGGGCCCGGCCGCTGATCCTGATGGGACACGGCGGCGGGCAGCACAAGAAGGCCCCCGGCATCGTGGCGCGTGCCCGCCGCTTCGCGGCCGAGTGCGGTTTCGCGGTGGCGGCCGTCGACGTGCCCGGCCATGGCGACCGGCCGAGAAATGAGGAACACGACCGGATCATCGCCGAGATCCGGACCCACGTGCAGACCGGAGGGGAACTAACTCCGCTGATCGCCAGTTTCCACACACTTCTCGCCGGCCAGACCGTCCCGGAATGGCGGGCGGTCCTGGACGCGGTCCAGCAACTCGACCACGTCGGCGCCGGTCCGGTGGGCTACTGGGGGATGTCGATGGGCTGCGGACTCGGCGTTCCGTTCATCGCCGCCGAGCCCCGCATCCGTGCGGCGGTGCTGGGTTTGAACGGGGCGGAGACCTCGGCCGAGGCCGCCGCACAGATCACCGTCCCGGTGGAGTTCCTGGTGCAGTGGGACGATGAGAATGTGCCGCGGGCGGCGAGTTTGGCGCTGTTCGACGTCTTCGCCTCAGCTGAGAAGACACTGCACGCCAACCCCGGCAAGCACGGGGACGTCCCGGTGTTCGAGCTGGACAGCGCGC
>JAWWPY010000260.1:0-5390 GCA_033854735.1 Streptosporangiaceae bacterium | reverse complement strand
GCATCCGCGCGGGGGCGGGTGGGCCGACCCCACCCCGCCCCCGCTGCGCGGCCCGGGTCAGAGCCCGGGGTAACTGGGGAAACTGCAGGAGGGCACGCTCCCGCTGCCGGAGATGCTGCTGACCGTCACGTCTGTGCCGGACGCGGTGATGTTCGTGTTGTACCTTCCGATGCTCGCGTACTCGGCGCTGGTGCTCGTCGCGTCCAGGCTGACGTTCTCCAGCGTCAGGCCGAGCAGATGCGATGAGTTATAGCCCTCGAGCACGGACTGGGCGCTGGACGCCGAGCTCACCGACTTCATGCCGTTGACCACGATGTTCTCGTAGAAGGGCGTGGTCGAGCCATTACCGCTCGAGTAGAACGGGTTGAACTCCAGCGCGTGCTTGACGCCCGCCAGGCAGGTGTTGTTGTAGGTCACCTGGTTAACCGTGCCGCCCTCGCTTGAGGTGGTCTTGATCCGGATCCCGTTGTTGTCGCCGCTGACATTCCCGGAACTGTCCACACCACTGACGGTGTTGTTGGCGACCAGGATGTTGGTGACGCCGTACTGGGTCTCGCTGCCGATCGATATCCCGTGCGTGCCGTAGAAATGGCTGTTCTCGACGGTCATGTTCGAGGCTGCGCCCGAATTCGTCTTGATCGCGATGCCGTCATCGCCGTCCTGGATGTAGGAGTTGTTGACGGTGACGTTGGTGGCGCTGTCCGGGTCGATGCCGTCGGTGTTCCGCGCGGTCGCCGGGGTCTTGATCCGCACCCCCCACACGGTGAGCCCGTTGCCGCCCTCGAAATAGATGTGGAACAGCGGCGCGTTGACCAGGTCCACGGCGTACACGGTGAAGTTGTTCACCCCGTGCGCCTCGATCAGCCGCGGGTTGGTCTGCTTGTTCCCGTTGGTCTTGGCGGTCTGCGACAGCGTCCACCAGCTTCCGCTGGTGCCCAGGATGTCCTGGTCACCGCGGCCGTTGATGATGCCCTGCGCGCTGCCAGAGCCCCGGGTGCCCATGATCGCCGCATTGGATCCGGTCACGTTGATGAACGGCATGCAGCCAGTGCTGCTGGAGCCCGTGGTGCCGCAGGCCTGCTTGCCGGACACCTGGTAATTGGCCGGGTTGCGGGAGGCGTACAAGGTGGCGCCGGGCGCGACGAGCAGGGTCACGCTGGCCGGCAGGCTCAGCGGGCCGGACAGGAAGGCATTGTTACTGCCACCGGCGGCCAGCACCACGGCCTTGCCGGTGCCGCTGCAACTGTTGAGGGCTGACTGGATTCTCGACGTGTCGGGCGGCGACGACTCAGCACCGCTGCTGAACTGCTCATTGCTGGTGGCGAGCGTCGCGCTCAGCGTGGTGCACGCCGACGGCACGGACGGCTGGCTGACCGAGCGGCTGTCGCCGGTGGCCAGCGTCAGCGCGGCGGCCGCACTGGCCGGCGACGGCGCGAAAACGGCCGGGACCACGGCGGCTCCCGCGCCGAGGATGAGGGCAGATGCGGCGAGCGCGCCGGTCAGAGCCTTCACATGCCCGGCTACTGCGGGCATACGGGCTATCACGGAATTTCCTCCTTGAGTGGACGGGATGGATCCGCACGTGCGCAGCCGTCACCCTCAGCCGGCTGCGCCGCATCGGCCCTCCGGGGGGGCCCGCGGCCTCCCTGAATACCTCACTCGGAGTCTCACGGGCGTTCCTCCTCAGGCCAGGGGGGTGACTCTGGGCATGCTGAACCGTCACCCTCACCCGGCCGCGTCACGAACGCGCCGCGGGGCGAGCACGCCGGGTCAACGGCGCGTCGCGATGCGGAGCCTAGAATGGCCGCCAGGCGCCCGGCAAGACCGGCTCATGGCGAAGCTCGTTGCGTAAGTGTTTGTGCTGGACAAAGGGCAAGCCCGCGCGTTGCTGAATGAAATCAGGTGAAAGCCGGCGCTGCCGGTAGGGCCGCGCGGGCAAGCCCGGGCGGGGGTGGGCCTGCCCGCGCGACGCTTCAGTACAGCTCGACGCAGTCGTAGCTGTACCCGGGGCTCAGATAGCCGCCCAGGCCCGCCGAGCCGCTGATGACGGTGATCGTCATGGTGTTGGTGCCGGTGACAAAGGCGCTGGCCGGGACGGCGTACGTGTACAGGGCGTTGTTGCCCCGGTAGGTGCCGATGGTCAGGCTGCGCGAATTCGGCTGGCTCGAGGCCGCGGGCCCGGCGGATGTCCAGTTGTTCACGGTGATCTGCGGGCGGCCGCCGCCGTAGGCCGCGGTGATCCCGATCCGCACCGTCCGCGCGGCGACCTGGCCGGAAGTCAGCGTGAACCTGACCGTGGTGGGGTTGTTGATGGCCTTCCACTGGTAGGCGGGGAACTGGGCCGTGCTGCTGCTGCCGACGGTGTAGGTGACCGGTCCCCAGCTCGCCATCCGCGTGTCGGAAGGGTGCATCGACGTCAGGCTGGCCGAGTTCAGGAAGCCGCTCGGGGTGCCGTCCCAGGTGCCGATCCGGAAGATGGGGCTGGCCGGGGTGACCCATGCCGAGGCGATGTTCTGCCCGGACGCCGTGGAACCCGCGTTGACCGTCACCGTTCTCGTGGCCACGCCCAGCTCACCCTGGTACAGCGTCTGGGTGTAGGTCCCCGGTTTCATGGCCGGACTGGTGAAGGTGCCGTTGGACGGCAGCGTCGTCCAGTACTGCGCCTGGCTGCTGGCCCAGCCCACCGTGACTGGCATTCCGCCCGCGACGCCCGACGCGGTCCCGCTGACCAAGCCGCGGCCGGAGGCGGCCACCGAGCCGGCGAAGCCAAAGTTGTCCATGAAGCTCATGTCCGGCGCGCCCGGCGTTGAGGTGCCGCTGACCATGAGCGCGTACGGGCCGTAGAGCACGCCGAGGCGCTGCGGCTCGGTGTCATTGTGGCCGGACCACATGTAGTTGTAGACCTCCACCGAGGCGCTGGTGCCCTGCTGCTCGATGTCGCGGAAGAAGGGGCCGCCCGAACTGCTCTCCCTGGTGCCGTAGGCCATGTACACGCCGATGCCGCTGCCGGTCGCGCCCCGCGGCGTCAGGCTCATCGCCGGGCGGTTCGAGTAGTACTTCGACCGGGTCTGGCCGTTGACCAGGTCGATGTCGGCGGACTCGATCGCGGCCCCCCCTCTGACGTCCGACGGCGTGATGACGTTGGTGAGGATGCCGCGGTTCAGGTACTGGATCCAGCGCACCTCCCCGGCCGAGCCAACGTAGGTGGCCATGTAGACGTTGTTCTGCCCGCTGACCGCCACGTAGTAGTGGTGCAGCGTGCCACTGCCGTACCAGGTGCTCGTGGACGCGGTGATGATGATGTAGTTCCCGGTCTGCTGCGCGCTCACGGTGGGGCTGGGTATGCCGGACTCGACGTGCGACTCGTTGGTCCCGGACGGCTGCAGCTCGGTGCCGTTGATGTTCAGCGATGTCATGCCGCCCGTACTCTGATGGATCTTGAATGTCAGTCCGGCGCCGGTGCTCACCGTGTAGTAACCGCCGCTGCTCGTGTAGCCGAACGCGGTGGCCGCGGCCGCCGCCGGGGATCCCGGTGCGGCCTTGGCCGCGACCGCGGCCGATGCCGCGGGGGCCAGTTCGCCGGCGGCCACGGCGCCGAGCCCGATCACGATGCCGCCGGCGCCGGCCCGGGTGAGGAACTCACGCCGTCCCAGCGGCCGGGGTTCGGGTGACGTGCGGGGAGTGGTCATGGCTGTGTCCTTTGCGGGGTGCGGGCATCTCGCCCACAGCACGGGTAGGCCGGGCGCACGACCCTCAGTACCGGCCGGCCGATCGCGGAGCACCGCTCCGCGGCGGCCCGTCAGTCCACCAACGCACGCTTTCGCGGGATGCTACGGCCGCTTGGCCAGCGCAACCAGGTGCCCGCGGCGGCCCGGCGGCGGTCCCCGCTATCGGCGCTGGTCGCACGGGCCCAGCAGGCGGTGCCGCGTGAAAGTTGATGCTGAAACCAGCCTGCCGGGCCGGTTACCGGGGCGGCGGAGAATCGGCGTAGCGGGTGAGCCCGATGACAATGGCCTGGGCTACTGGTGAGGGATCGGAGCCATCCAGCGAAAACCCGTCCCTGGCATGCGCGGCGGGCTGGGCGATCATACGTGGCGTCGTGCCCCGGTGCGGCCACGTGGCGGTGTGCACGATGAACGGATGGCACAGGTAGACGTCTCCGGCCTCGCCGGTGGCGTGCGCGGTATCGCGGCATAGCACGGACGGTCGCCAGCGGCCGGAGACGTCGTTGCTGGGCAGGCCGGTCTCGCCGTAGCGCTGCAGGATCGCCGGGATGTACAGGTGCGACCCGCAGACCAGCCGGGTCGGCGCGTCATCGGGCCCGACGTCGGAGAACAGGAATATGGCGAGCAGCCCCCGGGCGCGGGACCGGACGTTGACCCAGAACTCCGGCTCCGGGCCCGGCCCGGCGAAGCTGCCCTCGATGTGGTACCCGCAGTTACCCGGGAACTCCTCGGACGGGAACCGGACCGGCACAGCCCCGCCGACACCGGCCCGGCGCGTCCACCGGCCCGGCCCGATCAGCTCGTCATAGGCGGCAGCCAGCGCGGGCGAGGTGCCGGCCGCGGCGAACGGCGCACCTTCCGGGCAGTCGACCGCCACGCACGGCTTTGTCCAGGTAGCAGGGTCCCTGTTGACTCCGTGCCCACCGAGCGAATCCCAGATCATGTCCCGGCACACACAGGCGGTCCCGGCGTCGAAGGCTCCGCGTACGGCCACGAAGCCGTCACGGATGAAGGCGTCGGTGTCCACCCCGCGATTGTCCGGTAACCCGCCACGGCGAGTCACGCGATTTACTGCCCGCCAGGGTCACGTAGTTTCCGGTACAGCACATGCCGGCGTAGCGGGCCCTCGTCGACGTCTGGGTCGTCGAAGTCCTCCGCGGGATCGGTGGTCATCCCGATCCGCCGCATCACCGCCCGCGAGCGCAGGTTCCGGGCCATGGTGACCGCGACGATCTCGGCCAGCCCCATGATGTCGAAGCCGTACTCCAGCGCGGCCCGGGCCGCCTCGGTGGCGTATCCGTGGCCCCACGCCGACCGCGCCAGCCGCCAGGCGATCTCGACACCGGTGAACGGCATCTCCTCGGCCACGGTGCCCAGCCCGGTGAAGCCGATGAACTCGCCGGACGCGCGGACCTCCACGGCCCAGAAGCCAAAGCCGTAGCGGTCCAGGTCGTCCTGGAAGTCCAGGACCCAGGCGGCGGCCTGCTCGACGGTCAGCAACGGGCCGAGGTACTGCCGGACCTCCGGGTCGGCGTTCATCGCCGCCCACGGCGCAAGGTCGGAGTCCCGCCAGCCGCGCATGATCAGCCGCTCAGTGCTGATCCCCGCCATCCCGCCAGCCTATCCGGGCCGACTCCCAGCTACCTGGCCAGATGGCCACGCGCA
>JAWWPY010000259.1:0-51846 GCA_033854735.1 Streptosporangiaceae bacterium | reverse complement strand
CACCAGACCCCGGAGCAGATCGTCGCGGCCGCGATCCAGGAGGACGCCGACGCGATCGGGCTGTCGATCCTGTCCGGCGCGCACATGACCCAGTTCACCCGGGTCCTGGAGCTGCTGAGGGAGCGCGGTGCCAGCGACATCACGGTGTTCGGCGGCGGCATCGTCCCCGAGGCGGACATCACCGAGCTGGAGGCGCTGGGCGTGGCCAGGATCTTCACCCCCGGTGCGTCCACTCACGACATCGTGGCCTGGGTGCGCTCGACGCTGGGCGAGCCCGAGGCGAGCATCCCGGGCGGTCACGGATAGGCTGCCTGCGGAATCCATCCGGACCCGAGGACGGACGCACGTGGATCTGTATGAGTATGAGGCGAAAGAGCTTTTCGCGGAGTACGGGGTGCCGGTGCAGCGCGGCCAGGTCGCCGCGACCCCGGAGGAGGCCCGTGACATCGCGGCCGGCTTCGCGGCCGAGGGTACGCCCCTGGTCGTGGTGAAGGCCCAGGTGAAGGTGGGCGGCCGGGGCAAGGCGGGCGGCGTCAAGCTGGCCGACGGGCCGCAGGAAGCCGAGGATAAGGCGCGCCAGATCCTCGGCATGGACATCAAGGGCCACACGGTCCACAAGGTCCTCATCGCCCAGGCCAGCGACATCGCGCAGGAGTACTACCTCTCGTTCCTGCTGGACCGGTCCGCCCGGACATTCGTGGCGATCTGCTCGGTGCAGGGTGGTGTGGAGATCGAGGAAGTCGCGCACACCAACCCGGAGGCCGTGGCCCGGGTCCCGGTCGATCCGCTGCACGGGGTCGACCCGGCCAAGGCCGCCGAGATCATCGAGGCCGGGGGCCTGCCGCCCGAGGCGGCCGCGGAGGCCGCGGTTCTCGCCGAGCGGCTCTGGTCGGTGTTCGCCGACGAGGACGCCACGCTGGTCGAGGTCAACCCCCTGGCGCTGACCGAGCAGGGCCACGTGCTCGCGGTGGACGGCAAGGTGACCCTGGACGACAACGCAGCCTTCCGGCAGGACCATGCCCGGTTCGCTGACCCGGGGGCGGCCGACGCGCTGGAGGCGCGGGCCCAGGCCAAGCACCTCAACTACGTGAAGCTCGACGGCCAGGTGGGGATCATCGGCAACGGCGCCGGGCTGGTCATGTCGACGCTGGACGTGGTGGCCCAGGCCGGCGAGGAGTTCGGCGGGGTCAAGCCGGCGAACTTCCTCGACATTGGCGGCGGAGCTTCCGCCGAGGTGATGGCCAACGGCCTGGAGATCGTGCTGTCCGACACATCGGTCCGCAGTGTCCTGGTCAACGTGTTCGGCGGCATCACCTCCTGCGACGAGGTCGCGAACGGCATCGTTTCCGCCATAGGCCTGCTCGGGGAGCGCGGCGAGCAGGTGAACCACCCGATCGTGGTGCGGCTGGACGGTAACAACGCAGCCGAGGGACGCCGCATCCTCGACGAAGCGGGCCTGGCCGTGGTCGAACAGGTCGCAACCATGGACGACGCGGCGCGCCGCGCCGCGCAACTGGCCGCCACCGGGCCGTCGGTCAATGGGCACGGGGTCAATGGGCCCGTAGCGAGTGGCCCCGGGGCGAGTGGCCCCGGAGCGGGTGGCCCCGGAGCCAACGGACCCGTAACTAATGGGCATGGCGGCGACGCGCCGGCGACAGGAGCGTGACATGGCGATCTTCCTGACCGGCGAGAGCCGGGTCATGATCCAGGGCATCACCGGCTCGGAGGGCACCAAGCACGGGCGGAGGATGCTGGCCGCCGGAACGAAGGTCGTCGGCGGCACCAACCCGCGCAAGGCCGGCCAGACGGTCGACCTGGGCGGCACCGCCGTGCCGGTGTTCGGCACGGTGGCCGACACGATGGCGGCCACCGGAGCCGACGTCTCGGTGGTGTTCGTCCCGCCCGCGGGCACGAAGGCAGCGGTGATCGAGGCGATTGACGCCCGGGTGCCACTGATCGTCGTGATCACCGAGGGCATCCCCGTGCACGACACCGCGGTGTTCTGGGCCCACGCGTGCGCCAGTGGGAACACCAGCCGGATCGTCGGGCCGAACTGCCCGGGGATCGCGTCACCGGGCAAGTCGAACGCGGGGATCATCCCGGCCGACATCAGTGCCGAGGGCCGGATCGGCCTGGTCTCCAAATCGGGCACGCTGACCTACCAGATGATGCACGAGCTGCGTGACATCGGTTTCTCGACCGCGGTGGGGATCGGCGGCGACCCGGTGATCGGGACGACTCACATCGACTGCCTCGCGGCCTTCGAGGCAGATGAGGAGACCGACGCGATCGTGATGATCGGGGAGATCGGCGGCGACGCCGAAGAGCGCGCGGCGGCCTATGTGGAGCAGCACGTCAGCAAGCCGGTGATCGCCTACGTGGCCGGGTTCACCGCGCCGGAGGGCAAGACCATGGGCCACGCGGGCGCGATCGTCTCCGGTTCCGCGGGCACGGCCCAGGCCAAGAAGGAAGCGCTGGAGAAGGTGGGGGTCCGGGTCGGACGGACGCCCAGCGAGACCGCCCGCCTGGCCCGCGAGGTCATGCAAAAAGGCTGAGAGCTGGCGTCTTCGGCCACCCTCGGTCAGGAACCGGGCCAGGACAGGGCGTCAATGGCCACCGTAAGCGTGCCGCTGCCTGGGTTGGTGACTTGCAGGCCTATCGCGTGCAGGCCGGAAAGGGATGGCACCTTCCACGTCAGCGTGAACCATCCCGCCTTAGCCGGGAGCGCGGTGTCCCGGGGCTGCCCGAAATTGGCATTGAAGTCACCGTCCTGGGCGAATGGCCGAACGCCACCCGGCTGTCCGCTTGACCAGACGTGGTAGGTGACCGTGTCGCCCGGCTTAAGGCTCTGGATGTTCGCTGTGGTGCCGATCGCGCTGTAATGGTCGCCGGTCGTCCTGAGCAGCAAGCAGTGGGTACCGTCGTAGGCGGTATTCGTAGACGCGGTGCCTGTGATGTCGCCCCAGAATGGTCCCCATCCGTCGGCCGCTGCGTCCTCGAAGCTAATCAGGCCGGGGGTGGTTGAGGCCTTCCGCGCCACCTTTGCTGCGGATAGCGTGGCCGGTGCGGCGCTGGGCGTGCTTGTGGCCGCGATGAGGCGTTCCTTCGCTGGCCGGTGCGACGGACGTTGCTGCCCGGACGGGAACGGACGGCTGGTGGGAAGCGGCGGCGTGGCGGTCCCGGAATGGAGTGGGCCGGGCTGCGGCCGCGGAGGGGATCGAGGCAGAGCACCGGCCGTCGGACCGGTCACCCGGTCGCCGAGGTAGGTACCCCCGGCAAGTACGCCGACGACCACCACGATGAGGGCGATCCTCAAACGTCGGCGCCGGAGGGCTCCCAGAATTCCTCCCCGGTCCAGGCGGTGCCGACCGGTGGCGGCGGCCCGAGCCGGCCAGGCGGGATGCGCGTCCCCGGCCGGTGGCAGGGCTTGATCAGGGCTCGTGTGCCCCGATGCCGGCCGGGCGGCCCGGGGTGCCTCGGTTGTGCAGGCGTCGGCGGCCATCCCGCTGGCGGGCGATGAGAGTACGGAGTCGGTCCGGGTCAGGCGCCTGAGCTTGCGCGCCTGCATCCGGCATCTTTGCGAATGGTAGAGCCGGTGCATTCCGGGGTCCGCTGGCTGCTCGACGATTTCTTCGCATCCTGGACAGGCGCAAATGGTGGGCCCGTCAGCGGAGTGTGACGTCGGCATGGCATTTCTCTCTTCCGCTGTCACCTGGGTGGCAGGCACGCCGGACACGCAATGTGGTGCTCAAGAGCTGGCGCGGGCCTGGACCGTGCGCCGAGCTAAGCCTAGCGGGGGGACGACCACACAACTCCAAGCCTTCTGGAAACAACCCGTTCCGACAGCATCGGCCATTTCGGGAAGGGCTTTCGCTGCGGTCTCGAGCGCGGATCGCCAGGTAATGCTCCGCCGGCGACCGCGGTCCATCCCACCCAGGTGGCAGCCACTGTCTGCTGCCACCTGGCGTGAGCCTCCCCGCTGAAGCGGCGCTTCGGCGGGAGGCGAGCCCGCGTCCAGGCAATCAGTCGAGTCCCTGAACTTGCGGGCAACTTCATCAGGGAACCAGACCAGTGCTGGCGCCGGGAAGCGTGACTGCGGGGATCACGGGCGGGGTGATCTGGGGGATTGCGGCTGGGGTGATCTGCGGGACGGCCGGTGGGGTGATCTGCGGGACGGCCGGCGGCGTGACGGGTGGCACGAACTGCGGGGTGACGGGTGGCACGAACTGCGGGGTGATCTGCGGGACGGCGGGCGGGGTGATCTGCGGGACGGCCGGCGGGGTGACCTGCGGGTCGGCAGTCAGTATCCCGGTAGGGGTCTCCGGCGGGATGCAGGTGGCTTGGATGCTGCCGCCACCGGGGGTGGTTTTGCTGCAGGGAGTGTCGGGTGGTGGTGGCGGGGTGCAGGTGGCTTGGATGCCGCCGCTGGGGGTGGTTTTGCTGCACGGGGTGTCGGGTGGTGGTGGCATCACGGTGGTGGCGGAGGTCCCAGCCGGTTGCTGCTCGGCTGGTACCGCAGCAGGCGGCGTCGCAGTGGACGGGTCGTGCTGCCCCGCGGTCTCGGCGGCGAGGCTGGCCTCGGCTGCGGCGATGGCCTCATCGAGGCTCATGGGGCTGGCGGTAGCCGCGTCGTGCTGCTCCGCGGTCCACGCGGCGAGGTCGGCCTCGGCTGTGGCGATGGCCTGGTCGATGCTCGTCGTGCCATCGCTTCCCGTGGCCCCGGACGGACTAGCCGCAGCGTCCTTGATGATCTCACTGGCCACCGCCGCGGCGGGTTCACCAGCGATGGCAGTCGGCGGAACGCCCTCCTGCAACGCCACCTCGTCAAAAGCGATCGTGCTGGTGGTGGCCAGTTGGTTGAGTTCGGTGGCGATGGCAGTGATGGTGGTGCCGGGCACCGGGTGAAGGGACACCGGGGTCTTCGGGGTTACCGAGGTTCCGGGCGGCTGCGGGGCGCCGGCGGGCCTCTTCGGCGCGACGGGAGCGAGGGAATCAGCAGCCTTCGGGCTGGCTGGCCCGGCGGCACCTGGTGGCGGGAAATGAGGCACGGGCATGCCGGTCGTGACCGTCGTCCGGTCGGGAATCCTGATGATCGCGCCGCCGGCGGTCCGCACGACGGTGCCCGGTGGCAGCGTGAGGGGAACCCCGATAGCGATCGTCCTGGGGATATCGGCGGACGGCACGGGGTCGGCCGGGTCCACCCGCCCGCGTACCGGTCCCGGGCTCGAGATGACCGTCCATCCCTCCCCGCCCGGCGAGATCACTGGCGTCCCAGGCGCCACGGCCGGCCGGCGGCCCGGTGAGGTCCCAGGCGCCGCTGTGGGCCGGTCGGGCGTACTGAGTTTCCCGCCGTCCGGCGCAGGTGCCCGGTTCGACGGCTCCTGCTGGCCCGTGTTCGCCTGGCCGGTGCCGTCGGCCTGCTGGTCTTTCTGTGAGCTGTTCCCCGGGCCGTCGCCTGGTTCCGTGGCCGGCTTGTTCTTAGCCTCGGCGCCGTCTGCGGTCCCGCCGGTGCGGATAGTGATATCGGCAGCGCCAGCCGGGGGGACCACGATGACAACGGGAGGAGTCCCGGCCGTGGCGGACGGGGGGTTGGCGGTGATCGCAGCAGTGGCGTCGGCGGGGCTGGCGGTGAGGCCGGTGATGTCGACGACGATGCCGGCCAGCGGCTTACCGCGAGAGCCGGTGGTGAGCTCGCGGTACCTGGCGGCGACATTGGCGGCCAGGGTCGCCGCAGTTGGGTTGCCGGTGGGCTGGTAGATGCCATACCGGCGGCCGTCAATGGTCAGGATCGGCCCCTGCCCGCCGGGCCGCTTGGCCAGTGTCACGGACTGCGCGCCGGCAGCGAGCCGGTTGGCCAGGGCGACGACCTTCGGCTTGAACGACCCGGGCTGTATCACGGCAGCGCCAGCCGGAGCCGGTGCCTGCGCGCTCGCTGGGGCCGAGGCTGGTGCCTGCGCGCTCCCCGGGCCTGGGGCGGCAATGGCCGGCGCCGACGCTGGCGCTGGGACTGCGATGGCTGGCGCTGTGCTGGCTGGGGGTGCGGCTGCGACGGCTGGGGGTGCGGAAACGGCCGGGCCGACGTTCTTGCCTGGGCGGTTCTGGATGGAAGAGATCACAGTGCCCAGGGCGGGAATGTGGATGCCCTGCGTGCTGAGGGCCGACTGCACCACACCCTCCAGGATGGCGACCAGAGTCCGCAGATTGATGTCTGGAGTGGTGACGCTGATCGCGAAGTTATCTGGCTCCATCACCCCGTTCACCCAGTTGTTTATGAACGGGTCGATATTGATGTTGTTCTGTATGAGGAACTGGTCTATAGCGTCCCATGCGCTGCCGAGGGCGTCAGCGATGCTGGCCTTGGAAAGGCCGAGTGCGTGCAGCAAGGGGTCGAGGGCGGTGCCGAGAAGCCAAGCGGTGGCCTGCCCGGCCTGCCCGAGCGAGGGCGCGAAAAGAAAGCTGCCGCCCGCTTCGATGCCGAGGCTGAGGATCGCCTCCTCGGCTCCCTTTTCTATCCTGATCCTGATGGGCTCGATATAGCCGAAAGCCCCGACGCTTTGGTCAAACGCGGTAGCCGCGGCGGCGATCAGGTAGTACCCCTCAACCGACCAGGCGCTGTCGGACGTGGTGGCCGCGGTAGTGACAGGTCCGATTGAGCGGGTGGGCCAGGCAGGTTTCCCGTGCCCGCCAAACAGGCCGTCGCGGATGCTGCCGCCGGGCCCGGCGAGCCGGATCACCAGGGCCGTGTGGCCAGCGAGATCGCTGGTCTGGCTGGTCGTGACGTGATGCCCGACGAAGATCTCCGGGCCGCCCGACACATAAGCACCGGGATCGCCGAGGATGGTGTTGATCGCGTCGAGCGCGGGGGCGGGCAGGTGCATGTGGCCAATGTGGATGTCGGCCGGGGTGACGCTCGGGCTGAGCGGCAGCGTGTGCATCAGTCCGGGCGCTTCCTGTGGCGTGATCAGCACGTCGCCGAACTGGGTAGGTCCGTCAGTGGTGTCCCGGGTGAGCCGCTGATGGGCCAGTTCCAGGTACACGGATCCGTCCGGGGTCGTCACCTTGTACAGCACGACCTGACGTTCGGTGCTTTTCTCGCGTCCGCCCATGGGCCACTGGCCCCGGTTTGGCCCACGCATCAGCCCGCTGCGATGTGAGGTGGTCACTTGCGGGCCCGCCCATAGCCTGGTGACGGTGGCGCCAGGGACGGTCATTGGATCGAGGTTGGCTGGCTTTGCCGCCCCAGGCGCACCGGAGCGGGCGCTGGCCATCTGGCGCTGCAGGTCGGCCAGGGCGGTGCGGGCTTGTGCCGCATGTGCGGCCTGGGCAATGTAACGGGCGTCACGCGCCGGGGTCGCCGCCAGTTCGCGGGTGGCCCGCCTTTCCAGCCGCTCGGCGGCTTGCAGGGCCTGCAGCAGCAGGAGATCGGCCTGCTTGGTGGCAATGGACCGGTTTGCATCCTCCAGCCGCCGCCACACCCGGTTGAGCTCGCCTGATAGGACGCCGATCCGCCCGTCATCCGCCTTGGCGCTGAGCGCGTCGAGCAACGCCGAGCGCAGCCCGGCATCGGTGCGGGTGAGCCTGGCGGCGAGTTCCTGCTCCCGTTGCAGGTCTGCGGTCAGCCTGGCGAGCATCTCTTTGACCTGCCGCCGGGTCGGCTGGGCTGGCTGGCCGGAATGACTCGGCTGAGGGCGGTGTGGCTGCGTGGCGGCCACGGCGCGCGTCGCACCGGCCGCGGGTGGGAGAGCCCCCAGGGTGCTAGCGGTCAGTGCAACCACCACGGCCAGCAGCACGCCCCGGGCAGCCGGTCTGGCCACGGCACGGCCGCCGGCCAGGTCAGCGGCTCGGGGGACCTTAGCGCCGAGCACCCCGAGTGCCATCACCACGGCCAGCTTCAGGGTCCTGGCCATCTTTTTGATCATCGCTGTTGCCTTCCAATGCTGTGGGCTCTGCCGCCCCAGTGCCCAGGCTGTCCAGGCTGGAATGGGGGCGAACCGGCGGGGAGATCGGAATGTCGCGGTGCGGCTGACCCATGCCGGACCAGCGCCAGACAAGGAGCGCGCGGCGACGTCAGCGCGACAGATGGCTTGCCTGAAGTTTCGAAGCAGAGGTCTAGCAGCAATCCGTCATGATGAGGATCGCCACGAAACTGCATCGCGGCCGAGCCTGCGATGCCACTCTTGACAGTCGGCCTGGGGGGTCATGGACTGGCCTACAACCCGCCACCAGCAGACCCCTAGACCTTGCCCCATCCGGATGAGTCATGTCAAGCCTGGCAAAGCGGGCGCTGGAAGTCGGCAGCCATTCCCCGGTCAGCGCGGACATTGCCGGGAGAATGCGCCGCGCGCCTCCGCCGGGGTGGGGCGGTTGGTGGCCAGGATTGGGTGTTGTGACCGCTTCCGCTCCGTCCGCCGAACGTACCCGTGGCGGCCTGGGCGCCCTGACCGCACCCGCGGGCGGGCGCCCGCTGGCCGTAACCGGGGCGATCGCGGCCGCCGCGGCCGCCGGCATCGGGCTGGTGGTGCTTACCCTGCTGGTCCTCGCGGGCTGGATCGCGGCACCGCATGCTGGCCTGGGCCTGCCGGGGGTGTTGCGCACCGCCGCGGCACTCTGGCTGGTCGGCCACCATGTCGGTTTCACCTTGCGTGGCGCGGGGCGGATTGGCATGCTCCCGCTCGGCCTCGTGGCGCTGCCCGGTGCCCTGCTCTGGCGGGCCGGGCGCTGGGTGGTGCGCAAGGGCCAGGTGTCCAGGCTCGCCGAGGTCGGCTACGCCGCGCTGGCTCTCGCCGTGCCCTACGCGCTGCTCGCCGGGGCGCTGGCGCTCGCGAGCAGGTCGTCCCTGGCCACGCCGTCACCCGTGCAGGCCGTGCTGGCCGGCTTTCTGCTGGCGCTGGTGGCCGGGGGGCTCGGCGGCGCCCGTGCCCTGGCGCCGTGGCGGCGCCTGATCCGGTTGCTGCCGCCGCAGCCGCGCTGCCTGCTGCTCGGCTCGGTGGGTTCGCTGACCGTTCTGATCGGGGCCGGGGCGATCCTCGCCGGCGCCTCACTCGCGACCAGCATGGGCGGTTTCAAGTCGGTGGACAGCGCGCTCGTCCCCGGTGCGGTGGGCGGCGTGCTGTTGCTGCTGGCCCAGATCGCCTACGTGCCCAACGCGATCGTCTGGGCGGTGTGCTTCGCCCTCGGCCCCGGGTTCGCGTTCGGCGCCGGGACGGTGGTGGCACCGACCGGTTCCGCGCTCGGGCCGCTGCCGATGCTGCCGATGCTGGCCGCGCTCCCGTCCGGGGCGCATTTCGCCGTGCCCGCGTGGGCGTCCGTTGCCGTGCTGAGCGTGCCGTACCTGGCGGGCGTGTTCGGGGGACTGCTGACCGTCCGGACCGCGCCGACCCCCGCGTTCGAGATCGCGCCGCTGTGGGGGTTCGGAAGCGGCGTGGTAACCGGCTGCGCGATGGGGGTGCTCGCCGCGTTCGCCGGCGGGCCGCTCGGCAGCGGGCGGCTCGCCGCGGTGGGGCCGTCAGCCTGGCAGGCGAGCCTGGTGACCATCCTCGAGGTTGGTGTGGCCAGTGCGGTGACCGCAGGCCTCGTGAACTGGCTGTGGATGCGCCGGGTACCGGTCGCGGTGAGCGAGCCCGATGGCCCGGCTGGCTGGGCGGCGAGTCCTGGCGATGCGGCGGATGAGGCCGGACCTGACGGCGGGCACCGGATCTACCTCGATCCCTGGGCCGAGGACGAAGGCGGGGGGCACGACGCCGAGGGACGGCGACCGGGGCCCGCGTCGCTGCCGTGACCGGGCGGGCGTGTGACCAGGGCCGGGTGTCTCACCGGGCGTCCGTGACCGGGCCGGTCATGGCGTGCTTGGTCACCGGCCGGACGTGGCGCTCTGGACCGCGTGGATGAACTGGTTCCGGCACACCTGCTTGGCCGCGAGGGTGTTCGCGCCGCTGTAGCACTGCGAGAACCTGACCACCTGCGGGCCGAAGGCCGCGAGCACGATCAGCAAGGAGCCACTGAGCAGTACGCCGAGGGTGCCGACGGCGATCGCGGTGACCGATCCCCGGGGGGACATGGTGCCGCCACGCCGCGCCCGGGCGAGTGAGGTGATGGCGAGCCAGACCGCCAGCACGCCGGCCAGCAGGGTGAAAGCCGCAATGTAGCTGCCACGCTGGAAGTTGTGGAGCCCCCCGAGCAGTCCGAACAGGCTCAGCAGGGCCAGGAACAGGCCCGCGAGCGCGCGCTGCTGGTGAGCGGGCTCGGCCGGCCGCCCGGACCGGGCTTTCGGCACGGGTGCGGGACGCGGGGGCGCCATCGGCTGTTCTCCGGAAGGGTCGCTGGGCGGGTGGCTGCGGCGACAGACCAGGAACGACATCCTAGTTTATATATGCGCGGGGCTGCCTCGAAGGACGGCTGGACCAGGCGGCTTTCCGCGGCGGTGGGCTACCCCCGCGCGGCGTCCCGCTCGCCGATGAGCGCGGCGGCCGCGACCGTCGGCGAGGCATCCAGAGCCGAGGCATCCAGAGCCGAGGCATCCAGGGGCGTGGCATCCAGGGCCGTGGCATCCAGTGCCGAGATATCCAGTGCCGAGATATCCAGTGCCGTGGCATCGAGGGGCGTGGCATCCAGGGCCGTGGCATCCAGTGCCGTGGCATCGAGGGGCGTGGCATCCAGGGCCGAGATATCCAGGGGTGTGGCGTCCAGGACCAGGCGCGGCGGGGGCTGGATGGCCTGCGCGGGCCTGGGAGCGGGCGTGACCGGTGCCGGCCCGGGTCTGGGAGCGGACGTGACCGGTGCCGCCCTGGAACGTATCGTCTGCTTCCGGAAACTGCGCACCTGCAGCACGAAGCCGACCGCCATTCCAGCCACGAGCACCGGCAGGCCGATGAGGAGCGCGTCGAGCAGATCCTGCAGCACGGTGGCGGCGGCGCCCGCCATGGCCAGGGCGGCGAAGGCCGCGGCAGCGAGTCGGATGAGATTGCGCCCGCGCAGGACGCAGCCGCAGTAACGACGGTCACACATCATGACCACCAGGCCCTGCTGGCGATCGCCTGGTGATTGGTATTCCGGTGGACTGGGCTCGATCGGGCCAATGGCGCTATCTGGCTCAATCGGGCTATTTGGCTCAGCTTGTCTAATTGGCCAAATTGGCCTAATCGCTGGAGTGCTTCGTAGGTTTCCATGAGCCTGTCCTTTCGTTCGCCCTGTCCTGAGGCACCCCTGAGCCCGGCCGGAGATGCGGACCCTGGCCGGACGCATGGGGGCCTCAGTTCCACAGTGACCTGCCGGGCCGGACTTGCCGGCCTGCCGGCGAGAGACGTTGCTCTGGCCGAACGTGGACTACTTATTGGCCTTTTGGGCGCTGGCGCAATCAGGTCCAGTGCGCGTTGTGCGGGGACGAAGGACCCCCACCCTTTTCGACGTCGCTGAACTGGCCGATTCCTGCAAGTTTCCGCGAAATATGCTGCTTACACCATGACGGCGCCACCGGCGACATCCAGGATGATGCCCGTGATCCAGGCCGCATTGTCGGAAGCGAGATAAAGGGCCGCCCGGGCCACGTCCTCAGGCGTGCCCAGGCGCCGTAGCGGGTGCGTCCCGGCCAGTGCCTGTTGCTGCGCCGCTGGAATCTGCTGCTTGTTGCGCTCGGTGAGGATCGTTTCGGGGGCTAGGCAGTTGACCCGGATGCCATCGGGGCCGACTTGCGCGGCAAGGTCCTGAGTGAGCATCTGGATGGCTGCCTTGGCGGCCGCGTACGGGACCGGCGAGCCCGGGTGGGGCCTGCGGGCAGCGGCCGATGACATGGTGATGATGCCGCCTGACTTTCGCTCCTTCATCCCCGGCAGGAAGCACTTGATGGTCAGGAACGTAGCCGTCAGGTTGCCATCCACGGCGGCGCGCCAGTCTTCCTCGCTTGTCTGCTCGACCGGCCCGGGCCTGGTTGGGCTGCCCCCGGCGTTGGCCACGAGCAGGTCGACCGGCCCGAGCTCCTGCTCGATCCGGCTGCGCATCGCTTCCAGGTCGGCGAGTCGCGTGACATCGCCCGTCACCTGTATCGCACACCCGCCAGCCTGCTGGATGCCCGCGGTGACGGCGGACATCGCCGGGGCGTCCCGGCCGTGGACGACCACCTTCGCGCCCTCGCGTGCGAAGAGCGTGGCGATCGCCGCGCCGATGCCCCGCGAACTCCCGGTCACCAGTGCCACCCTGCCCTGGAGGCTGCTCATGGCAGTACGGTAGCACAATCGTTAGGAATCGAAGGGTTTGAAGGAAAAGCCTTTGATGTCGATGCGTGCTGCCTGGGCGCGGCACGGCCGCGCGGACGTTATCGTGGCCGCATGCCCGCACGCCTGGTCGTCCTCGTCTCGGGCGCGGGAACGAACCTGCAGGCCCTGCTCGACGTGTCCGCGGACGAGGCGTACGGGGCGCAGGTGGTGGCCGTCGGCGCGGACCGCGATGGGATCGAGGGGCTGGCCCGCGCGGAGCGCGCCGGGGTTCCCGCGTTCATCCACCGGGTCAAGGATTTCCCGTCCCGCGGAGACTGGGACCTGGCGCTCACCGAGTCCTGTGCCGCCTTCGACCCCGATCTGGTGGTCTCGGCGGGCTTCATGAAGATCGTGGGCCGCTCGTTCCTGGGCCGGTTCGGTGGCCGCTTCATCAACACGCACCCGGCGCTGCTGCCGTCGTTCCCCGGCATGCACGGCGTGCGGGAAGCCCTGGAGTACGGGGTGAAGGTAACGGGGTGCACGGTCTTTCTGGTCGACGAGGGCACGGACACCGGCCCAGTGATCGCCCAGGTGGCGGTGCCCGTGCACGACGACGATGACACGGCGGTCCTGACCGAAAGGGTGAAGGTGGCTGAGCGCTCCCTGCTCGTGGAGACCGTGGGCCGGATGGCCCGCGCAGGTTGGTCCGTCCAGGGCCGGAAGGTTAGGCTCGGCCGGTGACGAGGGTAACCACCAAGCGCGCGCTGATCAGCGTCTACGACAAGACCGGGCTCGCGGATCTCGCCCGCGGGCTGCATGCGGCGGGCGTCGAGATCGTCAGCACCGGCAGCACGGCGGCCGCCGTCAGCGCCGCGGGCGTGCCGGTGACCCAGGTGGAGGAGCTGACCGGGTTCCCGGAATGCCTCGACGGCCGGGTGAAGACGCTGCACCCGGCGGTGCACGCGGGCCTGCTCGCTGACCTGGCCAAGCCCACGCACCGGGCCCAGCTCGACGACCTGGGCATCGCGCCATTCGAGCTGCTCGTGTCCAACCTGTACCCGTTCGAGGCCGCGGTCGCAGGTGGCGCGCCGCCGGAAGAGTGCGTCGAGCAGATCGATATCGGCGGCCCCGCCATGGTCCGGGCGGCGGCGAAGAACCACCAGCACGTCGCGGTCATCACTGACCCGCTGATGTATGGGGCGGTCCTCGAGGCGGCGGCAGACGGCGGGTTCACGCTGGAGCAGCGGCGCAGGTTCGCGGCCCGTGCCTACGCGCACACCGCCGCTTACGACTGCGCTGTCGCCTCCTGGTTCGCGTCCGTCTACGCGCCGGATGACACCGCGCGGGAGACCGGCTGGCCGGACGTGACCGGTGCGGTGTGGACCAGGCGCGACGTGCTCCGTTACGGGGAGAACCCGCACCAGCGCGCCGCTCTCTACCTGCGGGGCGACGCCGCCACGCCGCCGGGCGCTGGTGCCGGCACCAGGCCGGGCGCCGCCGCCGCGGGCATTTCCGCCGGAGGGCAACCGGACGGCATTACCGCCGGAGGGCAACCGGACGGCATTGCCGCTGGAAGGCAACCGGACGGCATTGCCGCTGGAAGGCAACTGCACGGCATTACCGGCGGGAAGCAGCTGCACGGTAAGGCGATGTCGTACAACAACTACGTGGACGCGGCGGCGGCCTGGCGCGATGTGTTCGACTTCACCGAGCCGTGTGTCGCGATCATCAAGCATTCCAACCCCTGCGGTATCGCGGTCGGGGCCGACCTGGCCGAGGCGCACAGGAAGGCGCATGCCTGCGATCCGGAGTCCGCGTTCGGCGGGGTGATCGCCGCCAACGGGGTCGTCACCGGGGACCTGGCCCGCCAGATCGCGGACATCTTCACGGAGGTCGTCATCGCACCGGGCTTCGATCCGGATGCGCTCGGCGTGCTAACGGCGAGGAAGAACCTGCGGCTGCTGGCGTGCCCCCCGCCGGCGGCGGCCAGTGGGGGGCACGCCAGCGGCCCGGAATGGCGTCAGGTCGATGGCGGCGTGCTGCTCCAGACGCCGGACCTGATCGACGCCGCCGGAGACGACCCGGCGCACTGGGTGCTTAAGGCGGGACCGCCTGCGGCCGGCGAAGCCCTCGCTGACCTGGCCTTCGCCTGGCGTGCCTGCCGGGCGGTGAAGTCCAACGCCATCCTGCTCGCCTCGGGTGGCGCCACGGTAGGCGTGGGAATGGGGCAGGTCAACCGGGTGGACGCGGCGCGGCTCGCGGTCACCAGGGCCGGCGAGCGGGCCCGGGGGGCGGTCGCGGCCAGCGACGCGTACTTCCCCTTTCCCGACGGGCTGCAGGTGCTGACCGAAGCGGG
Organism: Streptosporangiaceae bacterium; assembly: GCA_033854735.1. GTDB lineage: Bacteria > Actinomycetota > Actinomycetes > Streptosporangiales > Streptosporangiaceae > JAWWPY01. The sequence continues at coordinate 37,302 of JAWWPY010000259.1, read as the reverse complement.
GGTCGCGGCCATCGTGGAGCCCGGCGGTTCCATCCGCGACGAGCTGGCGATCGCGGCGGCGGAGAAGGCCGGGGTCACCTTGTACTTCACCGGCGTGCGTCACTTCTTCCACTGAGCGCGCCGCTTCATCCACTGAGCTGCGTCAATGAGCGTTATTCAAAACCGGCCAGCGGCCACGGGCCGTAGGCCCGTGCGAGCGGTCGGTGCGCGGGCCACGCGGCGGTGAGGCTGGGCGGATGATTTGAATAACGCGACTTTGAATCAGACACACGGGTCTGCACGAAGGGTGGGACAGCGATGACCGCACGCATCCTCGATGGCCGGGCCACGGCCGCCGCGATCAGGGTTGAGATCGCCGAGCGGGTGGCCAAGCTGGCCAGTCGCGGCGTGGTCCCCGGGCTCGGCACGGTACTGGTCGGGGACGACCCGGGCAGCCGGGCCTACGTCAACGGCAAGCACCGGGACTCCGTCCAGGTCGGGATCGCCAGCATCCGCCGCGACCTGCCCGCGGACGCGACCCAGCAGCAGGTCGAAGCGGTCGTGGCGGAATTGAATGCCGATCCGGCGTGTACCGGCTACCTGGTCCAGTTGCCGCTGCCCGCGGGGCTGGACGCCACCCGGGTGCTGCACCGGATCGACCCCGCCAAGGACGCCGACGGCCTGCACCCGCTCAACCTCGGCCGGCTCGTGCTCGGCGAGGCCGGGCCGCTGCCGTGCACGCCCCGCGGGATCGTGGAACTGCTCCGCCGCTACGACGTGCCGATCGCGGGCGCGGACGTCACGGTGATCGGCCGCGGCATCACCGTCGGGCGGTCGCTCGGCCTGCTGCTCACCCGCCGCAGCGAGAACGCGACCGTCACCCTCTGCCACACCGGGACGCGGGATCTGGCCATGCACACCCGGGAGGCCGACATTGTGGTGGTGGCCGCGGGGCGGCCCGGGCTGCTGACCGCGGACATGATCAGGCCCGGGGCCGCCGTGCTGGACGTGGGGATCACCCGGACGGATGCCGGGCTCACCGGTGACGTGGCCGCCGACGTGGCCGACGTGGCCGGGTTCCTCGCGCCGATGCCGGGCGGCGTAGGCCCGATGACCCGTGCCATGCTCCTCGCGAACGTGGTGGACGCCGCGGAGCGGCATACCTGAGGAGCCGCATGCTGGAGGAGCCACCGGCCTGAGCAGGCGCCTGCCTGAGGGACGGTAGGCTACCAATGGGTAACATGTCCGGCATGCCACGGGGACCCCGCGGCAGTGCTGGCGGGAATCGTTTGGCAGTCTTGTGGTGCTCTGCTGGACGCCGGCAGGGAACACGCGGGCAGGAGGTCGGCAGCCGGTCATGAATATCGTCGTCTGTGTCAAGCAGGTCCCCGACACGTGGGCCGAACGTACGTTGCGGCCGGATGACTCGCGGCTGGACCGTGCGTCCGTAGACGGGGTGATCAACGAGCTTGACGAGTATGCGATCGAGGAAGGGCTGCGCCTGGCCGAGGCCCACGGGGGCGAGGTGACCATCCTGTCCATGGGCCCGGACAAGGCCAGCGAGTCGATCCGCAAGGCCCTGTCCATGGGCGCCGACAAGGCGGTACACCTTATCGATGACGGGCTCGCCGGGTCCGACGCCCTGGCCACCTCCCTGGCGATCGCCCAGGTGCTCGGCCGGACCGGGTTCGACCTGGTGATCCTCGGGTCGGAGTCGACCGACGCGCGGATGGGCGTGCTGGCCGCCATGCTGGCCGAGCGCCTCGGCGTCCCGCAGCTCTCCCAGGCCAGCAAGGTCGAGGTCGACGGCACCGCGATCCGGATCAACCGGCAGGCCGAGTACGGCTACGACACGGTCGAGGCGGTGCTTCCGGCGGTGGTCAGCGTGGTGGAGAAGATCAACGAGCCGCGCTACCCGTCCTTCAAGGGAATCATGGCGGCCAAGAAGAAGCCGGTGGAGACGCTGAGCCTGGCCGATGCCGGGATCGACCCGGGCCAGGTGGGGGGGGCCTCGGCGGCGACGGAGGTGGTCAGCTTCGCAAAGCGGCCGCCCCGCCAGGCAGGCACGGTCGTCAAGGACGAAGGCGATGGCGGCGTCAAGGCCGCCGAGTTCCTCGCCGCGCAGAAGTTCATCTAAGAGAGCTGGAGAGGCTGCCGTCCATGGCTGAGATCCTCGTCCTCGCCGAGCATTCGGGCGAGAAGGTCAAGAAGGTCACCTTCGAGTTGCTCACCCTCGCCCGCGGGTTCGGTGAGCCCGCGGCCGTCTGGCTGGGCCCCGGCGCGGAGGCTGGCCGGGAGCGGCTGGCCGAGTTCGGCGCGGTCAAGGTCTACGTGGCTGACGGCGATGATCTCGATGACTACGTGGTAGCGCCCAAGGCCGAGGTGCTGGCGGCACTGGTCGCCACGCATTCGCCCGCGGCGGTGCTCGTGGCCGCGACGCCGGAGGGCAAGGAGATCGCCGGGCGGCTGGCGGTCAAGACCGGCTCGGGCGTGATCACCGACGCGGTGGGCCTGGCCGCCGGTGAAGACGGTACGGGCCTGGTGGCCGAGCAATCCATCTTCGGCGGGGCGATCGTCGTGCAGTCCCGGGTCCGGGCCGGCACGCCCATCGTGGCGGTCCGCCCGAACTCCGCCGCCGCCGAGCCCGCCCCGGGCCCGGCCGAGCTGGAGCAGATCGCCGTGGAGGTGAGCGACGCGGCCAAGGCCGCGCACATCACCGAGCGGGTGGTGCAGGAACGCGGGGAGCGGCCGGAACTCACCGAGGCCGCCATCGTGGTCTCAGGCGGCCGCGGCGTCGGCGGTGCGGAGAATTTCGCGCTGATCGAGAAGCTGGCCGACTCGGTCGGCGCTGCTGTCGGAGCATCCCGCGCCGCCACCGACGCGGGCTGGTACCCGCACCAGTTCCAGGTGGGCCAGACCGGCAAGACCGTCTCGCCCCAGCTCTACCTGGCCGTCGGCATCTCCGGGGCGATCCAGCACCGGGCGGGCATGCAGACCTCCAAGACGATCATGGTGATCAACAAGGATCCCGAGGCGCCCATCTTCGAGCTGGCCGACTTCGGCGTGGTCGGTGACCTGTTCACCGTGGTGCCGCAGCTCACCGAGGAGATCGAGAAGCGCGCCGGATCCTGAGGCGCTTCCGGCGCTAACCGGGGCGCGGCGCACACCTGGAACGCCAGCTAGGCTGAGGCCGTCATGAGGTACATCGACAGCGCGGGGGGACGCCCGCGGTCAGCACAGGACTGCGTGGTGTATCTGGACCACGCAGCGACCACGCCGATGCTGCCTGCGGCGATCGCCGCGCTGACCGAGGAACTGGCCCGGGTGGGCAACCCGTCGTCGCTGCACAACGCGGGTCGCCGGGCACGCCGGGTGGTCGAGGAGTCCCGCGAGCAGATCGCGGAGGCGGTCGGCGCCCGGCCCAGCGAAGTGATCTTCACCAGTGGCGGCACCGAGGCGGACAACCTCGCGGTGAAGGGCCTGTACTGGGCGCGCAGTGCGGCCGACCCGAGGCGGCGCCGGGTGCTCGCCACGCCGGTGGAGCACCACGCGGTGCTCGACTCGGTGGGCTGGCTGGCCAGCCACGAGCAGGCGGAGCCGGTGTGGCTCCCGGTGGACGCCGCTGCGCTGCTCCGCCCCGAGGTGCTGATGGACGCCATCAGCACCGACCCGGACAGTGTGGCCCTGACCACCGTCATGTGGGCGAACAACGAAGTCGGCACGATCGAGCCAGTCGCGGAACTCGCCGCGATCGCCCGGGAGTACGGCATTCCCTTCCATACCGATGCCGTCCAGGCCGCCGGCCAGTTGCCGGTGAACTTCGCGGCGAGCGGCGTCGACGCGCTGACCATCACGGGACACAAGATCGGCGGGCCGGTTGGCGTTGGGGCGTTGCTTCTCGCTAGGGGCGTCCAGCCGGTACCGGTTCTGCACGGCGGCGGCCAGGAGAGCGAGGTCCGGTCGGGAACTCTCGATGCCCCGGCGATCAGGGCTTTCGCGGTCGCGGTCGGCGCCACCGTGGCAGGTCGGGACGACGAGGCCAGCAGGCTCGCCAAGCTCAGGGACGACCTGATCGCCCAGGTGCTCGCGGCGGTGCCCGACGCCATCCTGAACGGTGCCCCACCGGGACCGGGCCGGCTGCCAGGAAACGCGCACTTCTCCTTCCCGGGATGCGAAGGTGACGCCCTGCTGATGCTCCTCGATGCCCGCGGCATCGCCTGCTCCACCGGTTCGGCCTGCACGGCCGGGGTGGCTCAGCCGAGCCACGTGCTGCTGGCCATGGGGGCCGACGAGGCGAGGGCCCGGGGGTCGCTGCGCTTCTCGCTCGGCCACACCTCCACCCAGGACGATGTGGACGCGCTCGGCGCGGTGATCGGCGAGGCCGTGGAACGGGCCCGACGGGCTGGCCGGTGATCTCCAGGTGACCTGCCGCCCTGGGGCTTCTCAGGCGACCGGGCCCGGCGCTGATTCGCATAGCCTCGGTAGACGATGACTTCACTTCGCGTGCTGGCCGCCATGTCGGGCGGCGTTGACTCGGCGGTGGCCGCCGCCCGTGCCGTGGACGCCGGGCATGATGTGACCGGCGTCCATCTCGCGCTGTCCGCGAACCCGCAGTCCTACCGGAGCGGAGCGCGCGGCTGCTGCACGCTGGAGGACGCGAACGACGCGCGCCGCGCCGCCGACGTGATCGGCATCCCGTTCTACGTCTGGGACATGGCCGAGCGCTTCGACCGCGACGTGGTCCAGGATTTCGTCGCCGAGTACGCGCGCGGCCGCACCCCCAACCCATGCCTGCGCTGCAACGAGAAGATCAAGTTCGCGGCTGTCCTCGACCGTGCCGTGGCCCTTGGCTTCGACGCGGTGTGCACGGGTCATCACGCTCGGCTGGCCGATGGCACCCTGCGCCGTAGCGTCGACCAGGCCAAGGACCAGTCATACGTGCTGGCCGTGCTGTCCCCTGAGCAGCTTGGCCGGGCCATGTTCCCGCTCGGCCCTTCCACCAAGGACGAGGTCCGGGCGGAGGCCGCGGCGCGCGGGATGGGCGTGGCGGCCAAGCCGGACAGCCACGATGTCTGCTTCATCCCCGACGGTGACACCAGGGGGTTCCTGGCCGGGCGGCTGGGCCGTGCGCCTGGCCGTATCGTGCAGCCGGACGGGATCGCCGTCGGAACGCATGACGGCGCCTACGGGTTCACCATCGGCCAGCGCAAGGGCCTGGGGGTCGCCGCGCCAGCCCCCGACGGCAGGCCCCGGTACGTCCTGGACATCGAGCCGACGTCACGGACGGTAACCATAGGTCCGCTCGAATCCCTCGACGTCCTGGACATCGTGGCGGAGCGCTCCGTGTGGACCGGGTGCCCGCCACTCAGCGGTCCCCGCGACTGCCTGGTCCAGCTCCGCGCGCATGGCGAGGCACACGCGGCGACGGCCAGACCCGACGGTGACCTGCTGCGTATCAGGCTGGCCCGCCCCGCCCGGGGCATCGCCACCGGGCAGGCCGCCGTTCTCTACGATGGCGACACCGTTCTCGGCAGCGCGACGATCTCAGCCACCGCCTGACGGCCGGCCACGGCCAGTGCGGGGCGTTCCCAGCCTCTCCGCCTACCGGCCTACGCGCCCCCATGACCAGGCCATCCGGTACGCACAGTAACCGCGGTCATTATCACGACCGGTGAAATTTTCCCCTATGTGAATGTCTTGTTGCCGGTGGGTAAAGCCCTTAGCGTGGCAGGTGTGATCAATGACGTGACGGTGCTCAGGCGGCGACAGGTCAGCGCACTGGAGGGGCGATGAATGGCGATGAGGGCAACGAGGCTCACAGAGTCACTTCACGAGGAGGCACTTCACGGCGGCTCGCCCGGAGGCAGCCGGCCCGGAGGCAGTGGGCCTGGATAGAGCCGACCCGGATGCGGCCGGCCCGGCGGTCACGATCACGTTTCCGCGGCCTGACCGCGGGCGGGGTCGGCGTTGCCCTGGCCTCCGCGGCCCTGGCCGCCTGCGGCACGAGCAGCGCCAGCACCGGACCGGTCTCGCTGAGCTTCTACCTCTACCCAGACAACTCCGGCGCCACCCAGACCGCCATCAAGAACTGCGACGCGCAAAGCGGCGGCAAGTACACGATCTCCTACCAGCAGCTGCCCAACGCCTCCGACGGCCAGCGGCAGCAGCTTGTCCGGCGGCTGGCCGCGGGCGACTCGACGATTGACATCATGGGCCTGGACGTTACCTGGGAGGCCGAGTTCGCCAATGCGGGCTGGGTTGAGCCGTGGACCGGCGCGAACCGGGCGCAGGCCGAGAACGGCACGCTCAAGCCGGCCCTGCAGACCGCGATGTGGAACGGCCAGCTCGTCGCGGTGCCGGACAACAGCAACACCCAGCTGCTCTGGTACCGGTCCGACCTGGTGCCGAACCCGCCGAAGACCTGGGCCCAGATGCTCGCTGACGCGGCCCAGCTGGCCAAGGCGGGTAAGCCGCACCTGATCGAGATCCAGGGCGCGCAGTACGAGGGTGCGACCGTCTGGTTCAACACGATGGTGGCCAGCGCGGGCGGCACCGTGCTGAACGGGGACGCGACCAAGGTGACCCTGAGCTCGCCCGCGGTCAAGGCCTTGTCGATCATGAAGCAGCTGGCCACTGGCCCGGGCGCCGATCCGTCGCTGTCGGTGCAGATGGAGAACGAGAACCGGCTGGCCATGGAGGGTGGGCAGGCTGCTTTTGAGCTGAACTACCCGTTCGTGTACCCGGCCATGAAGCTTGACAGCCCGAAGCTGTTCCCGAACTTCAAGTACGCGCTCTACCCGGAGGTCACCCCAGGCGTGCCGGCCAAGGTGACGATCGGCGGAGTGGACCTCGCGGTCAGCGCGTACTCGCAGCACAAGGCGTTCGCCTTCCAGGCCGCGCTGTGCCTGCGGGACAAGCAGAACCAGATCATCGGGGCCAACGTCGGCGGTGTTCCGCCGACGATCACCAGCCTCTACAACAACCCGGCGCTGTTCAAGAACTACCCATTCCACGCCGAGATCCTGAAGGCGCTGCAGAACGCGAGTGTCCGGCCGAAGACGCCGGTGTATCAGGTGGTGTCCATCGACATCTCGCACCTGATCTCGCCGGCGTCCGCCATCAACCCGGCCAGCACCGAGAAGTCGATGGTGAGCCAGCTCGGCAACGCCCTGCAATCGAAGGGACTCGTCCCGTGAGCGGCCGCGCAGCGCGGGGCGGCCTGGCAGTGAGGGAGGGAAGGGGCCGATGAGTGAGGCAGTAGGCACGGTAGCGGCTTCCGAAACGATCGAAGAGCCCCCGGGCCGGCGCAAGCCACAGCTGTCGGAAGGCGCCCGGGCCGAGCGCAGGCTCGGCTGGATGCTGTGCGCGCCCGCGGTCATCGTGATGATCGCCGTCACCGCCTTCCCGGTCGGCTACGCCGTCTACCTGTCGCTGGAGCGCTACAACCTGGAGCTCCCGAAGGCGGTCAAGTTCATCGGGTTCAGCAACTACGCGGCGGTGCTCAGCTCCCCGTACTGGTGGCAGGCGCTGAAGGTGACCCTCATCATCACGGTCTTCTCGGTCGCCATCACCCTGGTGCTCGGCATGATCCTGGCCATGGTCATGCACCGGACGCTCTTCGGCCGGGGCACAGTCCGGACCGCCGCGCTCATCCCCTACGGGATCGTGACGGTCGCCGCCGCCTATGGCTGGCAGTACGCGTGGACGCCCGGGCAGGGTTACCTGGCCGCGGCGTTCAACAACAACGCGGTGCTGACCTCGGAAGTAAAGGCCATTGCCGTCATCATCCTGGCGGAAATCTGGAAGACCACGCCGTTCATGGGGCTGCTCCTGCTGGCCGGGCTCTCCCTGGTGTCCGAGGACCTGCAGAAGGCCGCGAAGGTGGACGGCGCAACCGCCTGGCAGCGCTTCACCAAGATCACGCTGCCGCTGATGAAGCCGGCCATCCTGGTCGCGCTGCTGTTCCGGACGCTGGACTCGTTCCGGATATTCGACAACATCTTCATCCTGACCGCCGGCGCCAACGGCACCGGGTCGGTGTCAGTCCTCGGTTACCACAACCTGTTCAACGCGCTGAACCTCGGGATCGGATCGGCTATCTCCATCCTGATCTTCATCTGCGTGGCGATCATCGCCTTCTTGTTCATCAAGGGTTTCGGTACCGCGGCCCCCGGCACGGACATCGCAAAGAGGTGACTCGCTAATGGCTGCTGTTACCACGACACCCCGTCAGAAGATCGGCTGGGGGTCGGCGAACGTCGTCGTTGTGGCGCTGGCCCTGATCCCGGTGCTCTGGATGGTCTCGCTGTCCTTCAAGACGCCCACGGCGGTCCTCGATCCTTCCTTCGTTCCCGCGCAGTGGACCTGGTCGAACTACAGCCAGATCCTGAGCACCTCCCAGTTCATCCGGCCGCTGGTCAACTCGATCGGGATCGGCGCCATCTCGACGCTGATCGCTGTGGTGCTGGCCTCCATGGCCGCCTACGCGGTCGCCCGGCTGCGGTTCCCGGGCAAGAGCGTGCTCATCGGGATGGCACTGCTGATCGCGGTGTTCCCGCAGATCGCCCTGGTGACCCCGATGTTCAGCATCGAGCGCTCGCTGGGCCTGTTCAACACCTGGCCGGGACTGATCATCCCCTACGTCGCCTTCGGCCTGCCGCTCGGCATCTACACGCTGTCGGCGTTCTTCCGCGAGATCCCCTGGGAGCTCGAGAAGGCGGCCAAGATGGACGGCGCCACGCCATTTCAGGCGTTCGTCAAGGTCATCGCCCCGCTCGCGGCCCCGGGAATGGTCACCACGGCGATCCTGGTCTTCTTCGCCTGCTGGAACGACTTCCTGTTCGCGATCTCGTTCACCTCGACGGTCTCCTCCCGGACGGCGCCGGCCTCCATCGCCTACTTCAGCGGCAGCTCGCAGTTCACGGTTCCGACCGGCCCCATCGCGGCCGCCGCGGTCGTCATCACCATTCCGATCATCATCTTCGTGTTGTTCTTCCAGCGCCGGATCGTCGCCGGGCTGACATCGGGCGCGGTCAAGGGGTAAGGAGCAGACAATGGCCGACATCGTCTTGGATCAGGTCACCAAGCGCTTCCCGGACGGGGCGCTGGCGGTGGACAAGATCAGCCTGGACATCGCGGACGGGGAGTTCGTCATCCTGGTCGGGCCGTCAGGCTGCGGCAAGTCGACGACCCTCAACATGATCGCGGGCCTGGAGGACATCACCGAAGGCGAACTGCGCATCGGTGGCCAGGTCGTCAACAACAAGTCCCCCAAGGACCGGGACATCGCGATGGTGTTCCAGAGCTACGCGCTCTACCCGCACATGACGGTCCGGGAGAACATGGGGTTCGCGCTCAAGCTGGCCAAGACGCCGCAGGCGACCATCGATGAGAAAGTCAACGAGGCCGCCCGGATCCTGGACCTGACGCAGCACCTCGACCGCAAGCCGGCCAACCTGTCCGGTGGCCAGCGGCAGCGGGTGGCGATGGGGCGGGCCATCGTCCGCGACCCGTCCGCGTTCCTGATGGACGAGCCGCTGTCCAACCTGGATGCGAAGCTCCGGGTGCAGACGCGTACCGAGGTCTCACGGCTGCAGCGCAGGCTCGGCACGACGATGGTGTACGTGACGCACGACCAGACCGAGGCGATGACGCTCGGTGACCGGGTGGCCGTGATGCGCAGCGGCCAGCTTCAGCAGTTCGCTAGCCCCAAGGAACTCTACGACCGGCCCAGCAACCTCTTCGTGGCCGGCTTCATGGGGTCGCCCGCGATGAACTTCATGCCGGGGACGGTCGAGGAGGGGATGCTGCGCACCCCGCTCGGGGATCTCCCGCTGAGCGGCCAGCTACGGCAGGAGCTTGAGCGTTCGGGCGCACCCCGGGACCTGATAGTGGGCATCCGGCCAGAGAACTTCGAGGACGCTTCGCTCGTCTCGGCCGACGCCCGGCCGCACGGTGTCACGTTCCGCGCGACCATCGACGTCATGGAGTCCATGGGCTCCGACGTGTTCGTCCACTTTGCCAAGGACCTCGAGCAGGGTGTGGATTCGGCCGAGCTCCGGGAGCTCGCCCGGGATTCCGGGCGAGCCAACACCGATGGTGGGGACGAGGTCGTGGCCCGGCTTGACGCGGCCACCCGGGTGCGCGAGGGCGACGACGTCGAACTGTGGGCAGATGTCCGGTCGATGCATGTGTTCGACCCGGCCACCGGCAAGAACCTCGCCCTCGGCGCCAATCCGGACACCCCGGCGGAGGCCGCCGCACCAGCGGCCGACCGGTCGGCAGCGTCCGGTCCCGCTACCTCGGCGGGCAGCCCGGCGGATTCACCGGACCTGCCTGCCCAGTGAACTAGCCCAGTGAACTAGCCCAGTAAACTGGCCCAGCAAGCTAGCACCGTGACCTGGGCACATGCGGGATCCCAGGTCACATCACTCACGAGTTGGCAACAAATCGGGCCCGGATTAACGCTGCTTTGTGTGACCTTGCGCGCTTCCTCATATCCTGGGGCGCATACATACCCACGCCAACAGAACCGGCCGCCCCGGGCGGCTCCCCGCCGTGCTCTGCTGCCTCTTGGCCGCTCTCGGCGTGGCCGGCTGTGGCCTGATCGGCGGCCAAACCGGCCAGCCCGCGGCGGCTCAGGTCGGCACCCCGGCGCTCGCGTCCCGGCCGCCGTCGCCGACCCCCAGCCCGACCCCCAGCCCGACCCCGACCTGCTCCGGGATCGCCCCCGGCTTCTCCTGCGCGATGCAGCAGCGGATCGGCGATGTACTGAGCTACCTGGCGGGCTCGCCGGGCTCGATCGGCATCGTGCTTCACGATCGCGCCACCGGCGCGGTCTGGGGCAACGTCAACGCCTCGGCGGAGTACCCGGCGGCGTCGACGATGAAGCTGGCCATGATGACCGATCTGCTGCAGCGCAATGCGGCCGGCAGCATCCACCTGACCGGCACCGACATGGAAGAGATGTACCAGGCCCTGTACACCAGCAACGACGACGATGCCAATGCCCTGTGGTACAGGTACGAGGACGCCAGCTTCCTCGGCCGCATCCAGGCGTTTGGCATGACCCACGCGCGTTTCACGTCGTCGTCGGCCAACTGGGGCTTCATGTACTGCTCGGCCCAGGATCTCGACAACCTGATGAACTATGTGCTGCACGATGCCCCGGCCAGCGTCCGCGACTACCTCGTCTACCGGCTTCAGCATGTCAGCGCGGTTGACCAGCAGTGGGGCGTCTGGGGTGCGGGCCCGGCGAACCAGCCAGGCAACAAGGACGGCTGGGAGTGGGATCCGCCCGACGTCTGGATCACCAACACCGTCGGGTTCGCGGGCGTGGGCCAGCGCTTTACCCTGGCGATCATGTACAGCCTCGGCGGCTACGACGGCAGCCCCGATGCCACTGGGTTCAACTACGGGATAGACAAGCTCAGCCAGGTCGCTTCGCTGTTGTTCCAGGGCCACGTCACCACCACGCCTACCGCGCTGCCGTCCGCCGTGCCCTGACCCCGGCCCGCTCACGAGCCGTCGGCCGTGGCGTCCCGCCTGGGGTGCCTGCGCGGCGGCCGGAACTGCTGGCGCAACCGCTCGATGACTTCGTCGTTCCACTCGTGGGTACGCATGAGGCGGTACCGTTCCCGCGCGACGCCCAGGTAGGCCTCGGCGTCGGTTGCCGTTCCGACCAGGTCCGCCGCGTGCAGCATGCGGACCACCGGCGTGAACTCGTCGTTGAACCAGAGTCGGCCGACTTCGGCGCGGTCATGGAACTTGTGCTCGTGCTGCATCAGCCGGAATCCCCACGCCTCCACGGCCTCCCCGAGTTCCGCGTACGACCAGGGGTCACTGAAAGTGATCTTGGCGTACGCCTGCGGAGGCAGCGGCACACGGGAGCGGAACATCCGTTCGTAGCTCTTCAGGAGCAGGTCGCCGCGGTGCCGGATGCCCCGTGGGGGCACCTCCGTCAGGATTTCGGTCACGTAGGCGTCGATCACCGTCTGGCCGGTGGCCAGCGCGATCGACACGCGGTGATGGCCGTCCTTGACGAAATGCAGGTCACCGACGCGGTATACGTCGATGGGCGGGATCGACTCCCCGCGCCGCTGGGCCAGCGCCAGCCGTTCCCATCGTTCCCGCACCCGGCCTGACGTGGGCCGGAAGCGGCGGTCGAAGTCGCGCCGGGAATCCACGGTGCCGACCACCGTGTCCAGCCTGATGGTCTGCAGGCCGAGTGACCGCTCGCCCTTCATGCCCAGCGCGGCGACGACCTCGTCGAACGGCAGGATCAGGTTGACGTCGTCCGGCTCGCGGCGGAGCCGCTGGGCCAGCCGGGCCAGTACCTGGTGGCGGCGTGCGCGCTGGAAGTCGTCCTCGACGTCGGAGCGCGGGAACCCGGTCTCAGCTGGCATCGCGGATCCCCGCCGCGGAATGCTGGCTGCGCGCCCCCGGTTCGATGTCCAGCAGGTGATGGCCGGTGACGTTACGGACGACCGTCCGCCCGAGGCGGCGGTCGGGGCTGGTCGCCTCGGCCGGACGGACGTGGCCATGGAGCAGCAGGGCGGGCTGCAGCCGCGCGACGAGCCCGTTCAATGCCGTGAAGCCCTGGTGCGGTGGGTCGTCGCCGTCACCCACCCCGCGTGGCGGAGCGTGCGTGAGCAGCACGTCGATGCCACGGCCATCACGGATCTTGCTCAGGCCGGCCCGCCGGATCAGCGACCGGGCACGCCGCGCCTGCTGCCGGTCGGTGTACTGGTTCGGCCCGTCGCGATAGCGACGGCAGCCACCGAGGCCGGCCACCCGCAGGCCCGCGACATTCACGATCCGGAGTTCCGCGCTGACCGCGCCGTCCGGCCACGGCGGCCGCTGCGGGAAGCCGGCCCGCAGCGGCAGCCCGGCGCGTGAGGTCCGGTAGCCGGAGAGATCGGGGTCATGGTTGCCGGCCACGAAGACCAGGGGCACGTCCAGCGCGTTCATCAGGTAGCCGAGGTAATCGAAGGGCAGGTCCCCGCAGGCGACGATCAGCTGGGCCGTGCGTACCGGGCGCAGGTCCACGCAGAGCGCGTCGTCCACTTCGTCGGATACTGCCAGCACGTGCACCACATGCTGATGGTACGCCGCGCAGGGTTGGCCGAGGCAGCGCGAACAGCGGGCCGTGCGTAGGCCAGCCATCACCCGCGCGATCAGCGTGAAGCTGCCTCCCGTACGTCCAGGCCGCGCTGCCGCAACGCCGCTTCCACCCGGTAGATCTCGGTCAGCGGAACCCGGCCGCCAGGCCCTGGGGGGGATGCACCGCCCGTGTCGTTGGGCGGGCTGACCTCCAGCCGTGCGCACGCCGCGGCCAGGGCATCGATGTAGGCGGCCCGGAGCGCGCGCAGGCGCAGCCCTTTGTGTGGCACGCCCGGCCGCGTCTCCAGGTCCTCCAGCTCGGTGCGGAGCCGGCGGAGGCTGGCGCCCAGCCGTTCGATTGGCTCGGGCACAGGCGGCCGCGACCGTCGGCCCGCCGCCCAGCGCAGCGCGCGGATGGCACCCAGCGTCCCGAATCCCAGCGCGGTGGGAAACAGGATCGCGGCGATCAACTCAGCGGCCCGACCCACGGTCCTAGTGTCCGCCCGCCGACCGCTGACATCAAGGCTGGCCAAGGCCCGAATGGAGGGAAGCCGCCGGCTGGTGCGGCGTTGATCGCGAAGTGGCGGCCCGGCCTGTACCCAGATAGGTTCAACGACCGGCAGGTTTACGACCACCAGCAGGCTACGACCGGCATCGGGAGAGCGATGGACACAAATGGCAGCAATTCCCGCTGGTGGCACGGTGCCACCCTGTACCAGGTCTACGTCCGGTCCTGGTTCGACACGAACGGGGACGGCTACGGCGACCTGCCGGGGGTCATAGCCAAGCTCGATTACCTCTCGTGGCTGGGCGTGGACGGCATCTGGCTTTCCCCGACGATGCCCTCGCCCGACGACGACTGGGGCTACGACGTATCTGGCTACTTTGGGGTCCATCCCGAACTGGGTACGCTCGTCGACCTCGACCGGCTCGTCGCCGAAGCGGCCGAGCGCAACATGGAGGTGCTGCTCGACCTGGTGCCCAACCACACGAGCACCGCTCACCCGTGGTTCGCCGACGCGATCACCGGCCGGGATTCCGCGCACCGCAGCTATTACGTGTGGGCTGACCCGGCTCCCGGCGGCGGGCCACCGACCAACTGGCTGGATGCCACCGGGCACTCGGCCTGGGCGTTCGACGAGGCCAGCGGGCAGTACTACCTGCACAACTTCCTGGCCAGCCAGGCGGACCTGAACTGGTGGGAGCCCGCCGTCCACCAGGAGTTCCGCGAGATCCTGCGATTCTGGTTCGACCGGGGGATCGCCGGATTCCGCATTGACGTGGCCCAGGGCCTGTACAAGGATGCGGAACTGCGTGACGACCCGCCCTCGGCGACCCCGGACCGCCTGCACAGCCGCTTCGGGCTCGAGCAGGTGTACAGCGCCAACCGGCCCGAGTCGCACCGCGTATTCCGGGACTGGCGCAAGATCGCGGAGAGCTACTCCCCGCCGCGGCTGCTGCTGGGAGAGACATGGGTGAGCGAACTGGACAGGATGGCCGCGTTCCACGGTCAGGGCGATGAACTCCAGCTCACCTTCAATTTCCCGTTCATCTTCGCCGATTTCACCGCGCCGGCCCTGTCCCGGATCGTCGCCGAGACCCTCGCCGCGCTGCCGGCCGGGGAGTGCCCGGTCTGGACCGCCTCCAACCACGACATCAGCCGGTTCCCCTCGCGCTGGGGTGGCGGCGACGAGCGAAAGGCACGGCTCGCACTGCTGATACTCGCCATGCTGCCCGGCACGTTCGTCCTCTATTACGGCGACGAGATCGCGATGACCGATGTGGACGTGCCCCCGGATCTGCGGCGGGACCGGATGACCTCCAGTGGCCTCGGCAGCGGCGGCCGGGACCGCGCCAGGACCCCGATGCAATGGGACGCCTCCCCGTCGGCGGGCTTCACCGCGGAAGGCGTCACCCCGTGGTTGCCGTACGGGGACAACGCCACCCGCAATGTCGCCGCCCAGCGCGGCGACCCGGCGTCGGTGCTACGGCTTTGCCGTGACCTGATCGCGCTGCGCCGCGCCGAATTTGGGAGGGCCGGATCTGCGGCGGCCGGATCTGCGGGAGCCGGATCTGCGGGAGCCGGATCTGCGGCGGCCGGATCTGGAGGGGCCGGATCTGGAGGGGCCGAACGCGGCGGGCGTATCGCCCGGTACCGTGAGCTGCCCGGGCCACCGGGCCTATGGGCGTACCGGGTCGATGGCCTACTGGTCGCCGGCAATTTCACCGGCGAGCCCATCGCATTGGACGCGCCTGCCGGCCCGGTCGTGGCGTCGTCCGCCGCCGGGGTCCTTGATCGCGGTGTCCTCGCCCCCTGGGCAGGCGTCGTCACCCGCCCCGGACCGTCCGGCCCATGCTGAGCTGGCGGTGCGCTGGCGGCCGGGTCACCGCTGCAGCGGTGAGCGCATGGTCAGCGCCGCCTGATCCGTCAGCGCGATGGCGAACTGCCCCAGGATCGTGGGGTGGAACGGGGCTGTCCCCTGCAGCCCCTGGACAAAGGGCTGCTGGCTGCACATCTGGTGCCCGGCGAAGTCGGGCTGGGTTGAGGCGAACCCGAAATCAGCCGCGCCTTTGGCCAGTGCCGCGTTCAGCGTATTCAGCCGCGAGGTCAGGGTGCGGAGCTTCGCCGTGGTGAGCCCGGCCTGGCCCAGGCAGCTCACGTCCGAACCGAAGGGGTTGTAGTAGCGGTTGATGAGCACCCGCGGGTGGCCCGGGAGGGTGGCGAGCTGGCTCAGCAACTGCAGGTAATCCTTACTGAACGAAGCGAGCTGCTGCTGGAAGTAGGCGGCGGACGCGCGGTCATTGCAGTTGGGCGCCACCGCGCAGTACCGCACCATCGCTGACCAGCCCAGATCATCCGCACCGACGCTCACGATGACAATCGACGCGCTGCGGGCCCGCTGCATTTCGTCGACCTGCGCCGGTACCGTCTGGCCGCCGCGGCCCTGGGGTCCCAGCAGCCCGCTGGCGATGGTCGCGCTGTCGCAGGCGAGGTTGAGCACGTTCCAGTTATTGGCCCGGGCCAGGTCCTCGGCGTATGCGTCAGTGCTGCGCCCGCAGGCGAGGTCGGGACGCGTAGCGCCAGGCACCGGCGGCAGCCCGGCCCCCGCGGCCGTGGAGTCTCCGATGACGACCACCTGCACCCCGGGCCGCAGCGGTACCGTCTTGCTGTCGGCCGACACCGGCGGCTCACTACCCACGAGCTGGTCGAGGGAGTGCACCTGGCGCAGCGAGCCAGGGGCCTGGTAGGCGGTGAACATGATGGCGCCCAGGTTGATGGCCTCGGTCACGACCAGGCCGGCCACGAGCAGCTTGATGGTTGTCCGGTGCGGCAGCCGGCGCCAGCCCGCCACGGCCCCGACGAGGAGCAGCGCCCCCAGCCCGCTGATTACGGTTTCCCAGGCGAAGTAGCGGATCCACCCGTCCGCGAGGACATTACCCAGGACCCGCGCTGCGCCTGTCGGGTGAGCCCCTCGCACGAAGTTCGTGAGCTCGCTGTTGATCGTGATCTGGGCGAGCTGCAGCCGGGGCCGGACGGGCCCCAGGAAGTGCAGGTTCGTGGGAAGGTTCTGCCCGAACAGGTCGATCTCACCCGGCCCGGACAGGCTGAACGTCGGCGTCGTGGCGCCTACTTTGATGACCTGCCCGGCCACGCTGACCGTCTGCAGCGGTGTCACCTTCAGCGCGACCGCGATCGCCGCCGCGGCCGCCAGCAGCAGCACGGCCGGCCATGCCACCCACCGTGGCACCCGCCGGGCAAACCAGATATTCAGGCCACTGGGTGTGCTGGGGGTAGTTGCCATAGCTTCCCCCGAAACTACCCGCTGGCCGGTATAGCAATCACGACGGCCGCTGCTAGCCCCCGGGCGACGCCACCTGGAACAGGGCGCCGTCGGTCGGCTTGATGCGGTCTGTCGGTTTCTGGAACAGAGCCGCCGAAGGATACTCGGCCACGGCTTCGCAGTGCGGACACCGTCACAGCGCCGTCGGCTCACAGCTCGTGGGGCTGCGGCCAGGGCCTGTGCCCTTGCTTACCCGTGTCCGGGGTCGTAGCCCACGGAAGTCTCTGTGGTCATCTTTAACCAGTGAAGCTCTCGACTTCATGCTGGTAGAAGTCGGCTTGATTACCCGTTTCATTCATCGGAGGTCGCAACGGCCGGGCTGTCGGCCGTCGCCGGTACTGCGGCCTCAACGGGAACGTCCCCTATGTTGACGGCAAACTGATTCCGGTCGGTGGGGTACACGCTGACCGTGAGGCGGAAGGGCGCTCGCTGCTCATCGAAGGCGATTCGGAGGATCTCGAACACTCCGACGCGCCCGTTGTCCGGAAGCTTGAAGAAGGCTGTCTCAGTCTCGGTTGGCGCGCGCACTGTGATCAGGTCGCGGTAACCGGTTTGCCTGATGCGGAGTTCGTTCCTGAGGTAGGCCACGGTGCCCTCTGTGATGTCGGTCGCTTGGATGAGGCGCAGCGCACCTCTCTCGATCAGGCTCATGGGATAGAAGGACGTCTGCAGCGACCAGGGTGTGCCGTCGATGTACCGCTGATAGTGCCGGCTGACGATGGGCGCGTCGAGGCTGAGGCCCAGGGCGGTAGCGGCAGTTTCCCCAGCTTGCTGTATCTCCACGCGAGGTACGGTGCTATCAGGAATCCTGCTTACCTCCTCGACCTCCTGCCGGTAGATGGGACCCTCAACACTCCCACCGCCGGTCTCAGGTTCCCTGGACAAGGTCGTGACGAAGGGGTTGATCCGCTCGAACACGAAGGTCCCCTGACCGGGGCGCGTCTCCACGAGGCCGCGGGTGATGAGCCACTTGATGGCATCACGGACAGTGTTGCGCGATGCGTTGTACTTCTCCCTGAGCTCCATCTCGGTTCGCAGTTGCTCGCCGGGAGCCAGATCCCCTTCATCGATCTGGCGGCGCAGATCATCGGCAATCTGCCGGTACATGGGGTCAGCCATGGCCCCTCCCAGGGATGCCACGAGATGTGGAGACACATCCAATCCTCGCACCCCGTGCGCGTCGTCCGCATCTATACGAAGAGCGGTTGCGCCCCAGGCCCCAATCCATGTCGGGCGAAGTATCCGCTGACCAAACCGGGTTGTCCGGGAATGTCGTGATCATGCTCGATGGCGCGGCAGGGCACCGGCGATTCTTTCACGATCTATATTCGCCGACGTGCTGGCTTGACGGCTAGAGGCGGCAAGCACAGAGGCAGCGCGGGATCGAGCTACCCGAGATCGAAAAGCCCGGCCGGCGCTTGGGGGGCCAAGGCCAGGTGGGCGAGGCTGCGGCCGGCGCTGGGATGCGGTGGAGCTGGGATGCGGTGGAGCTGGAATGCGGTGAAGCTGGAAGAGCGTCGGCAGCGCTACGACGGACTGCGGGTCCGCTCGCCCCGGGGCGAGCGCCCCTCAGTTCGGAAGCGAGATGCCGATCATGCTCGCCCGGGGGTCGTAGTGCTCGTATCGGTACTGCACGGATGGGCGGCCGTGACGCTTTGCCATCACACCTCCTCTCATCGATTCGGCCTGCATGAGGAATGCCAGTCAATGACGCCCTTGTCTACCTGCACCCTCTCGGTCACCCCTGAGTATGTCATGTCTTGGCGGCGATCTTCCATGTGATACTTCCGTTATTCACCACTGTCGTCATTGACCGCTCAGCCGTTGCCGATCAGCCCACCGGCACGGCGCACCTTATGAGGGTCGACGAGGGCGACATGCTGGCCGGGAAGGGTGGCTGCGAGGAGAGACCATCGCGCCGTCCCAGAAGGTGCAGGACCGCGACCGGCGCCCTGCGCCTCGTGCGTCCCCTAGACTGCGGCCGCTAACTGTTCGGGCGCCGCAACGGCCGGTAGGGACTGGACGGCAAGCCCCCCGGTCAGGGCCGGTGGTGTACTGGGCACCTCGGCGAATCGAGTGGCGGCGACGACGTCGGCCTTGCTCGTGGGCTTCTGGAAGAGGGCGGCTGAAGGATAAGTCTCTTTGTCGAAAGGGCATATCCGGCAGAACTCGAATCCTCTTTTGGCGTAATAGTTATGTAGCGCCTCATTGGTTGTCCATACATCAATTCTGATCCATTGGGCACTCCAGCCCCGTGCTCCTCGTAGCCCCGCCCAGTCCGTCAGCGCACCACCTATATCAAGGCCCGAATACTGGCGTCGCACCACCAGACGGGAAACGTACACGGCCGGCTCGCTCTGCTCTGCCTCAGTCCAAAGCTCCCGGATACCGTCCTGCAGCTGGTTGACGTCCTGCTTCCGGCGGGCGTGCTGCCGGTAGGTAATCGTGGCGACTGCCGTATCACCCGACGTCACCAGCCAGGTACTCCCGGATTGCAGGCCTTTCAAAACGCGGTTGTCCCGCGCCTCCCTGCTCGGCCAGGGCTCGCGCCACTGATCTGTGCCCTTGGCGCGCAGCCAGCCCGCCGCCTCATCGATCAGTCCGAGAATGACGGGTAGGTCGTCCACCACAGCTCGGCGGACTTCAAGGTTCTCGCTCATGGCTCCGTGGTTGGCAGGCCCCGCCTGAGAGCTCAGGTCTAGTAGCAGACCAAGCGAGGAGTTGGTGGCAAACACCCGACAGGTCTTTCCTTGCGTGTGCAGACCGACCAATAAGCGGAGCTGGCCCGGCCTGCGCCATCCGGCGCTACGCCCGCGTCGTGACATCAGAGTTAGTGCCGGCCGATGTCGGATCTGCGACATCCGCTGGAACACGGCCGACGTTGACCGCGAATTGGTTCCGGTCCGCGGGATATACGCTGACCGTGAGCCGGACGGGCGTGCCACGTTCGTCGAACGCCGTCCGACGCGTTTCGATCACGGAGACCCGGCCGTCGTCGGGAAGCCCGAAGAAGTCTGTCTCAGTCTTGTCCGGAGTCCGCACCGTGATCATGTCGCGCCAGCCCGCCTGTTGGATCTGGAGCGTCTCCGCCAGGTACGCGACCGTGCCCTGCGGTATGTCGGTGGCTTGGATCAGCCGGAGCGCGCCATTCTCGACGAAACTCATCGGGTAGAAGGAGGTCTGCAGCGACCACGGTGTGCCGTCGATGAGCCGCTGCTGGTGTCGGCTGACGACCGCCGAGTTCTCCTCGACCCGCAACTCGTTCGCGATCCTGCCACTGGCCCGCTGCATTTCCACTCGGGGCTCGCTGGCCTCCGGCTCACGGCGCTCGGCCTTGACCTCCCTGTCATAGAGGTCGTAGATCTCGTCTTCCCCGCCGCCGAAGCCGGTCCGCGCATCTCCGGTCAGCGTGGTCACGAAAGGAATGATCTTCTCGACGACGAACGTGCCCTGACCTGGGCGAGTTTCTACGAGGCCACGGCCGATGAGCCACTTGACCGCATCGCGGACGGTGTTGCGTGACGCCTGGTACCTCTCCCTGAGTTCCAGCTCGGTCCGGAGCTGCTGGCCGGGAGCCAGGCTGCCCTCCTCGATCTGGCGGCGTAGATCCTCGGCGATCTGCCGGTACATCGGGTCAGCGGCCACAACACCTCCCAGAGGTCCCAACCACCCTGATGGCAGGGGTGGCTGGGCTCGAAAGAATCATCCCTGTCATGGGATTCATCAGAATATTCCCTACGATCCCGTTTAATGCCCGCGCGAGGCTGGTATAAGCCTGGTGAGCGCAGGAGGTTGGGATGACTGGGATGGTCGGAAACATACAGGTGAGTCTAGCAGTCCGGCTCCTTGGGTGTATCCAAACAGGCCAGATAGTTCCCAACATCCTCATCGCCCCGGCCACCCATACCGGGACGAGAGGCTCAGATCGGGGCAGGCCGAGGACACCGTCGGCCGGAAAGTAGGGACCACATGGCTACCATCGCCATCGCAGCAATCATCGTTTTCATTGCCGGGGTCAGCGCGGGGATCATCGCCGTGGTCAGCGCCGGCATCCACCGGGAAGAGCGGAATTTCGCCAGCCGCAGGGACGAGCCGGATTTTACGGTGGCCCTCCTGGCCCCGGACCGGATGACCCAAGGCGTCCGGAGGGTAGCCGGCCTGCACGTCCTCGACGCCGACGCCGACGTCGCCGATGAGCGCGACGCGATGCTCGTCTAACCGCAGCCGATAAGGCCAGGCTCGGCCGGCCTCCCTGGCCGCTGCGCCGCACCGTTGTCCGGGGGCACGGTGCGGCGCAGCCCGTCAGCCAGGACTTTCCCGCGCGGCACGCCCTAAGCTCAGCAGCGTGCAGGACACCAACCCCGCCACCTCGTTCCCGTGGCCGCCGGCCGGCGCCACCGGCGTCGGCTCCATGCCCGGCACCGACCCGGCCGAGGCCACCCGGATCATCCTGGGTGAGCTGCCAGACTTGCCGCACCTTGCCGAGCTCCCAGACCGCGGCCCAGGCGCCGACCTGACCGGACGGACAGCGGCGCTGCTGATCGAGCTGCCCGTGGAGATGACCACCAGTGGGTGGCGGTTCGCGGACCGGCCCGGCCGCGACATGCGCCGCGCCCACACCATGCTGGCCCGGGACCTGGACGCGCTGGAAGAGGCCGCGGACGGGTACCAGGGCCCGCTGAAGATCCAGGTCTGCGGGCCGTGGACGCTCGCGGCCACCATCGAGCTCGCCCGCAGCCAAAATGCCGCCCTCGCCGACCGGAGCGCGGTCGCCGACCTGACCGAGTCGCTCGCGGAAGGCGTCGCGCAGCACGTCGCCGAGGTCCGCAGGCGCGTGCCGGGCGCTCAGGTACTGCTCCAGCTGGACGAGCCCGCACTGCCCGCGGTGATCGAGGGCAGTGTGCCGACGGCCAGCGGATTCGGCCGGCTGCCCGCGGTCGACGCGCCCGACATTGAGACCGGGCTGCGGACTGTGCTGCAGGCCGCGACGGCTCCGGCCCTGATCCACTGCTGTGGATTGTCGGTGCCCTTCGGCATGATGAAAACCGCCGGGGCGGACGCGGTGGGTTTCGACCTCAGCCAGCTGCGGCGCGGGGAGGAGGAGACGCTGGCGGAGCTGGTGGAGGCAGGCCTGCGAGTCTTCGTCGGCGCGGTCCCAGCCACGCCCGGGGCCACCGCTGGCCCGTCTAGCGACACCCACCTTCCCCAACGAACCACCCCCGGGCAACTGCCGTCCCGCGAAGCGGTGGCGGGCCGGGTGGTTGAGCTCTGGCGCCGGATGGGGTGGCCAGCCGCCCGGGGAGCGGGCGGCTCGTCAGGCATCGCCGCCCAGGTGGTGATCACGCCGGCCTGCGGATTGGCCGGCGCGCCGCCCGAGTATGCCAAGGCCGCTCTCGCCTGCTGCCGGGAAGCGGGCAGGCTGCTGCCTGAACTGATCGAGGAGGAGGCTGGGTGACCGGGCCGGACAGCGCCGCGTCGGGCGCGGCTGCGCAGGACGAAGCGTCGATGAGTGAAGCGTCGATGGGCGAATCCACGGTGGAAGAAGCCACAGTGGCCGCGCGGCACCGTCACGCGGACCTGAGCGTCGAACTCACCGAGCACAGCCACCGCTACTACGTGCTCGACTCGCCGCTCGTCTCGGACGCCGAGTACGACGCGCTGATGCGGGAGCTCATCGAGCTGGAGGACCGGTATCCGGAGCTGCGCACGCCGGACTCGCCGTCGCAGAAGGTGGGCGGCGCCGTCTCCACCGAGTTCACCGCCGTCCAGCACCTGGAGCGGCTGCTCAGCCTCGACAATGCCTTTTCCGCGGCGGAACTCGACGCCTGGGCCGCGCGGGTCGCCCGGCTCGGCGGGACGGGCCCCTACCTGTGCGAGCTGAAGATCGACGGCCTCGCCATCGCGCTCGTCTACCGCAACGGCGCGCTGGTCCGCGGCGCCACCCGCGGTGACGGCGTCACCGGGGAGGATGTCACGCCGAACATCCGCACCATCACCTCCGTCCCGCTCCGGCTGACCGGGCCGGATGTACCCGAGGTGCTGGAGGTCCGCGGCGAGGTGTTCCTGCCTGTCGCCGCGTTCCGCGAGGTGAACGAGAAGCTGACCGAGGCGGGCCGGCCGCCGTTCGCTAACCCGCGTAACGCGGCCGCCGGGTCGTTGCGCCAGAAGGACCCCCGGGTCACCGCCACCCGGCCGCTTGACCTGATCCTGCACGGGGTGGGCGTCACCTCGGTCGATGATCCGGGCACCCACTCGGGCTGGTACCAGCGGCTGCGTGGGTGGGGGCTGCCGGTCAGCGACCTGTTCAAGGTCACCGAGGAACTGGACGGCGTCCGGGAGTACATCGAGCACTACCGCGAGCACCGGCACGACCCGCCGTACGAGATCGACGGCGTGGTCGTCAAGCTCGACCGGCTCGACCTGCAGCGCGCGCTCGGCGCGACCAGCCGGGCGCCCCGGTGGGCGATCGCCTACAAGTACCCGCCGGAGGAGGTCACCACGCGCCTCCTGCGCATCGAGGTGAACGTGGGCCGTACCGGGCGGGTCACCCCCTTCGCGGTCATGGAGCCGGTGCTGGTCAGCGGGTCAACGGTGGAGAACGCCACCTTGCATAACGCCGATGAGCTGGCCCGTAAGGGCGTGCTGATCGGCGACATGGTCGTGCTGCGGAAGGCCGGTGACGTGATCCCGGAGGTAGTAGGGCCGGTCGTCGATCTGCGCACTGGGGCAGAGCGTGCGTTCGAGTTCCCAACGACATGCCCCGCCTGTGGCACTCCTCTCGCCCGGGAGGAAGGCGGTGTTGACTGGCGCTGCCCGAACGCCCGGTCGTGTCCAGCCCAGCTTCGTGAGCGGCTCTTCCACCTGGCCAGCCGGAGTGCGCTGGACATTGAGGTGCTCGGTTACGAGGCAGTCGTCGCCCTGCTGGACTCGGGGCTGGTTACCGACGAGGGCGACCTGTTCTCGCTGACCGCCGAGAAGCTCGCCGCCTCTCCGTTCTTCGTCAACAAGCAAGGCACCCTCACCGTCAACGCGGGCAAGCTGCTGCGCAACCTGGACGAGGCGCGCGGCCGGCCACTCTGGCGGATCCTCGTCGCCCTGTCCATCAGGCACGTCGGGCCCACCGCCGCGCGTGCCCTCGCCGCCGGCCTGGGCTCGGTCGACGCGATCGCGTCGTCCTCGCCCGAGCGCCTGGCCGCCGTTGAGGGTGTGGGCCCGACCATCGCCGCGTCGGTGATCGAGTGGTTCACCGTGGACTGGCACGCGGCGATCGTGCAGAAATGGCGGGCCGCAGGGGTGCAGCTGGAGTCGGCCGGCGGTGCTGGCGGAGCCGCCGAGGCTGGCGGCCTTGGCCCGCTGGCCGGCATCAGCGTGGTGATCACGGGCACGCTGGAGGAGTTCAGCCGGGACGAGGCGGCCGAGGCCGTCCAGGCACTGGGCGGCAAGGTGACCTCCTCGGTATCGAAGAAGACGGATTTCGTCGTCGCCGGGGACAAGCCGGGCTCCAAATATGACAAGGCGCTCACCCTGGGCGTGCCGGTTCTGGACGACGCCGGGTTCAGGATCCTGCTCCGCGACGGCCCAGCCGCCGCGGCCGAGTCGGCGGAGCGCCCGGCCACCGCCGACCCGCAGCCCTGACCCGCCAGCCACGGAACGCCCAGCCCCCCGGAGCGCCCAGCCCCGCCGAGCGCCCAGCCCCGCGGAGCGCCCAGCCCCGCGGACCGCCCAGCCCCGTCCGCGGCCACCCCGGCCATCCATGATCACGGAGCATTTTTGGCACATGGACCCAGAAATACTCCGTGATCAAGGGATCGGCGCGACTTCGGCGGCCGGGACTGGCACTGAGACTGGGAGCCGTGGAGCGGGAGTGCCGCGCTGGGTACTGCTTCCATGATCGTGGAGCATTTTTGGCAGATGGACCCAGAAATACTCCGTGATCAAGGAATCGGCGCGACTTCGGCGGCGGGGACTGGCACTGAGACTGGGAGCCATGGGGCCTGCAGTGCCGCCCCGCGGAGCGCTCAGCCCCGCGCAGTGCTCAGCCCCGTCCGCGGCCGCCCTCCTTGATCACGGAGCATTTTTGGCACATGGACCCAGGAATACTCCGTGATCATGGAAGCTCGGCTGCGCGCGGGAGCTGCGGGGCGGGAGGGAGCCATGGGTCGCCGCTTCGCCGTCGCGCACACGGTGCCGGGGCGTGCGAGGCTGACCGGCCGGGTCCGCCGGCGGTGGGGGCGTATCTCCGATGACGTGCGGGGTTGACCGGCCGGGTCCGCGCGGTGGGCCGCGTCCCGGATGACGTGCGGGGTTGACCGGCCGGGTCCGCGGGGTGGGCCGTGTCCCGCCGATCACGGGCGAGGCTGACCGGAGTCTGCCCACGCCCGGCCGCGCGCACGGTCGGCGTCTGAGCCTTACCGGTGGAGTCCGCCCAGCGCCCGGCCGCGCGCACGGCCGGCGGGTGAGCCTGACCGGTGGAGTCTGCCGAGCGCCTGGCTGTGCGCCTGGTCGGCGTGCGGCTGGGATCTGGGATTTCTGCGTCAGATTGATCAAGGGTCTGACCTGGGCCTATTTCGTTGGGGATCGAAGGCTTGTAACAGATAGTGTGTGATCGGTTTCGCGAAGTACGGTTTTCGCCGTACTCTGCTTATGGAGCAAGCGCGCATTCCATCGGCTGCCCCCAGCGCGAGGACGCCATGAAGGACCCGAACGACACGAGGGATATCGGTCCGCGGATCGGCACTCCGTTGTGGATTTACATCACAGCAGTCACTGTCGCCGGACTCGCGGTACTCGTGGCGGTCGTGCCCAGGCTGTCCCTTCCCGCGCTGCGCGAGCTTCTCGGCCATCCGCTGTTCTGGGTCATTGCCGCGCTCGCGCTCATCGGGGAACTCCGGCCAATTGTGACTCCCGGAAAGTCCGTCCCCGATTCGGGCGCGACCTCGCTGACGTTCTGCTTCGCCGCGCTCCTGTATTGGGGATTTCCCATCGCGGCGCTGGTGCGCTGCCTCACCATGCTGGCCGCCGCGGTGACCGGCAGGCAGGCACCCTTCCGAGCCGCCTTCAACGCCGCCCAGTTCATGCTCAGCCTGGGCGCTGCGGTGGCGGTGCTGGAGGCGGCGGGCCTGCATCCGACGCTCACAGCACCCTGGGTGCTCGCCGGGCCGCAACTCGGCCTGGTAGCGGCGGCCGCGGTGGCCTACTTCGCCTGCAACTTCGTGCTGGTCGAGGTGGCAGTGGCCGTACACGAACGCACGTCTATCCCGGCCACGCTCCGGCAGGCGCTGCCCTATCAGGCATTCGTCAACCTGGTCCTGCTGTCCGCCGCGCCGCTCGTCGTGGTGGTGATGAACAGATCTGTGCTGCTCGTCCTGCTGTTTCTGCTCCCGCTCGCGGCCGTCTACGCGAACGCCGCCATGTCACTCCAGCGTGAGCATCAGGCGCTGCACGACGAACTGACCGGGCTGCCCAACCGCACACTGCTCACCCGCCGGACCACCGAAGCGCTGGCCGGGGTGGCCAGGTCGGGCGGCATGGCCGGATTCCTGCTCCTCGACCTGGACAGGTTCAAGGAGGTCAACGACACGCTCGGGCATCCGGTAGGCGACGGCCTGCTCCGAATCGTCGCGCACCGGCTGACCCACAGCGTCCGGCCGGGGGACATCGTCGCCCGGCTGGGCGGGGACGAGTTCGCGGTGCTGCTGCCCTCGGTCAAGGCGATGACCGTCGCGCGGGAAGTGGCCAGCCGGCTGCGCGCCGCGCTCGCCGAGCCGATCCGGCTGGAAGGCATGTCGTTCGAGATCGAGGCCAGCGTCGGAATCGCCTTGTACCCGCGCGACGCAACGGCCGTGGATGGGCTCATGCAGCGCGCGGACGTCGCCATGTACCTCGCGAAGGAGCGCCACAGCGGGGTGGAGGCCTACGTGGCCCGATCCGACCGCAACTCACCGGCCCGGCTCTCCCTGCTCGGGGACCTGCGCCGCGGGATCGACGAAGGTGAGTTCGAGCTGCATTACCAGCCGAAGATCTTCCTGGCGGACGGGCGAACCGCCGGGTTCGAGGCGCTTGTCCGGTGGCGGCACCCCAGCCGCGGGCTGCTTCCGCCGCAGGCGTTCATCCCCCTGGTCGCGCATTCGTTCCTGATGCGGGACCTCACCGCCCATGTGCTGGAGACCGCACTCAACCAGGTCAGGCTGTGGCGGCAACGTGGCCTGCCCGTGCAGGTCTCGGTTAACGTGTCCGCGCGCGACCTGCTCGACGGCGGCTTCGCCGGCACCATAGAGCGCGGGCTCGCTTCCTGCGGGCTGCCGCCCGAGGTGCTGCTGCTCGAGGTCAGCGAGCGGGCGCTGACGAGCGAGCCCGCCGCCGCGGAGGCGGTCGCCGCCCGCCTGGCGTCGATCGGAGTCCCGATCAGCCTGGATGACTTCGCCACCGGCCGGGCCTCACTAGGACGGCTTCGCGGGCTGCCGGTCAGCGAGATCAAGATCGACTCTTCGTTCATCGCGACGCTGCCCGGCAGCACAGCCGATGGGCTGATCGTCAAGGCCCTGGTGGATCTGGCCCGGGCGCTCGGCATCCGTTCGGTCGCCAAGGGCGTCGAGTCGCCAGAGGCAGCTACCGCACTGCGCGCCATGGGCTGCGATATGGCTCAAGGGTGGCACTTCAGCCGGCCTCTCAACGTGGCATCGGCCACGGCCTGGCTGATGGACGCTCTCGCCCACGACCCGGTGACCCAGCGGCGGCTCGCCCCGGCGGCACAGGGCGGCGGCGAGCAGGGCACTTCACGGGCCGCGCCGGCCGCGGGCGTGCTCGACCACCATTAGGCCGCACCGCCCGCGGGCGTGCTCGACCACCATTGGGCCGCGCCGGCCGCGGGCGTGCTCGACCACCTTTGGGCCGTACCCCCCTGCGGGCGTGCCCGACCACCATTAATAGGACGGGCCGTGGGGCGCTCCACCCTAGGATGGCTCCATGTCCATAGCCCGCGAGGAAGTGGCCCATCTGGCCCGGCTGTCCCGGCTGGCCCTGGGCGAGGAGGAACTGGATCACCTGGCCGGCCAGCTCGGCCAGATCATCGCGGCCGTGGCGCGGATCCAGGAAGTAGCCTCGGACGGAATCCCGCCTACCTCGCACGCGGTGCCGCTGGTCAATGTGTACCGAGATGACGTGGTGGTGCCGTGCCTGGGCGCGGAGAAAGCGCTCGCCCAGGCGCCCGCGGTGGAGCAGCAGCGATTCCGGGTTCCGCGCATCCTGGCGGAGGACTGACTATGGACAGCGAACTTACCGGGATGACCGCGGCCGCCCTGGCGGCGGCCATCGCGGCCGGCGAGGTGTCGGCGGCCGAGGTCACCGAGGCTCATCTAGCCCGGATCGGCGCGGTGGATACCGAGGTACGCGCGTTCCTGCACGTCGCGGCGGACTCCGCGAGGGCGGCGGCCCGGGCGGTGGACGAACGGCGCGGCGCGGGCGAGGTGCTCGGGCCACTGGCCGGTGTGCCGCTCGCGCTCAAGGACGTTTTCACCACGGAGGACATGCCCACCACGTGCGGGTCACGCATCCTGGAGGGCTGGCAGCCACCGTACGACGCGACCATCACCCGCAGGCTCCGCGAGGCTGGGGTGGTGATCCTCGGCAAGGCCAACATGGACGAGTTCGCCATGGGCTCATCCACGGAGAACTCAGCCTTCGGGCCCTCCCATAACCCGTGGGACCTGAGCCGGGTACCGGGCGGCTCGTCCGGCGGCTCGGCGGCGGCCGTGGCCGGCTTCGAGGCGCCGCTCGGCATCGGCACCGACACGGGGGGATCGATCCGGCAGCCCGCGGCGGTCTGCGGGATCGTCGGGGTGAAGCCGACCTACGGCGGATCGTCCCGGTACGGGGTTGTCGCGTTCGCGTCCTCGCTGGACACACCGGGGCCGCTGGCCCGCACCGTCCTTGACGCGGCTCTGCTGCACGAGGCGATGTCCGGGCATGATCCGTGCGATTCGACCTCGGTGGATGTGCCGGTGCCGCCCGTGGTGGCGGCCGCGCGCCAGGCCGACGTGAGCGGCCTGCGCGTTGGCGTGGTTCCGGAACTGGGCGGCGAGGGCTACCAGCCGGGGGTCATGACGAGGTTCGGCGAGGCGGTCGAGCTGCTGGAGTCACTCGGCGCGAAGATCGTCGAAGTGCCCTGCCCGCACTTCAGCTACGCGCTGCCCGCCTATTACCTGATCGCGCCGAGTGAAGCATCGTCCAACCTGGCCAGGTTCGATGCCATGCGGTACGGCCTGCGGGTCGGCGACGACGGCACCCGCAGCGCCGAAGAGGTCATGGCCCTGACCCGCGCGCAGGGGTTCGGCGCTGAGGTCAAGCGCAGGATCATGCTCGGCACATACGCCCTGTCGAGCGGCTACTACGACGCCTACTACGGCAAGGCCCAGCAGGTGCGCACCCTCATCATCCGGGACTTCGAGGCCGCGTTCGAGCAGGTGGACGTGCTCGTGTCGCCGACCACGCCGACGACCGCGTTTCCCATCGGCGAGCGAGCCGACGACCCGATCGCCATGTACCTGGCCGACCTGTGCACCATCCCGTCTGACCTGGCCGGCAACGCGGCCCTGTCGGTGCCGTGCGGGCTCGCGCCCGAGGACGGCCTCCCCGTTGGCCTGCAGATCATGGCGCCGGTACTCGCCGACGACCGCCTCTACCGGGTCGCCGCCGTGGTCGAGGCGGTCCTCGCGGAGCGCCGCGGCCATCCCCTGCTCGACGAGGCGAAGGGACTGGACGAGGCGAACGGGACCGGCCACGCGAACGGGACCGGCCACGCGAACGGGACCGGCCAGGCGAAGGGGATCGGCAATGACTGACCAGACGGCGACGCTGGTGTCCTTCGGCGAGGCGGTCTCCCGCTACGACCCGTTGATCGGCCTGGAGACGCACGTCGAGCTCGGCACCGTGACCAAGATGTTCTGCGGCTGCCCGACGCAGTTCGGCGCCGAGCCCAACAGCCAGGTGTGCCCGGTCTGCCTGGGCCTGCCCGGCTCGCTTCCGGTGGCGAGCCGGGCCGCGATCGAGTTCACGATCAGGATCGGGCTGGCGCTGAACTGCTCGATCGCCGAACATTGCCGGTTCGCCAGGAAGAACTACTTCTATCCGGACATGCCGAAGGACTACCAGATATCGCAGTATGACGAGCCGCTGTGCACCGACGGCTGGCTCGACATCACCCTTTCCGGCGTACCGTCCGGCAGCGCGGACGGCGCCCCGCCGCCCGGCACCACCCAGGCGCCCGGCACCACCCAGCCGCCCGGCACCCAGCCAGCGGGGCGGTTCCGGGTCGAGATCGAGCGCGTCCACCTGGAGGAGGACACCGGTAAGTCGCTGCACGTCGGCGGTTCCACCGGGCGGATCCATGGTGCCGACTATTCGCTGGTCGACTACAACCGGGCGGGTATTCCGTTGGTGGAAATCGTGACCAAGCCGGTCGCGGGCACCGGTCCGCTCGCGCCGGAGGTGGCCCGGGCGTATGTGACCGAACTGCGGGACCTGGTGCGCGCCCTCGGCGTGTCGGATGTCCGGATGGAGGAAGGCTCGCTGCGCTGCGACGTGAACACGTCCCTGGCGCCGAAGGGCTCGGGGACGTGGGGGACCCGCACCGAGACCAAGAACGTCAACTCGCTGCGCTCCGTGGAGCGCGCCGTCCGCTACGAGATCGAGCGGCAGGCCGCGATCCTCGACACGGGCGGCCGGATTGTCCAGGAGACCCGGCACCTGCAGGAGGACACCGGCATCACCACCCCGGGCCGGAGCAAGGAAGAGGCGCAGGACTACCGGTACTTCCCGGAGCCGGACCTGGTGCCGATCGCACCGCCCCGCGACTGGGTGGAGCAGATCCGGGCCGCGCTGCCGGAACTGCCGGCCGCACGCTGGTCACGGCTGCAGCAGGAGTGGGGGCTGTCCGACCTGGACATGGCCGCCCTGCGCAATGCGGGCGCCCTCGACCTGGTGACCGAGACCGTGGCGGCGGGCGCGACCCCGGCCGACGCCCGCAAGTGGTGGCTCAGTGAGCTGTCCCGCCAGGCCAACAAGTCCGGCCTGGACCTGGCCGACCTGCTGATCACGCCGGCCCAGGTCGCGGCGGTAGCCGGGCTGGTCACCTCGGGCATACTCAACGACAAGCTCGCCAGGCAGGTCATCGACGGCGTGCTGGGCGGGGAGGGAACTCCCGAGGAGGTGGTGGCGGCCCGCGGCCTCGCCGTGGTCAGCGACGATGGGGCGCTCACCGCGGCCGTGGACGACGCGATCGCCGCCCAGCCCGACGTGGCCCAGAAGATCCGGGACGGCAAGGTCGCCGCGGTTGGCGCGCTGCTCGGCGCGGTGATGAAGGCGACCCGCGGCCAGGCCGACGCCACCCGGGCCCGTGAGCTCATCCTGGAACGCCTCGCCCAGCCGTAACGCGGGTCAGCCGGGCGGCGGACCCGGCTGATCTGGCGGGTACATCGGCGAGTCGGTTCCGGGCTGGCGGATCTGGCCGAACTTCTGCTCGTACATGGTGAGGTTCTCGTTGATGGTCCGGATGATGTCGAAGACCGAGGTCGGCGGGATCCGGAGCCGGGCGACGAGGCGGTGCGGTGCCCTGATGACCGTCTCACCTTCCGGGGTCACTGACTGCTGCGGCGGCTGGCTGCTCACCAGGAAGTCGAAGGTGAACTCGTGGGGCGTGTGCCAGATCGCCAGCCCGTTCGCATAGGCCCCGGCCTCCAGGGCCGGGTCGGAATGCGACTCGAACTCGATCCGGGGATTTGCCGGTGGCTCGCTCACACTGGCACGCTAGCCCCCGCGGGCCGGGCGGCGCGAGCCGGCGCGCACCCACGGTGGTGAGTGGTGACACGTGAGGAAAGCCATGCTGATCTGGGTACCAACGGCCGAGGTGGCCACTGCGCTGGACGGCCTGGCGGGGCCGGGAACGCCGGTGGACCTGGAGCAGGTCGTCCCCGACGCGAAAGCTCTGCCGGCCAGCGCGGCCCAGGTGGAGTTCTACGTGCCGCCATTCTTCCCTGGTCAGCCTGCGATCGCGGCCATGCGGCAAATGCCGCGCCTTTCCGTGGTGCAAGCGCTGACCGCCGGGGTCGACCGGCTGCTGGCCGAGCTGCCTGACGGCGTGACCTTGTGCAATGCGCGCGGCGCGCACGACGCGAGCACCGCCGAGTGGGTGGTGGCGGCCATTCTCGCCGCGCTCCGCGAATTCCCCCGGTTCGCCCGGGAGCAGGCCGCGGGGCGGTGGAGTTATCAGTTCACCGGCTGCCTGGCTGGCCAGACGGTGCTGATAGTCGGGTATGGCTCGATCGGTGCCGCGGTCGAGCGGCGGCTGGCCGGCTTTGAGGTCGAGGTCCGAAGGGTGGCCCGCCGCGCCCGCGACGGCGCGATCCCGGTGAGCCCGGTCAGCCAGGTCGGCGACCTGCTCCCGGAGGCTGACGTCGTCGTCGTGCTCGCGCCGGTGACCAGGGAGACCATCGGCATGGTGGATGCCGGGTTCCTGGCCCGGATGAAGGACGGCGCCCTGCTCGTCAACGCGGCCCGCGGGTCCCTGGTGGAGACCGGCGCACTGTGCGATGAACTGAGCCGGGGCCGGCTCCGCGCCGTGCTCGACGTGACCGACCCGGAGCCGCTGCCGCCCGGACACCCGCTATGGGCCCTGCCGGGCGTGTTCTTCACCCCGCACGTGGCCGCGTCCACGCCGGTATCGACCGCCCGGGCGCTCTCACTCGTCCGCGAGCAGGTGGAAAGGTTCATCAATGGCCAACCCCTCCAGAATGTGATCTCCGGGGCCTACTGAGTGAGCCAGTTGTCTCCCGGTGGACGCACTTGCGCAATCGAAGTGTGACCTTAGGCACGTAGAGTGAGCGCACTCGTTAGTTCTGATAACAGTGTCCAGCCCCGGTGATCCCGCCCAACATCCGGTGGAATCAGGCCTCAATGCGGTGGCCTTGAGTCATAGCTCGGTTGCCGAGGAGCCAGGCTGAGCCCACAAGGCCGATCCGGCTCACCGCGCTGGAGGCGGACCCTGCGGAAGGAGACTCGGTGCGTCCGCATGCATCGGGTGTACCGCTGTGAACCTGGCCGAGCAAGCAGGGACAGCAGTGGTGGCCCTAGCCGCCGCTGTCGCGGCGGCCAGCCTGTGGCGCGGTGCTGACCGGCACACAGGTTCCGTTAGGCGCGGGTACTGGTGGTTCGCTCTCGCGGCCGTCCTCTGGGGCGCCGGGGTGGTCATCCAGGACGTGCTGGCGGGCCCGGCCACCGGAGCGCCCTTTCCGCTGACCCCAGCCGACCTGCCCGGGCTGCTGGCCCTGGCCGCCTTCGTGGCGGGCCTGGTCCGGTTGCCGCCCGGGCGCGGCGAGCCCGCCGGGGAACTGCTGGCCCACCGTGGCCGCGCTAAGGCGCCTGGCGCCGTGGCCGCTCACCTGGCCGATGGGTACGTTCTGGCCTCGGCGCTGTTCGTGATCGGCTGGATCGCCGCGTTCGGCCCGGCGTACCCAGGGTCGGGCGACGGCCCGGGCATGTTCGCCCTGGAACTGGTCCATCCCCTGGCCGATCTGGTGGCGCTCGGCGCTGTGCTGCCGTTCGCGGTGGCCGCGGGACGCCGCGGTACCGCGCCCTACCTGGCCCTGCTCGCGCTGGCCGCCGCAGACGCGCTGGCGGTCGGGGCCAGGGTGGGCGGCGGTTACCCGGCGGTCGGCGCGGAGGTTCTCCAGGTCGTCGGGTTCGGCCTGATCGGCCTGGCGCCGTGGGCTGACCGGCACGGGAAGGCCCGGCCCGGCAGCAGCCCCAGCCCGCTGCGGCGCACCGGGCTGGACGCGGCGACCGTCGTCGCGTCGCTGGCGGCCACGGTCGCGGCCATGGTGGTCATCGCAACGGCGCTGGCCGGCGGCCCGTCCGCCCGGCCAGTACTGGCATTTGCCGGGGGCACGGCCGTGCTCGCGCTGGCCGCCCGGGTGCTCAGCCTGCTGCGCCGGGACAGCGCGGCGGCCCGCCTGTGGCGGGAGTCTGGCCGCCAGTTCCGCGAACTTGCCGACCGGACCAGCGACGTCGTGCTCGTCTGCGACTTCGGCGGGTCGATCAGGTATGCCAGCCCAGCCGTCCGCGACTACGGCTACTCGCCGGACACGCTCACCGGCCGGATGCTGGCCGACTTCCTGCATCCGGAGGACAGGTCAGCGGCTATCCGCGTCGCGCGTGAAGTCATCGGGGCCGCCGCACGGCAGGCGGACAGGTACCCCTGCCGGGTCCGGGCCGCCGACGGCACCTGGCGCTACGTCGAGTCAACGGTCTCGCGGTACCGCAATCCCGGCGGCCCCGACCAGCTCCTGGTCACCGCGCGCGACGTCAGCGCCCAGGTCGAGCTGCGCCGCCGGGTCGCCCACCTGACGTTCCATGACGGCCTGACCGGGCTGCCCAACCGCGCATATGTCGAGGACCGGGCACGGGACGTGCTCAGCCCCGGCCACCAGCAGCAGGCCGCCGCGCCCGCGGTGGCCGGGGTCATCCTCATCGACCTGGACTCCTTTACCGGGGTGAACGACGCGGCCGGACACAGCGCGGGCGACCTGCTGCTGGCCCAGGTGGCGCGCAGGCTGCGATCGGCCGTGCCGCCCCAGGACACGGTGGCCCGCTGGGGTGGCGATGAGTTCGCGGTGCTGGTCGAGGGGGCCACCAGCGCGCAGGAACTACTTGACATAGCCGAACGGATTCTCGGCAGCATTGACGCAACCCCGTTCCGGGTCGCGGACCGGGATGTCTCGCTCGCCGCCAGCGTGGGCGTGGCCCTGGCCGACGGCAGCCCGGCCGGCTACGTATGGCGCAACGCCGATGTGGCGGTCTCCCGGGCCAAGGAGTCCGGGGGAGGACGGGTCGAGGTGTACGCGGCGCATCTGCACGCGGACATCGTGCGCCGCCTCGAGCTGGCCGGTGACCTGCATCGGGCCATCAGCGACGGGCAGCTTGAACTGGACTACCAGCCGGTCGTCGAGTTTTCCAGCTCGCGGGTGGCGGGCGCGGCGGCACTGGCCGCGTGGCGGCGCGACGGCGTAACGGTCCCGCCGGGAGAGTTCCTCGATGTGGCCGAGTCCTCAGGGGTAGTCGTCGCGCTGGGCGACTGGATGCTCCGCGAGGCCTGTGCCCAGGCCATGGCGTGGCGGCGGTCAGGCCTGGAGATCGACATCTGGGTGCGCTGCGCCCAGCGCCTGGTGGCCGCCGACCGGTTCACCGAGTCTGTGCTGGCCGCGCTGGCGGCCAGCGGGCTGCCCTCCGGGGCGCTCACCCTGGAGATCGCGGAGCGGGTCCTGATCGATCGCGGCGGTGCTGTCCGCAGCGCGCTTGACGACGTCCGCGAGGGCGGCGTCCGGCTCGCCATCGGTGCCTCCGGCACCGACTACGCCGCCCTCGCCCAGCTGCGTCAGCTGCCGGTCGACGTGATCAAGATCGGTTCCCCGCTGGTCGCCGGGCTCGGCACGGACGCCACCATGGCGCCGCTGCTGAGGGGGATGATGCAGGTGGTCAAGGACCTGGGCATCGAGGTGGTGGCGGAGGGGATTGAGCACCCTGAGCAGCTGGAACTGCTGCGCGATATGGGGTGCGCGTTCGGCCAGGGGACATTGCTGGCCGGCCCGATGACGGCCCGCGATGTAGCCCGGCTGGCCAGAACCCGTGGCCAGGCCGGCCATGCTGGCCGGGCCGGCCGGGCCGGCGGGCCTGACCGGCAGGATGGATCTGGCCGGGACTGGACGGCCGACCGGGACCACTCAGCGTCTCGGTAGCTGAGACGAACCCGCTCTCAAGTTGACGCGGGGCGTCGTGTGGGCCAGAGTGGATTCCGTGTCCACTCAGTTCATTCTCGTACTTGGCAGGCGCGCAAGTCGCTGACCAAGCTGGCTCCGCGCGCTCCCCTCGACCGCCCTAGGGCGCGGGGGGTTTTTTGTTGCCAGTTCCCGCTACGAATCGCAGACGAGGAAGCCTTCCGATGACCGACCAGACCAACACGGCGGCCGGCCCCCGTGCCGGACTGGCAGATTCCGCGCGCCGGGGCACCGGCCCCACGCCCCGTGACCTCGCTGCCCGGGCGGCGGCACGGGACTCCGCGGATGCCCGTACGGCTCCAGAGCAGCCCCAGCCGCCGCCCCGGCCCCAGCCGCCCCAGGCCCAGCCGCCGACTCCGCAGCCACGGGAGCGCGCCCGCTCCGAGCCGACCGCTGCGGTCGGCGCCAAGCTGACCGGCGCGCAGGCGCTCGTCGCGGCGCTGGAGCGGCTCGGCGTCGATGTTGTGTTCGGCATCCCGGGGGGCGCGATCCTGCCCCTTTACGACCCGCTGTTCGACTCGGTCAGTGTCCGGCACATCCTGGTCAGGCACGAGCAGGGCGCCGGGCACGCGGCGGCGGGATACGCCCAGGTGACCGGCCGGCCGGGGGTGTGCATGGCGACCTCGGGGCCGGGGGCCACGAACCTGGTGACCCCGCTGGCGGACGCCTATATGGACTCGGTGCCGGTGGTCGCCATCACCGGCCAGGTGTCGTCCGCGCTGATCGGCACGGATGGCTTCCAGGAGGCGGACATCTCCGGGATCACCCTGCCGATCACCAAGCACAACTTCCTGGTCACCAAGGCCGACGACATCGCCAGGACGATCGCCGAGGCGTTCCACGTGGCCTCGACCGGCCGGCCGGGCCCGGTGCTCGTGGATGTCGCCAAGGACGCCCTCCAGGCGACCACCGAGTTCCGCTGGCCGGTCCCCTTTGACCTGCCCGGATACCACCCGGTGACCCGGCCGCATTCGCGGCAGGTGCGTGAGGCGGCCCGGCTGATCGCCGACGCCACGCGTCCTGTGCTGTATGTGGGGGGCGGCGTGATCAAGGCGGGGGCCAGCCAGGAACTCGTGGCCCTGGCCGAGCTGACCGGCATCCCGGTGGTGACCACGCTGATGGCGCGCGGCGGCTTCCCTGACAGTCACCCGCAGAATCTGGGCATGCCCGGCATGCACGGCACGGTGGCCTCCGTCGGCGCGCTGCAGAAGGCGGATCTGCTGATCACGCTGGGGGCCAGGTTCGACGACCGGGTGACCGGCAAGCTGGACAGTTTCGCGCCCGGCGCCGCCATCGTGCACGCCGACATCGACCCGGCGGAGATCTCCAAGAACCGGCGCGCCGACGTGCCCATCGTCGGGGACTGCCGCGAGGTGATCACCGAGCTTCTCACCGCGGTCAGCGCCGAGCAGCAGGCCGGCCACAAACCGGACCTTTCGGCCTGGTGGTCGCAGCTGGACGCCTGGCGTACCACGTACCCGCTGGGATACGACCAGCCCGGGGACGGCTCGCTGGCCCCGCAGTACGTGATCGAGCGCATCGGCAAGATCGCCGGC
>JAWWPY010000258.1:0-2995 GCA_033854735.1 Streptosporangiaceae bacterium | reverse complement strand
GGGCCCGGCGTCGGGGTCCATGTCGCGAAGCGCCAGCGCCTTGCGCCGGCGCCCGCGCAGCTTCAGCTTGCGTCGCAGCATCAGCGAGAGCGGGTTGGAGCCCCCCGCCAGCGCGGCGAGGCCGGCTGCGTCGGTCTCGATCGCGAAGTCCTCGTCGCCGGCCCCATTGGCCGTGCGAACGGTGGCCGGGCCGCCATTTGCGGCTCCCGAGATCTGCCACTCCCCCACGCCCTCGACCTGGAGCCTCCAGGTCAGATCGTCGGGCAGCGGCGCCGCTGCGGCCGGCATCGAGTGGAGAACCAGCCGCGCCGCGAGCTCCGGCTCGGCGCCCGCCATTCGCTTCAACGCGTCCCGCTGAAGATCGCTTGCGGCAGCGTTGCCGTTGGATGAATGAGCCTGGCTGTCCATTGGCCTCTCCTCTCGAGACTGGCTGGTCGGCCAATTCTCTCACGTCCCTCGGAGGCCCGGGGGAAACACCGGATGCGATGTCCGGCACCGCGGTGCATAGAATTGCGCCGCTTTGGCGCCGCTCCGCAAAGGCCCCTTCGTCCTGGCTCTCGGGACGGCCCTTTTGGCCGCCTGCATCAGCGCCGGGCCGGCGGCGGCCAATGTCATCAGCCCGCAGCCGGGGCACTCCCCCAGCGTCAGCGACACCAACACGCTCTATTGGATCGGCCTGGTCGCGGCGCTGCTGCTGGTCATCGTCATCAACGGCGCGCTGATCCTCGCCGTCACCCGCTACCGCGCCCGCCGCGGGGTGGAGCCGCGCCGGATCACCGGCCGGCGACGGATCCAGCTGCGGGTGACCGCGGTCCTGGTCCTGTTCTTCGCGGCCGTGTTCGTGCTGAGCGTCGTCTACACCGACAAGGCCAGCGACGTGCCGCAATCGGGCGCCAACGGCCTGCAGGCCGCGGCCACCACCGGCTTGTCTCCGGTGAGCGATACGACCGCGACCGCGACCAGCAACAAGACCGGCGCCGCACCGCTGCAGATCCTGGCCACGGGCCAGCAATGGCTGTGGCGCTACCAGTACCCCAACGGCGCCTTCTCCTATTACCGCCTCGTCGTTCCGGTCGACACCACGGTGGAGCTCAACCTCGATTCAACCGACGCGGTCCACAGCTGGTCCGTGCCCGAGCTCAGCGGCAAGTTCGATGCGGTGCCCGGCCGCGTCAACCATGTCTTCTTCCGCGCCGATAAGACCGGCGACTACTTCGGCCAGTCGGCCCAGTTCTCGGGCCAGGGCTATGCGGCCATGCGAACCGAGGTCAGCGTCGTCACGCCCGACCAGTACAAGGCCTACATCGAGAAGCTGAAGAGCGACATCCAGTCGGCGCAGGACCGCGTCGTCAAGCTGATCCAGGCCAACGGCGGCCCGCCCGGCAGCCCGAGCACAGCCAGCCCGTCCGCCGCCGGAACCCCCTCGGCGGCGAAGCAGAGCCCCCCGAACCAGCCGGGCCCGACCTCGAAGCAGGCCCAGCCTGGCAAGCAGGCCCAGCCTGGCAAGCAGGCCTCCGCGAAGGCAAAACCGAAGGGCAAGGGACAGCAGGCGAAGGGCAAGGGAAGCAAATGACGCCGCCACCGACAATCGCGCCCGCCCGCCCGGAGCTCGTCAGCGACGGTTTCCCGCAGCGCCGCCCGCGCTGGATCGAGCTGGTCACCAGCGCCGACCACAAGGACGTGGGGCGGATCTTCATCGTCTCCGCCCTCGGCTTCCTCTTCCTTGCCGTGGTCGAGCTCTGCCTGATGCGGCTGCAGCTCGCGGTCCCCGAGAACACCTTCCTCAGCCCCGTCACCTTCAACCGCCTGCTCTCGGTCTACGGCGCCACCGCGATCTTCCTCTTCGCGATCCCGCTCGCGATCGGGTTCTTCAACTACGTCGTGCCGCTGCAGATTGGCGCCCGCACGACGGCGCTGCCGCGGGTCGGCCAGCTGGCCGTCTGGCTGTACCTGCTCGGCTCGGCGATCCTCTACGTGTCCTTCGTCTTCACCCCGCCGGAGGCCGGCGTCAACCCGATCCCACCGCTCTCGGAGCTGACCTTCATGGCCAACAACGGCGTCGATGTCTGGCTCAGCGCGGTCGGGATGATCTGTCTCGGCTACGTGCTCTGGGCGATCAGCATGATCGCCACCCTGCGGATGCTGCGCGCACCGGGCCTCGCCTGGCGGCGGATGCCGCCGTTCGCCTGGGCCGCGGCGGTCAGCTCCTGGCTGCTGCTGGTGATCGGCCCGATCATGCTGGCCGCGATCACGATGTTGATGATCGACCGCAACTTCAACGGCGTCTTCTTCTCCGGCGATGCCGGCGGCGCGCCGCTGCTGTGGCAGCACATGACCTGGATCTTCTACAACGGCGCCTACATGCTGATCCTGATCGCCGCCTTCGGCGCGATCGCCGAGATCGTCTCCACCTTCTCCGGCAAGCCGCTGTTCAACCGCGCCGCGGTGATGATCGCCTTCGGCGCGATTGCGCTTTTCGGGACCCTCGCCTGGGTGCAGAACATGTACTCGACGCCGGTCGGGATCGGCTGGGACTACTTCGCGATGCTGATGGCGATGCTCACCGCCGTCGCGATCGGCGTCGTCATCTTCAACCTACTCGCGACGCTGTTCGGCGGTGCCCTGCGGATCTGGGCGCCGCTGCTGTTCGCACTGGGGGCGATCTCGACCCTGAGCATCGGCCTCTCGGGCGAGCTCGTCCAGTCGATGGTCGCGGTCGGATGGCAGCTGCACAACACGACCGACGCGACCGGGGCCACCCACTACGCCCTCGTGGGGGCAGCAGTATTCGGTGGCTTCGCGGCGCTCTACTACTGGTTCCCGAAGATCACCGGACGAACGATGGGCGAGTCGCTGGGCCGGGCCTCGTTCTGGCTGATGCTGATCGGCGCGAACGTCGCCTTCCTGCCGCTGTTCCTGGCCGGGCTCAAGGGCGAGCCTGTCGACGTCTACTAGTTCTTCGACGGCACCGGCGTCAACGCGTACAACCTGATCT
>JAWWPY010000257.1:0-114335 GCA_033854735.1 Streptosporangiaceae bacterium | reverse complement strand
CGGGCGACTCCGTGACGCTCGCCGCGCAGACCGCATCCCATGCGGCATCGTCGGAGAAGTCTGTGCGCAGCACGAGCGCGGCCGGCGTGGCGGGCAGGGTCAGCACCGACGCAGTCTCGCAGATCGGCACTGGGAGTTACAGAAGGGTGTGAGGTCGAGCCCGGTGCTGGCGAGGAAGCCGTCGAGGAGGCCGGGCCGGTACTGCATCCGCCTGAGCCGGGTCCTGACCAGGGCGTAGTTGCGGGCGACCGTGCCGCGCCCATTCACTCCCGCATGGACTAGACCTCACCCATGGTTGAGGTTGCAGACTTGCGGCATGATCTTTACTGATGCCGAGTACACGTACCTGGCCGGGCATCCGCTGGGACGCCTGGCGACCATCGGGCCAGATGGAGCGCCGCAGATCCACCCCGTGGCCTTGTGGCTGAACGACGGAACCGGAACCATCGACATCGGCGGCCCGGCGCTGGCCAGGAGCCAGAAGTTCCGCAACATCCAGGCTGACCCGCGAGTCTCCTTCGTCGTGGACGACCAGGCCGGAACACCCAATCCCATCGGCCAGACGGGGCGGGGCATCGAGGTCCGCGGACACGCTGAGATCGTGACCCTTGACCCGCCGCTCATCGCGGCGTTCAGCAACGAGACGCTCCGCATCTGCCCGCACCGGATCATCGCCTGGAACATTGGCGAGTTCGCTCCGGCGCCGCCCGGGCAGCTGCCGCACCTGCAGGGCTACAACTCCCGCAACGTATCCCGGTAAGGATCACGCCCTGGGATCCCTGGGCTGCTGCACTGGCCCGGAAGGTGCTCAGGCACCGTGTCCTGGCGCACTAAAAGATTTCAGTGGCGGGAGTTATGCCTGGTGACTGCTGGCGTGTGGTGCGGAAGAGACCACGACAGGGAGAGGAAGCGTTCAATCCAGGACTGCCAACACCCCTACACAGTCGCGTCCTCTGCCGATCCTGCCCGGCGCGTGCCAGGCTGCGGGGTCCGGTCCCGCCAACGAACGGCCAACAAATGATCAATGGCGTGATCACCCGATCGGGTGATCACGCCATCTAACTGCTATTACGTGGTCGGGGTGGCCGGATTTGAACCGGCGGCCTCTTCGTCCCGAACGAAGCGCGCTGCCAAGCTGCGCCACACCCCGCCGTCCGCCTGGGCGGCAGGAGCGCCGGTGGGTCAACCGCCGGAGCCTCCGGCAGTCTAGCCGATCCGCGGAACCAGCGTGAGAAGGGTCGCCTCCGGCCGGCAGCAGAGCCTCACCGGCGCCCATGGCGATGTGCCAAGCCCGGCGGACACGTGCAGCCAGGTGCCGGGCCAGCCCCCGCCGGGGTGCTCACCTGGGTACCGGTGCAGCCCGCGGGCCAGCCGGGGGTCGAGGCCGCAATTGGACACCAGCGCGCCGTACAACGGCAGGCGGAGCTGGCCGCCATGGGTGTGGCCAGCGAGCAGCAGGTTGTAGCCGTCGGCCACGAACCGGTCCATCACCCGGGGCTCGGGCGAGTGCATAACGCCCAGGCGCAGGTCGGCGGCGGGGTCGGCGGACCCAGCGACGTCGTCGTAGCGGTCCCGGTCGGTGTGCGAGTCGTGCACGCCAGCCACTTCGATATCGAGATCAGCGGCCTTGATCCGCCCGCGCTGGTTGTTCGCGTCCAGCCAGCCGGCGGCGGTCATCCCCGCGCCCAGCTCCGGCCACGGCATGTCGGGGACGTGCCGGTGCACGCGTCCGCTGGACTCCCACAGGTATCGCGCCGGGTTCCGGGGCTCCGGCGAGTACAGGTCATTCGAGCCGTAGACGAAGACACCGGGCCGGTCCAGCAGCGGGCCGAGAGCTTCCAAGAATGGCTCAACGGCCTGCGGGTGGCCGATTGAGTCGCCCGTGTTCACGACCAGGTCGGGTTCAAGCGCGTCCAGGGACCTGAGCCAGGACATGAGCAGGTGCCTTCTGGGCGTCAGGTGCATATCGGAGATGTGCAGGATGCGCAGCGGTGGGAGGCCGGCGGCCAGTACCGGGACCTCGAAACGGCGCAAGGCGAACCAGTTCCGCTCGATGACGGAACCGTAGGCCAGGGTGCCGGCCCCGACGGCCGCCGCGGCCCCGATGGCTCGGAGGGCTCGTGATCGCATCTATCCATGGTGCCATGCCAGCCGGCCAGGCGAACCGTGGCCGGCGGCCATGGCATCCACCTGGCCGGCGTCCACGTTGCGCGCGCCGCGTCCCGGCACGGCAGGATGGAGCCATGGCTGACCTGAAGGACCGGCTCCGCGAAGATCTGACCGCTTCGATGAAGGCCCGCGACGAAGTCCGCACGCGCACCCTGCGCATGGTGCTGACCTCCGTCTCCAAGGAGGAGGTGGCTGGCTCCTCGGCCCGTGAGCTCAACGATGACGAGGTCATGAAGGTGCTCACGCAGGAGGCCAAGCGGCGCCGGGAGGCCGCCGAGGCGTTCGCTGCGGCGGGACGGGAAGAACAAGCGGCAGCAGAACGGCAGGAGGGGGCGATTCTGGCCGGATACCTTCCGGCCCAGCTCAGCGACGACGAACTCGCCGCCCTGGTCGCGGCCGCCGTCAAGGACACCGGAGCGGCCGGCATGGCCGCGATGGGCCAGGTGATGCGGGCAGTCACCCCGCAGGTGGCCGGCCGAGCGGACGGAGCCAGGGTGGCCGCCGAGGTGCGCCGTGCGCTGGCCGGCTAGGTAGCTCCTGACGGGCAGGACGGCCAGACCGGCGGCCGCGTCTCGGCCATGAGCGAGTTAGCCCATGGCATACGGGCCATTCTCCTGCGCCGCCATCTGGTTC
Source organism: Streptosporangiaceae bacterium (assembly GCA_033854735.1). Lineage (GTDB taxonomy): Bacteria > Actinomycetota > Actinomycetes > Streptosporangiales > Streptosporangiaceae > JAWWPY01. The sequence goes on along the minus strand of JAWWPY010000257.1, from coordinate 111,533 downwards.
CCGCGCTGGTGGCCCGGTCGTGCAGGGCCCGGACGTCACAGCGCGTGCTATCGGGTGGGCGCAGGCGAGGGGCCGCCGCCCCCGCCCCCGCCGCCATTACCGCCGCCGCCGTTACCGCCCCCGCCGCCGGGGCCGCCACTGGGGCTTGGGGTCGGCTTGGGGGGCTTGGGGGCGGTCTGGCCGTTGCCCATGGAGAACAGTTGGCCCGATGTCGGGAACACGAAGTTGGCCGCCGGACTGGCCAGCTTCGCGTGCAGGAACGTCATCTGCCAGATGTGCGCGGGCGCGTCGGCGCCGAACATGCCGGCGCCGTCGCATTGCACGCGGTAGCACGACCGCGGATAGCTCGCCATCGTGTACTTGTTCGGCGCATTCGGATAGAAGACCGACACGTAGCCGGTCAGGTCGGGCGTGTAGCCCCCAAAGGCGGCGTAGGCGAAACTGTCCGAGGTCCCGGTCTTGCCCGCGGCCGGGCGGCCGATCCCGAGCCCCCCCGCCGTCCCGATGGTCAGCACGCTTTGCAGGACGTAGCTGGCCGCATCGGCGACGTCAGTGGAAAGGACGCGATGGCAGCCCGCGGACTCCACCGGGAGTTGCGCCCCGCTGCCCTCCACGATCTTGGTGATGGCGACCGGATGGCAGTAGATCCCCCTGGACGCCACCGTGGCGTACGCCGCGGCCATGCTCATCGGTGAGACGTTGACCGCGCCCAGCGTGAACGACGGCAGGTCGTCCACCGGGATCTGACCCCCGGCGCTCTGGAACAGGGACTGGCCGGTCGCGCGGTGCACCCCGAGGGCCGCGGCGGTCTTGACCACGTTGCACAGGCCGACCTTCCTCTCCAGCTCGGCGAAGTAGATGTTGACCGACGCGGCGGTGGCCAGGTAGAGCGTGTACGGGCCCTTCTCGCTCGGCGAGTCGTTTATCAGCTGATAACTGCCCCCTGGGCCGCCGGCCGGTCCGCCGGCGCAGTTGGTGTACCCGAATATCGTCGTGGAGGCGGGGACCGTCTGAACGTAGCCGAACGGCACGCCCTGCTCCAGCGCGGTCAGCAGGGTGAAGATCTTGGACGAGGAGCCCGTCTGCACGCCTTCGCCGCCGTTGTACACGGAGTCCACCGCGTAGTCGACCGCGCCGTTGCCGTAGGGGCGGTCGTTCGCGATGGCGCGCACGTAGCCGGTGCCGGGCTGGATGAGCACCTCGGCGGCCGCGTCGGCGCCGGGGTTATCGGCGGACGGCGGCGGGGGGAGCATGTAGTTGACCGCGTTGTTCGCGGCCTGCTGGTCCTTCCCGTCCAGGGTGGTGTAGATCGTCAGGCCGCCCTTGCCCTGCAGCTGGTCCCAGGACTTGCTGAACGCGGCGTCGTGCTGCATCACCGCGAGCACGTAGTCACAGTAGAACGCGGCCAACGCGGCCGAATCGCTGGTGCAGCCGGTCTGCTGCTGGCTGATGTGCAGGCTCACCGGGGTGGCCTCGGCCTGCTTCTCCTGGGCCTTGGTGATGTCACCGACCTGGAGCATCCGCGTCAGCACGACGTTGCGGCGGTGCTCTGACAGAGCGGCATGCAGCGACGGGTCATAGCGGGCCGGGTTTTCCACCATCCCGGCCAGCAGCGCGGCCTGGGGCAGGGTCAGCTCGGCCGCGGGGACGTTGAAGTAGTGCTGGGCGGCGACCTGGATGCCGTAGGACTGATTGCCGAAGTAGGCGACGTTCAGGTACCCGGCGAGCAGGCTTTCCTTGGACATCTGGTGCTCGGCTACGACGGCCATACGCAGCTCGCGGATTTTCCTGCTGAGCGTCTGCCCGGTGGCGCTGGCCGCCTCTTTCTGCGGATTGGCGGCCGACAGGATCAGCACGTTCTTCACATACTGCTGGGCCAGCGTGGAGCCGCCCTGGATGGGCTTGTGCTCGAAGTCGTTGACAAAAGCACGGATCGTGCCTTTGACGTCGATCGCTCCGTGCTGGTAGAAGCGGGAGTCCTCGATCGCCACGGTCGCCTGGCGCATCACCGGCGCGATCTGCGAAAAGGCCACCGGCACCCGGTCGATACCCCGAGGGTAGTAATATGCGAGGACATTACCCGCATCATCGAGGATTTGGGACCGAACGGGCAGCTGGCCAAGTTCCGGCGTGGACAGCGCATTGAACTTGTTCGACTCGTTACGCACAGCAATGCCGGTCACACCTACAGCAGGTATGACCAAGGCTGCGACCAGCACCCCGCTGGCCGCGGACAGCAAGGCCAGCCGTCCCACGACGCCGATCTTGCCGGAGAGACCTGATGTCAGCACGGACACAGGGTACGCCTTGTGGCAAACAGCCAGGGTCGTCACTGGAGGGTGACTACCTGCCGGCCTAGGCATGGCCCATGAGGGCTATTCCTTAAATGGGCCCAACGGGGTCTGGCGCTGAGGCCAAGACTTCCGTAAGTTACTTTTTCGCAACTATGACAACCAAGGCTGGCGCCCAGCCGCCGGCCGAGGACCGCAAGTGAACGCAGTCCGGCGTGACGACCCTACTGGGCGTGACGATCAGGAGGAGTGGGGCCACATGTGGATCGCTGACTGGACCGCCCGCGCCGCGTGCAAGGGCACGGACCCTGACGAGCTATTCGTCCAGGGCGCGGCGCAGAACCGGGCCAAGCTGATCTGCCGCGGCTGCACGGTGCGCACCGAATGCCTCGCCGACGCCCTCGACAACCGCATCGAGTTCGGCGTGTGGGGTGGCATGACTGAAAGGGAGCGGCGCGCACTGCTGCGCCGTCGGCCAGACGTTTCATCCTGGCGCGAACTGCTCGAGCATGCCCGCAACCAGTACGAGCAGACCACCGACGAACTGGTCGCCAGCTAGCCGCTCGGTCTCCGTCGCGGTCAGCACCGATCGCGGTCGGCACCGATCGCGATCGGCATTGATCGCAGTTAGCTGAGCCGCAGTTGGCTGAGCGCAGCTAGTCGCCGGTCACGGCGCCGGCAGTCCGGGCCAGCTCCACGCCGATGGTGCGGAGCCCATCGAGATCGTGCACATCTTCCGGCTGGGCCGGGACCTCGACCACCGGGATCACCGGGTGGGCCGCGGTGAAATGTTCTTCCAGACGCCGCTCGCGCTCGCCAAGCTGCATCCGCTCGGCATGGAGCCTGAGCGCTGTGGCGGCTAGTGGGTAGCGGGTGGCAGCCGCCGTGGCCCCTTCAACCGGCCTGGCCAACGGCCTGGTGAGGGTCGCAGTCGCCGCGGTCTCCAGTGCCTCCGCGGCGGCGAGGCTGCGCGCGGCGGACAACTGCGCCGCTGGCGAGCGGTGCACCCGGTTGACGATCAGGCCGGCCAGCGGCATCCGGTCCTGGGACAGCCGCTCGACGAAGTACGAGGCCTCGCGCAGGGCATCCGGTTCCGGTGTCGCGATCACCAGGAACGCGGTCCCCGGGGCCTGCAGCAGCCGGTAGGTGTCCTCAGCCCGCTGCCGGAACCCGCCGAACATCGTGTCGAACGCGGCCACGAACGTCTGAACGTCCCTGAGCACCTGGGTGCCGATTACTTTCGTGATGACGCCCGTCAGCATGCCGAATCCCGCCGTCACCACCCGCAGGTAGGCCCGGCCGCCGACCCTGGTCGGAGCGCTGAGCAGCCGGATAAGCCGGCCGTCGAGGAACCGGCCGAGCCGCTGCGGTGCGTCCAGGAAGTCCAGGGCCGACCGGCTCGGCGGGGTGTCAACGACGATCAGGTCCCATTCGTCGGACTGGCGCAGCTGGCCGAGCTTCTCCATGGCCATGTACTCCTGGGTGCCAGCGAAGCTCGACGACAGGGACTGGTAGAAGGGGTTGGCGAGGATCTGCGCGGCGCGATCCGGATCGGAGTGTGCCTCGACGATCTCGTCGAACGTCCGCTTCATGTCGAGCATCATCGCGTGCAGGCTGCCGCTCTGCTGCGGCTCAATGACCGCGCCGGGCACCGGCCGCGGGGTGTTGTCCAGCGAGGTGAGGCCCATCGACTGGGCCAGCCGCCGGGCCGGATCGACGGTGAGCACGACCACGTGCCTGCCCCGCTCCGCGGCGCGGAGCCCGAGAGCGGCGGCGGTCGTGGTCTTGCCGACCCCGCCGGATCCGCAGCAGACGATGATCCGCGTGCGTGGATCATCCAGCAGCCGGTCCACGTCGAGCCGGGTCACGCCGCCCCCTGGTCCCGCAGCGTGGCCGCCAGGCGGTAGAGGCCGCCGAGGTCCATCTGGTCGGTGATCAGCGGGAGTTCATAGCGTGGCTGGCCCGTCTCGTCCAGCCGGTGCCGTTGCGACCGCTGGGCCAGGGCCTCGCGAGCATGCTCGCTGAGCTCGGCGGCCAGGCTCGCGGCCAGGCCAAGACTGTCCTCCAGGCCGGCTGCCTTCAAGCCGAGGTCCAGCTCATGCTCGTCGAGTGCTCCGTGAGCGGCGGCGTCCAGCTGATCATCGGTCAGCTCCACCGGCCGGACCATGTTGATCATGATGCCGCCGAGCTGCAGCCCGCCTTGAGCCAGGCCCCGCAGTTCGGCGATGCCGTCCAGAGTCTCCTGGACCGGCATTTCCTCCAGCACCGTGACGAAATGAACTGCCGTCTGGGGGGAGCGGATGACGCGCTCGACCGTCTCGGCGTGGCCATGGATCGGCCCCATCCGGGCCAGCCCGGACACTTCCGTGGCGACGTTGAGGAACTTGCCGATGCGGCCGGTCGGCGGCGCGTCCATGACCACCGCGTCGTAAACGGGACGGCCTTTGAACCGCCGCCTGGTGGCCTCGGCTGCCTTTCCGGTGAGCAGCACGTCGCGCAGCCCCGGGGCGATCGTGGTGGCGAAGTCGACGACGCCCAGCCGGGTGAGCGCCGTGCCCGCGTGACGCAGGTTGTAGAACATTTCCAGGTACTCGATGAGTGCCGTTTCGGCATCCGCGGCGAGCGCGTACACATCGCCCCCGGGGAGGGTGTCCGTGGCGGGCGCCACCGCAACCCGCCGTTCCTGGTAGGGCGGCAGCGGCGGGCCATCGAAGAGGCGGGCGATTCCCTGGCGGCCCTCCATCTCGATGAGCAGGACCTGGCCGCCGCCCGAGGCGAGCGCGATGGCGAGCGCCCCGGCCACGGTCGTCTTCCCGGTTCCGCCTTTACCGGTGACAACGTGCAGCCGGACGCCTTCCCAGTCCGTGTCCCGCGCACTCACTCATACGAGGCTATCCGCGCCTGCGCACCAAACTTCCCACTCCGCGAGCCCCTGGCCTGGCCTCCGTGTCTCCTGGGGTCAGTGGGCACTGGCGCGGAGGGCGTTTGTCACTAGGCTGGCTAGTGGAAGCCGGCCCCGCCGGCGTAGAAGGGGTGTTGACCGATGCTCGCAGCGCTCGTGGTCATCCTCGTGGTGCTGATTGTGGCCGGACTGACGGTAGTGGGCCGTTCACTGCGGGTGGTGCAGCAGTACGAGCAGGCCATCGTGTTCCGGTTCGGCAAGATTATTTACCCCCCGCGGGGGGCCGGCCTGACGATCATCAGGCCCATCGGTGACCGCATGCAGAAGGTCAACATGCAGATCATCGCGATGGCGGTGCCGGCCCAGGAGGGGATCACCAAGGACAACGTGAGTGTCCGGGTGGACGCGGTGGTGTACTTCCGCGTGGTGGACCCGATCAAGGCGGTCGTGAACGTGCAGAATTACATGTTCGCGGTCTCCCAGCAGGCGCAGACCTCGCTCCGCTCAGTCATCGGCCAGTCCGAGATGGACCAGCTCCTGGCCGACAGGGACAACGTCAACCGGGAGCTGCGGCGCATCATCGACGAGCCGACCGAAGGCCCGTGGGGCATCCGGGTGGAACGGGTCGAGCTCAAGGACGTGAACCTGCCGGAGCAGATGAAGCGCTCCATGTCGCGGCAGGCGGAGGCGGAGCGGGAACGGCGGGCCAGGATCATCTCCGCGGACGGCGAGTACCAGGCATCCAAGCGGCTGGCCATGGCGGCCAACGTGATGGCCCGTGATCCGGCGGCACTCCAGCTGAGGCTGCTGCAGACCGTGGTCGAGGTGGCCGCGGAGAAGAACAGCACCCTGGTCATGCCGGTGCCGGTCGAGCTGCTGCGGTTCTTCGACAAGTACGCGCCCGCGCCGCCGCCACAGGACATGGGGGCACCCCCCACTGACACCGGTGAGGCCGAACTGGCCGAGGCGGAGGCCACGGCCGAGATCGGCGGCGTGCCCGTCCCGCCGCCCCCGATCACCGACGTGCCTGCGCCGGAGATCCCGGATGTGCCCATCCCGGAACTCGAGAAGTCAGCCATTCCGCCCGTACCCGACGAGGCCGAGGGGACCTAGCGGCCGTCTCCGGCCCGGCACCCGCCTGACCGCCGTTCGCTCAAAGAACCCCCCAGGCCGACCGCTAGGGTTGGCGCCATGCAGAAGTGGGAGTACGCAACGGTGCCGCTGCTGGTACACGCGACAAAGCAGATCCTCGACAACTGGGGTGACGATGGCTGGGAGCTGGTGGCTCTGGTTCCCGGGCCGAACCAGGAGCAACTCGTCGCCTACATGAAGCGGGCGAAAGGAACGTCATGACGGCCGGCCCGGCCGGAAGCCCGGAGGCTGGCCGGCCCGGGGCTGGCCGGCCCGGGGCTGGCCCGCCCCAGGCCGGATCGCCGGAGGCCCGGCTGGCCGCCCTGGGGCTTGAGCTGCCCGCGGTGGCTGCCCCGCTGGCGGCGTACGTGCCCGCCGTGCGGACCGGGTCGCACGTCTACACCGCCGGGCAGCTGCCGCTGGTGGACGGCGCGCTGCTGATGACCGGCAAGGTCGGCGAGCAAGTCAGCACCGCCGAAGCCGCGGCGCTGGCCCGGGTCTGCGCGCTGAACGCGCTCGCCGCCATCGCATCGGTGACCGGCGGCCTCTCGTCGGTGGTACGCGTGGTGAAGGTGACTGGTTACGTGGCCAGCGCGCCCAGCTTCACCGAGCAGGCGCAAGTCGTGAACGGGGCCAGTGAGCTGCTGCTCGAAGTGTTCGGTGAGGCGGGAAGGCACGCCCGCAGCGCGGTGGGGATGGCGGTTCTCCCGTTCGACGCGCCCGTCGAGGTGGAGCTGATCGCCGAGGTCAGTGATTGATCCGGCCGCGGAGGGTGGTGCTCCCGGCCGCCCTGTCCTGCGCCTCGGCGGACGGGTAGCCGAGCGGGCCCGCGACGTACTCGGAGGGCGCGAGGAACCGGTCAAGCCGCGCGACGCGGCCTCGGTGATGCTCCTGCGGTCGGCTGGATCGGGCCCGGCTGATGTCGGCCGGGCGCCCGCCAGCGAGGATTCCGTCGAGGTGTACATGCTGCGCCGGGCCGCCTCGATGGCGTTCATGCCGGGCGCCTACGTCTTCCCTGGTGGCTCGGTCGACCCCAGGGATGCCGTCGGCGAGGTCGACTGGGCCGGGCCGGGCGCGGCGGAATGGGGCGAGGCGCTTGCGGCGCCGGCGCATCTCGCCCGGGCCCTCGTCTGCGCGGCGATCCGGGAGACCTTCGAGGAATCCGGGGTGCTGCTGGCGGGCCGCTCGCACGACGACGTCGTCGCCGACACCCGCGGGGCCGCCTGGGAGGCGGACCGGCACGCTCTGCTTGACCGGTCCCTGTCCCTCGCGGACCTGCTCCGCCGCCGCGGGCTGGTGCTCCGGTCCGACCTGCTCAAGCCCTGGGCCCGGTGGATCACCCCGGCCATCGAGGAGCGCCGGTACGACACCCGCTTCTTCGCCGCCGCGCTGCCGGCGGGCCAGCGCACCAGGGACGTGGGCGGCGAGGCGGACCAGGTGGCCTGGGTGCAGCCGGGCCAGGCGATCGAGGCCGCCCGCCGTGGCGAGATCCGGCTGCTCCCGCCGACCGCGGTGAACCTGGCCGAACTCGGCGCGTGCCACGGCGTGGCGGGCGCCCTCGGTGAGCGCAGGGAGATTACCGCCGTGCTGCCCGGGGTGGTCCTGAGCGAGGACGGGGTGTGGCTGACGCTGCCCGCGGAGCTGGAGTATCCGTTGTGACGCCGGCCGATGGGGCACCGCCGGTCGACGGCTCCGGGACGTCACGCGCCCGCTGCGTGCTGGCCCCCAACCCCAGCCCAATGACCCTCAACGGAACCAATACCTGGCTCATCGCGGAACCTGGCGGGCCGTCGGCGCTGGTCGTGGACCCGGGACCAGATGATGAGGATCACCTGCGCCGGGTCGTCGGCCTGCTGGCCGGCACGGGGCAGCGGGTGGCGCAGATCCTGCTCACCCACGGCCACAGCGATCACTCCGCCGGAGCGGCCAGGCTGGCCGCGCTGACCGGTGCCCCGGTCCTCGCCGCGGACCCAGCCTTCCGGCTCGGCGGCGCGGGCCTCAGCCCCGGGGACACGCTGACCGCCGCGGGCTGCGAGGTGCAGGTGGTGGGCACTCCCGGGCATACCGCGGATTCGGTCTGCCTGCTGCTGCCCGCGGACGGTGCCCTGCTCACCGGGGACACCGTGCTCGGCCGCGGGACGACGGTGATCGCCCAGGACGGCAGCCTGGCCGACTACCTGGTCTCACTGGACCGGCTGCGGGCCCTCGCCGACGACGCGCGGCTGCAGGTGCTGCTGCCGGGCCATGGGCCGGTTCTCGCCGACCCGGCGGGGGTGCTCGACTTCTATATCGCGCACCGCCGGGAGAGGCTGGCGGAGGTGGCGGCCGCGCTCGCCGCTGGGGACCGCAGCCCGGCCGAGATCGTCGCCCGGGTCTACGTCGACGTGGACCGCGGCCTGTGGCCGTTCGCGGAATGGTCGGTCCGGGCCCAGCTGGCGTACTTGGCCGACCAGGGCGCCCTGCCGCCCGGGGTGAGTTACTAGCGGTTTGGCGGCGGCTGCCGCCGACCCGGTCTTACCGGGCGCGCTTGGCCAGCCGGTCAGGATCGATCAGCAGCACGGACTTGGCCGACAGCTGCAGCCAGCCGCGCGCCGCGAAATCGGCCAGCGCCTTGTTCACGGTCTCCCGCGACGCCCCGACCAGCTGGGCGAGTTCCTCCTGGGTGAGGTCGTGGTGGACCTGCAGGCCCTCGTCCTGCTGCTCGCCGAACCGGTCGGCCAGGTCGAGCAGGGCCTTGGCCACCCGGCCCGGTACATCGGTGAAGACCAGGTCGGCCATGACGTCGTTGGCCCGGCGCAGCCGTTGCGCGAGGGCCCGCAGCAGGTGCAGGGCCACATCGGGACGGCCGGTGAGCCAGCTCAGCAGGTCGGCGTGGGCGAGCGCGGCGAGCCGCGCGTCGGTGACGGCGACCGCGCTCGATGTGCGCGGCCGGGGGTCGAAGAGGGACAACTCGCCGAACATCTCACCCGGCCCGAGCACGCTGAGCAGGTTCTCCCGGCCGTCCGACGCGGCGCGGGTCAGCTTGATCTTGCCCTCGAGCACCACATACAGCCGGTCTCCGGCATCGCCTTCGTCGAAGAGCCGGTCGCCCCGGGGAAGCTCGACGTCGGCCAGCATGGACCGCAGCGCCTTCGCGCCCTCTTCATCAAGTGCCTCGAACAAGGGCGCCCGGCTCAGCGCGTCCTCCGCGTGATCCACGGGTGCCTCCTCGCAATGTGCTACGCACATGTCCTGTACACAGTGTCGCCCATCACAGGGTGTCCTACACAGTGTCGCCTATCGGGTGACCTGCGGGCGAGCAGGTCATCACGGTTGCTGACCATCCCGGCCGCCGACCCGCGCCTCGCGTTCCCGGCACGCGATGATCTCGGCCTCCGCCTCCGCGCGGCCGACCCAGGTGGCGACCTCCACCTCTTTGCCGGGCTCCAGTGCCTTGTAGACCTCGAAGAAGTGCTGGATCTCCAGGCGGTCGAATTCGGGTACGTCCTCGATGTCGGCGAAATGGCTCATCCGCGGGTCGGTGGAGGCCACGCAGAGCACCTTGTCGTCCAGGCCTTTCTCATCCCGCATGCGGAACATGCCGATCGCACGGCACGTGATGAGGCAGCCCGGGAAGGTCGGCTCGTCCAGGATGACCAGGGCATCGAGCGGGTCGCCGTCGTCGGCCAGGGTGTCCTCGATGAACCCGTAGTCAGACGGGTACCTGGTGGATGTGAACAGCATCCGGTCCAGCCGGATCCGGCCCGTCGCATGGTCCATCTCATACTTGTTGCGCTGCCCTTTGGGGATCTCGATAACTACCTCGAAGTCCACGATGTCGCTCCCTGGGCGCGAAAGTGATTGACTCCCGACTGAATTACTGGATTGAAGCATCTCGTGAGAGGAGGGGTGTTGGCGAACCGCCTCCGGGTCAACGCATTGATCTCGCTGGCCATGCTGAACGTGTGCACCCTGGGCGCCGGGGTGGCGGTGGCCGCCCTGCTGCCCGCGCGGCTCGCGCTGTGGAAGATTCCGCGGGTGGCCGCGGTGCCGGTGGCCGCGCCGGGCGAGGTCCTGTTCCCGGCGCTGCGGTCGGGGCCGCTGCCGACCAGCGCCGGCCTGTCCACCGTCCTGACCCCGATGCTCGCTTCTCCGGCGCTCGGCTCACATGTCGGGGTGATGGTCACCGATCCCGTGTCCGGTGCGGTGCTGTGGTCCAGCAATGCAAGTTCCCCCGCGCGGCCCGCGTCGACCGCGAAACTGGCCAGCGCGGTGGCCGCGCTGACCGTGCTCGGCCCGGCCGCCCGGTTCACCACCCGGGTCGTGGCGGGGGCCACGGGCGGATCGATCGTCCTGGTGGGCGGGGGTGACCCCACGCTAGCGGCGGGACCTCCGCCTGCTTCGGACTTCCCTCAGCCGGCCACGCTCGCGGCCCTGGCCGCCGCCACGGCCCGCTCGCTGCGGACCCAGGGCCGCTCCCAGGTTCGGCTGAGCTACGACACGTCACTGTTCACCGGCCCGCTGCTGGCGCCGGGCTGGACTCCCAGCTACATCAGCACCGGAAATGTGACCGGTATCACGTCGCTCGAAATTGATCAGGGCCGGCTGACCCCGGCGGGCGCCCCGGAAGATGCCGACGACCCGGGCAATTTCCGGGCGCGGTCATTTACCCCGGCCGCGGACGCGGCGGCGGCCTTCGCCGCCTACCTGAACGCCGACGGGATCACCGTGACCGGGCCGCTGGCCGATGCCGCGGCGGCGCCGGATGCCGCCACGATCGCCGCGGTCAAGTCGCCCCCGCTGTCCGACATGGTCGCCTGGATGCTGCGGGAGAGCAACAACGTGATCGCGGAGGTTCTCGCCCGGCAGGTCGCGCTGCACAACGGCGCGCCGGCCACGTTCAGCGGGGCGGCGGCGGCGGTCACCCACGTGCTCGCCGGACTGGGCATCGCCGGGAGCATTTACCTGGTCGACGGGAGCGGCCTGTCCCCGGACGACCGGGTCACCCCCGCCGCGCTGACCAGCTTGGTCGCCCTGGCCTCCGGGCCGGCCCACCCGCGGCTCAGATCGGCCATCACGGGAATGCCGGTCGCGGGCTTCTCCGGCACCCTGGCGCCGGACCAGAGCGTGTTCGGGCATTTCAAGGCGCCCGCCCTGGGCGTGGTGCAGGCCAAGACGGGAAACCTGGACACGGTGGCGGCCATGGCGGGACTCGCCTACGACCAGCAGGGCCAGGTCCTCGACTTCGCCTTCATGGCCGACGAGGTATCGCCCGCCAGCCTGTCCCAGGCGGCCGCCGAGATCGACGCGATGGTCACGGCCCTGGCGGGCTGCGGCTGCCGCTGACCCCAGTTGCCCTGCGGACCCGGCCTACGTTGCCGACGACGTACGGTGGAGGGGTGAGCAGCGCGCAGATGATCGACTGGGATCTGGCCATTTCCACCGGAGTCAGGCTGGCCCGGCCCGGGCCCCAGGTAAGCCTGTCCGAGGCGCGGGGGGTCGTCACCGAACTCCGCGAACTGGCTGCGGCCGTCGCCGAGCCGGTCCGTGAGGTCACCGGCATGAACAGTGCGCCGGACGGCGGGTGGGTGGCTGTCGTGGACCGGCCCGGGTGGATCCGCGCGAACGTGGACGGGTTCCGCGTCGTCCTCGACCCGCTGGCCCGGCACCTGCGGGAGAAAGGCGGCCCGCCGGGCGGCGCGGTGCTGGGGGCGGTGGGATCCCGGGTCACCGGCGTGCAGGCCGGGCTGATCCTCGCCTACCTGGCCGGCCGGGTGCTGGGACAGTACGAGCTCTTCCTTCCCCCCGACCCGAGCGCCCCCGCGGGCAGCGCACCGGCGGGCCGGCTGACCCTGGTCGCGCCGAACATCCTCATGGTGGAGCGCGAGCTCGGGGTTGACCCGCATGACTTCCGGCGCTGGGTGTGCCTGCACGAGGAGACGCACCGGACTCAGTTCACCGCCGTGAGCTGGCTGCGCGGATACGTTCAGGAGCAGATGACCGATTTCCTGCTCGCATCCGACCTGGACCCGGCCACGATCCTGGACCGGCTGCGCTCGGCGGCCGACGCCGTGGCGGGCGCGGTGCGCGACGGGGAGGGTGAAAGCCTCATCGAGGCCATCCAGACCCCGCGGCAGCGGGAGATCCTTGACCGGCTCACCAGCGTGATGACGCTCGTGGAGGGGCACGGCGACTACGTGATGGACGCGGTGGGACCGCGCGTGGTGCCCTCCGTCGAGGACATCAGGGCGAAATTCAACGAGCGCCGGGTGACGGCCGGCCGGCTGGAGCGGGCCCTCCGGCGGATTCTCGGTATCGACCTGAAGATGAAGCAGTACGCACAGGGTTCCCGCTTCGTGCGGACCGTGGTGGAGGAAGCCGGGATGGCGACCTTCAACAAGGTCTGGACGTCCCCGGCCACCCTGCCGACCAAGGATGAGTTCGCCACCCCCCAGCGATGGCTTGACCGGATCGGGGAGACCGGCGCCCTGGCGTCCGGCGGCTGACCGGTCATGGGCCCGCGTCCTGCGGTGGCGGAGACGCGTAGCTGCGTCCGGCACTGCCTGGATGACCTGGATCCGGGCGACCTGGTTCTAGCGGCCTGCTCCGGCGGTGCCGATTCACTGGCCCTCGCCGCGGCGCTCGCGCATGAAGCGCCCCGCCTCGGCCTGCGCGGAGGCGGCGTCACGGTCGATCACGGGTTGCAGGCGGGCTCCGCGCGGCGGGCGGGTGCCGTCGCCGCCATGCTCACCGGGCTCGGCCTCGACCCGGTGCGCAGCGTGCGCGTCGCAGTCGCCGCACCGACCGGCCACGGCGGCCCGGAGGCCGCCGCGCGGGCGGCCAGGTACGAGGCGCTCGACGGGGTCGCGCGCAGCACCGGCGCAGCGGCCGTGCTGCTCGGCCACACCCGTGACGACCAGGCGGAGACCGTGCTGCTCGGCCTGGCGCGTGGCTCCGGAGCGCGCTCACTGGCGGGCATGCCGGCCCGGCGCGGCTGCTACCGCAGGCCGTTGCTCGGCGTCGGCCGCGCCACCCTCCGGGAAGCCTGCCAGGCCCTTGGCTTCGAGCCGTGGGACGACCCGCAGAACATGGATCCGGCGTACCGCCGTACCCGGGTGCGCCACCAGGCCCTTCCCGTGCTCGAGCAGGCGCTCGGGCCTGGCATCACCGAGGCGCTCGCCCGGAGTGCCCGCCAGCTCCGCGCCGACTGCGACGCCTTGGACGCGCTCGCCCGAGCCGAAGGGCAGCGGCTCTGCGACCCGGGCGGCGGCCTGGACGCCGCCGGGCTGGCGTTGCTGCCCGTCGCCATCCGCACCCGTGTGCTCCGTGAGTCGGCGATCGCGGCGGGCTGCCCGGCGGGCGCGCTCACCACGCGGCACATCGACGCGCTGGACGCGCTGGTGACCGGCTGGCGTGGGCAGCGCTGGACAGACCTGCCCGGGGGCGTCCGCGGGCGGCGGCAGTATGGGAGGCTGCTGCTGGCGGCGGCCACAGCAGCCACGGCCGGGCCGACTGGACCCGAGGACGCGGAGGGCGCGGGTGGACGCGAGTGACGTAGGCGGCGACCTCAAGGACGTGCTGATCTCCGCTGACCGCGTGCAGGCGCGGGTGGCGGAACTGGCGGCGCAGATCGACGCTGATTACGCCGGCCGCGAAATCCTGCTGGTCGGCGTGCTGAAGGGCGCGGTCATGGTGATGGCCGATCTGGCCCGGGCGATGCGTCTCCCGGTTCAGATGGACTGGATGGCCGTGTCGTCCTACGGATCCGGGACCAGGTCGTCAGGAGTGGTCCGCATCCTCAAGGACCTCGATGCCGACATAACGGGCAAGCACGTGCTGGTCGTGGAGGATATTGTCGACTCTGGCCTTACTTTGTCCTGGCTGGTAGGCAACTTGCGGTCGCGCGGGCCGGCCTCGGTGCAGGTCTGCGTGATGCTCCGCAAGCCGGCTGCGGCGCAGATGGATGTCGAGGTCGCCTATACCGGGTTCGATATCGCCAACGAATTCGTGGTCGGTTATGGGCTGGACTACGCCGAGCGCTACCGCAATCTGCCGTTCATCGGGACCCTTGCCCCGCATGTCTACGGGGGGCCCGGAGACTCATCCCGCCGGGACGGCGGCTCGCCCGGCCCTACGGCGACGTCGCCAGGGGAACACGATCCGCAATAAGAAGCGTTGAGGGGTGGGAAAGGGTTGCTGAGGCCTGGCGGTGCCTTCCGCGTGCCGGCGCGCCGCAGTGCGGTGTACCGTCGGATATCCCCGCAGCGCAGCCGGGAGTGACAAGGAAGCCGGGCATGGTCATTGGGACGCAAGGCAGTCCCGCCGGGGGTCGGCGGGACATGACGCTGGTCAGGAGGAACCCGCCATACGCTGGCGGGGTCGTTCATCGATGGATCTGAAGCGCTATTTCCGCGGGCCGTTCGTGGCGGTCCTTGTGATGCTGCTTGTCTTCTTCGTGGTGTACGAATATGCCAGTTCCGGCACCCCGTACACCCCGGCGGACACGTCGAAGGTCGTCTCGCTCATCGAATCGGGCCAGGTCAAGTCCGCGCTGCTGATCGACAAAGATCAGATGATCGAGATCACCACCAAGTCAGGCGCGAAGTACGAGGCCTCCTGGGTGGGAAACCAAGGGCAGCAGCTCGCTTCGCAGCTCCAGACTCACCTTCCGCCGCAGGGCTACAACGTCCAGGTGCCCAAGGGCAGCTCGGTGTGGAGCCTGATCCTCGGCCTCCTCCCGTACCTCCTGATCATCTTGTTCTTCGTGTTCATGCTGAACCAGATGCAGGGCGGCGGCTCACGGGTGATGAACTTCGGCAAGTCCAAGGCGAAACTGATCACCAAGGACACGCCGAAGACGACCTTCGCGGACGTGGCGGGGGCCGATGAGGCCATCGAGGAACTCCAGGAGATCAAGGACTTCCTGCAGAGCCCCGGCAAATTCCAGGCCATCGGGGCCAAGATCCCGAAGGGCGTGCTGCTCTACGGGCCGCCGGGCACCGGTAAGACCCTGCTCGCCCGCGCCGTGGCCGGGGAGGCTGGAGTCCCCTTCTACTCGATCTCCGGTTCCGACTTCGTGGAGATGTTCGTCGGGGTCGGTGCCTCCCGGGTGCGTGACCTGTTCGAGCAGGCCAAGGCGAACGCGCCGGCGATCGTCTTCGTCGATGAGATTGACGCAGTCGGCCGGCACCGCGGCGCCGGCTTCGGCGGCGGCCACGACGAGCGTGAGCAGACGCTGAACCAGCTGCTCGTCGAGCTGGACGGGTTCGACGTCAAGGGTGGCGTCATCGTCATCGCGGCCACGAACCGGCCCGACATTCTCGACCCCGCTCTGCTGCGCCCCGGCCGGTTCGACCGGCAGATCGTGGTGGCCCAGCCCGACCTGGCCGGCCGCAGGGGCATCCTGAAGGTGCATGCCCGGGGCAAGCCATTCGGGCCTGATGTGGACCTCGACATCATCGCGCGCCGGACCGCCGGCTTTACCGGCGCGGACCTGGCCAACGTCATCAACGAGGGCGCGCTGCTGACCGCCCGGCACAATGGCACGCTGATCACCATGGCGGCGCTCGAAGAGTCCATCGACCGGGTGATGGCCGGCCCGGAGCGCAAGAGCGTGCTGCTGTCGGAGAAGGAGCGCAAGCTCATCGCGTACCACGAGGGCGGCCACGCGCTGGTCGGCGCCGCACTGCCGAACGCCGACCCGGTTCACAAGATCACGATCATCCCCCGGGGCCGGGCGCTCGGCTATACCGCGTCGGCACCCGCCGAGGACAAGTTCCTGATCACCCGGTCGGAGATGATGGACCAGCTGGCCATGCTGCTGGGCGGCCGGACCGCCGAGGAACTGGTCTTCCACGAGCCCACCACGGGCGCAGCCAACGACATCGAGAAGGCCAGCTCGATCGCCCGCGGCATGGTCACCGAGTACGGGATGAGCGAGCGGCTGGGCGCACGGAAGTTCGGCAGCGGGGACGGCGAGCCGTTCCTCGGCCGCGACATGTCGCACACCAGGGACTACTCCGAGGAGATCGCGTCCACGATCGACGAAGAGGTGCGCCGTCTCATCGAGTCGGCCCACGACGAGGCGTGGGAGATCCTGGTCCAGTACCGCGAGGTTCTCGACGACCTGGTGCTCAAGCTGATGGACAAGGAGACTCTGAGCAGGAAAGAGGTCCTGGCCATCTTCGCGCCGGTGCAGACGCGCCCCTCTCGTGGCTCTTACACCGGGTACGGGAAGCGGCTTCCGTCGGACCGTCCTCCGATCATGACTCCGAAGGAGCTCGCCCTGACCGCCGCCGCGGAGGTCAACGATCATCCTGCCGCGGGGAACGGGCAGGCCTCGCCGTGGACGCCGGGCGTCCAGCCGCTGGACCAGCCGCTGGCCATGCCTCCTCGGCATGATGACGACACCGACGGCGAAGGTCATTGACCAGGGACTTCGATGCTCCGCGGATCGAGGACGCGGTGCGGGAGATACTGCTTGCCATCGGTGAGGATCCTGACCGGGAGGGGCTCCGGGACACGCCGGCGCGCGTCGCCCGGGCCTACGCCGAGCAGTTCTCCGGCCTGGGCCAGAGTCCGGAGGACGTCCTCACCACCGTGTTCGACGCCGACCACGACGAGCTTGTCCTGGTTCGTGACATCGAGGTCTACAGCACCTGCGAGCACCATCTCACCCCGTTCTTCGGGTCCGCGCACATCGGGTACATCCCGAATCTGAAGGGGCAGATAACTGGGCTGTCCAAGCTGGCCCGGCTGGTGGACGTGTACGCCCGGCGGCCGCAGGTCCAGGAGCGCATGACCAGCCAGATCGCTGACGCGCTGATGGGCGTGCTGGAGCCGCGCGGGGTCCTGGTCGTGATAGAGGCCGAGCACCTGTGCATGTCCATGCGCGGCGTGCGCAAGCCCGGCGCCCGGACGGTCACCTCAGCGGTCCGCGGCATCATCAGGGACAGTGACCGTACCCGCGCGGAAGCCATGAGTCTTCTGTTCGGAAGGCGTCCTGGTGGGTAGCGTTGCGTTAGCGGAGTGCCCCTTTGGGAGATTGGCCGCGCCAGAAGTCGCCGATGACTACGCTGATGGTCCGTGATCCGGGGCTTAACCTACATGTCCGAACGAAGCGAGAGCAGGCGGCCAAGCCTGGTTGCTGCACCCCCCGCTGACGACGCGCTCGCCGGCCAGGGGCGGGTGACCCGTCCGCCGGACCGGAGGCATCAGCGGTCCTGGGTGCCGGTGACGGCGGCCTGGCTCTGCCTGCTCATCGGGCTGGCTGACATTGCCCAGGTCGTGCTGCCCAGCGTCTATGTTCATACTCACCTGCACAAGATCAACACCTACGTGCCCGGCACACTGACCAATCTCACGCGCACCGCGGACGTGCTCACCGGGCTGCTGCTGCTGATGCTCTCGCACGGCCTGAAACGACGGAAGCGCCGGGCCTGGCAGGCCGTCATCCTGCTCCTCGCGTTCAGTGTCGTTGTTCACCTGGCGCACTTCCCGCACATGATCTCGGCCGTGGTGGCGGCGTGCGTGCTGGCCGCGTTGCTGTATTTCCGTGACGAGTTCTACGCGGTGGGCGATCCGCGTACCCGGTGGCGGGCGCTCGTGGTGTTCGAAGGGCTCGTCGTGGCCGATGTGGCCATCGGCCTCACCTACATCCTGCTCGCCCGGGGGCTGTACCGCGATTACTCGTTCATGCAGCGTATCCAGCATGTGATTTACGGCCTGGTCGGCGTTTCCGGGCCGGTCCAGTTCCTGCCGGAAGGCCGCAGCGATCTGTTCAACGTGCTGACCAGCGCCCTTGGCCTGTTCACCCTGGTGGTGAGCGCCTATGTGTTCCTGCGGCCGGCCCGGCCGGCCGGCCGGATGGGTGCTCAGGACGCGAGCCGGATCAGGGACCTGCTCTGCAGGCATGGAGAACGGGACTCCCTCGGCTACTTCGCTCTCCGCAGCGACAAGAGCGTCATCTGGTCACCCACCGGGAAATCCTGCATCGGTTACCGGGTGGTGTCCGGGGTGATGCTCGCGGGTGGTGATCCGATCGGCGACCCGGAGGCCTGGCCCGGCGCGATCCACGCGTTCCTGGACGAGGCGGCGCGGCATGCCTGGGTGCCCGCAGTGATGGGCTGCGGGGAACTCGCCGCGCAGGTGTGGTGCCGCGAGGGCAGTCTCAACGCGCTGGAACTGGGCGACGAGGCCGTCGTGGAGGTAGCCGACTTCTCGCTCAAGGGCCGGGCCATGCGGAACGTCCGGCAGATGGTGTCCCGGGTGGAGCGGAGCGGCTACGCCGCCGAGGTGCGCCGGGCCGGGGACATCCCGCCCGCGGAGATAGCGGCGCTCATCCGCCAGGCTGATTCGTGGCGGGGCAGCCAGATTGAGCGGGGCTTCTCCATGGCGCTCGGCCGGGTTGGTGGGCCCGGGGACGAGCGGTGCGTCATCGTCACCGCCACCGAGAACGGCGTGCTCCGGGCCATCTTGCACTTCGTGCCGTGGGGAGCCGACGGGCTCTCACTGGACCTGATGCGCCGCGACCGGACCGCCCAGCCCGGGGTGAACGACTTCTTGATCGTGAATACGATCGAGGCCGCCGAGGAGCTTGGCGTCAAGCGCATGTCGCTGAACTTCGCGGTCTTCCGTGCCGCACTGGAACGGGGCGAGCGGATCGGTGCCGGGCCGGTGTTGCGGGCCTGGCGCGGAATTCTGCTGTTCATGTCCCGGTGGTTCCAGATCGAGTCGCTGTACAAGTTCAATGCCAAGTTCTGCCCGATCTGGACGCCGAGGTTCTTCGTCTTCCCCAGCACGAAGGATGCGCCCCGGGTGTGCATCGCCGCGCTGGAAGCGGAGGCGTTCCTGGTGTGGCCGCGCATCGGATTCCGGCGGCTGGCCCGGCTGGTGGGGCTCGGCCGGCTCCGGCGGCGGATCCGCGCCGCCCGTGGGTGAAGTCTTAACCGGAGGAGAGAATCCGTCGTGAGCGCAGCACCTGAGATACCTGAGATCATCCTGAACAACGGCCAGACGATCCCCCAGTTCGGGTTCGGGGTGTTCCAGATCGAGCCAGACGCCACCGCGGAGGCTACCGCGGCCGCGCTTCGGGCCGGTTACCGGCACGTCGACACCGCCGAGATGTACGGCAACGAGAAACAGGTCGGCGAGGCCATCCGCACGTCCGGCCTGGACCGCGCCGATGTGTTCGTGACCAGCAAGCTGAGCAACAGCTCCCATCGTCCCGACGACGCCAGGAGGGCTTTCGGCGAGTCCCTGGACGCGCTCGGCTTCGATTACATCGACCTGTTCCTGATCCACTGGCCGCTGCCGACCAGGTACGACGGTGACTACGTGTCGACCTGGAAGACCCTGGAGGAGTTCTACCGTGACGGCCGGGCCCGGTCGATCGGCGTATCGAACTTCCAGCCGCACCACTTGCGGCGGCTGCACGGGGAATCCCAGATTCCCCCGGCGGTCAACCAGATCGAAGTGCACCCTTACCTGACGCAGGACGAGGTCCGCGCGTTCTGCGCCGAGCATCAGATCGCGATCGAAGCGTGGTCACCGATAGCGCAGGGCCGGGTCCTCGACGATCCGACGATCGTCTCCATCGCCAGCAGCGTGGGCAAGAGCCCGGCCCAGGTGGTCTTGCGCTGGCACATCGAGCGCGGCGACATCATTTTCCCGAAGTCGGTCTCTCCCGCCCGGATCGAGGAGAACATCGGCATCTTCGACTTCGAGCTGTCCGGTGCGGACGTCGAGGCGATCAGCGCGCTGGACCGCAGCGAGCGCACCGGACCCGACCCGGACACGTTCGACATGGTCCCCAGCTAGCCCTCTTCCCGCCGCGCGTCACGCATAGGGTGGCGCTCATGAGGAGTGACGCGGCCGCTGGGGAGGGCCGCGACCATGGGCGGTCACGGCGGCCAAGCCTCCCCGGCTGGCCGGATCAGGACCGCTGCCTGGTCATGGGGGTGGTCAACGTCACACCTGATTCCTTCTCGGACGGCGGCCAGTGGTTCGGCCCGGAGGCGGCCATCGCCCATGGCCTGGAGCTTTCCGCGCAGGGCGCGGACATCGTTGACGTAGGCGGGGAATCCACCAGGCCAGGCGCGCAGCGGATCAGTGCCGACGAGGAACTGCGCCGGGTGGGGCCGGTGATTTCGGGCCTTGCCGAGGCCGGGATCCTGGTCAGCGTGGACACGATGCGGGCCGAGGTCGCGGAGTTCGCACTGCAGGCCGGCGCACGCCTGGTGAACGACGTGAGCGGGGGGCTGGCCGACCCCCAGATGTCCCGCCTGGTCGCCGTGGCCCAGGTGCCCTACGTGGTGATGCACTGGCGTGGGCCTAGCCGCGACATGGACAGCAGGGCCGTCTATGCGGATGTGGTCCGCGAGGTGTGCTCGGAATTGCGGGAGCGGGTCGATGCGGTCATCGCCGAGGGCGTGGACCCGGCGATGATCGTGCTGGATCCGGGGCTCGGCTTCGGCAAGCTGGCCGAGCACAACTGGGCGCTACTTACCGCGGTGGACCGGATTTCCCGCCTGGATGGCACGGGCGCCGCGTTTCCCGTGCTGATCGGCGCGTCCCGGAAACGGTTCCTGGGCAGGCTGCTGGCCGCCGCGGATGGAACAGCCCGGCCGTTCTCCGGCAGTGATGACGCCACTGTCGCGGTGACCGCGCTGGCCGCCGCGGGCGGTGCCTGGTGCGCACGGGTGCACCAGGTGGCCGGCAATGCCGATGCGGTCCGGGTGGCGCGGGCCTGGCGGCGCGCCGGATCACCGGCGGGGCGGCGGGATGCCGGCGAGGTGTCCCGGTGAGCAGGCCCGATGTTCCGGTGGCCAGTCCGGCTGCGCCGGTGGGCCTGGACCACATTTCACTGCGCGGCCTGCGGGTCTTCGCCTATCACGGCGTCCGCGACGAAGAGCGCCGGGATGGCCAGGAGTTCATCATCGACGCCGTGGTCGGGCTGGACACCTCGCTGGCAGCGGCCGGCGACGACCTGGGCCTGACCGTGGATTACGCGGCCCTGGCCGACCGGCTGGTGGCTCTGGCCAGCGGGCCACCGGTGCGGCTGATTGAGACGCTGGCGCAGCGCCTGGCGGCCGCGTGCCTGTCCGATCCCCTGGTTCAGGAGGTGGAGATCATCGTGCACAAGCCGCACGCGCCACTGTCCCACCCATTCGATGACGTGTCGGCGGCGATCCGGCGCGTCCGCCGATGACCGGCCCCATGGCGGCCGTGCGGGCGACTCCGGTGGTGCTCGGCCTGGGCAGCAACCTCGGCGACCGGCTGCACAACCTGCAAGGCGCGCTCGATGCGCTCTTCGACACGGCCGGCCTGGTCTTCGTCACGGTGTCCCCGGTGTATGAGACCGCGCCAGTCGGCGGCCCCGCCCAGCCGGACTACCTGAACGCCGTGGTCCTCGCCGAGAGCTGGCTGCCGGCCCGGGTGATCCTGGAGCGCGGCCAGGCGGCCGAAGCGGCATTCGAGCGGGTCCGGGCGGAGGTCTGGGGGCCGCGGACACTCGATGTGGATCTCATCGTTTACGGTGATGAGGTGAGCAACGATCCCGAACTCACACTGCCCCATCCGCGGGCCCACCAGCGTGCCTTTGTGCTCGCGCCCTGGCTCGATGCCGACCCTGACGGCGTCATCCCCGGAAGGGGCCGGGTGGCAGCCCTGCTCAAGGACGTTGGCCTGGCCGGAGTGCACCGGCTGGACGGTTCCGTTCTGCAATCTCCGGTATGACGGCCACGGTAGCGCGCGGCGGGGCGGTGCGTGAGTGACCCCTACCCGCGTATGGAGTCTCGTGGCCATCGGTGCCGCCTGTGCAGCGGCGTCCTGGCTGGTTCTCCGGCTGGTCTATTCCGATCTTCCACCGCTGCCGTGGACGGCGGTGCCCGCGCTGCTGCTGCTCGCGATCGCGGAAAGCTGGAGCGGCCGTAACCTCCGGGCCCGGCTCCGTGGCCGTATGGGCAGCAAGCCGATCCTGCCGATCGCCGTCGCGCGGATGGCGGCCCTGGCCAAGGCGAGTTCTCTGGCTGGTGCGCTGATCAGCGGCCTCACCGCCGGTTTCCTGATCTATGTCTCGGGCTCGCTGGACAAGGCCACACCCCGCAGCGATGCGCTGGTCGCCGCCAGCACCCTGGTCGCGGCCCTCCTTCTCGTGATGGCCGCGCTGTACCTGGAACGCGGCTGCCGGATCCCGGCGGATGACCAGGATGGCATCGGCCGCCCCAGCTAGGGCGTGTCTTGCCCTAGGACTCGCGGAATTCCTCACGGTGGATGGCATCGCGAAGATCAGCGGCATCCTCGCCCCGCACCACCAGCGGCGGGGAGCTCCGCGTCAGCCGCGCGTAGACGAGGCCGCTGACGCCTCGCCACACATGCCATCGGGGCAGTTCCGCGGCGTATGGCCACCAATCGGGTATATCCCTCTCTGTCATGGGAGCACTATAGAGCACTGAAAGCTCTAAGTGCTAGCCGGAGTTTGGAGAGCTTGGGGAGGTCCGTACCTTGATCATGTGGGCGCGTCGCCAGTGGATCCGCTTGGAGCCGACTTCACCTATATGCAGGTGGCGGACAACATCACCATGCGCATCGAGGCTGGCGAGTTCACCCACAAGCTGCCCGCCGAGCGGGCCCTGGCTACGGAGTACGGCGTCGCGTACCAGACGGTAAGACACGCCATGAAGGTCCTCCGCGAGCGCGGGCTGATCATCACCCGGCAGGGCCGGGGCACGTTCGTCGCCCCCGCCCCCGGGTCGGCGCCCGGCTGACCAACCCGGCGCCGCGCGGCCCGGGCGGCCTGCCCCTTCAGCAGGAATTCTATTCAGCGGGCATTCCGTTTACTCTATTGCGGTGCGCCGATTCGGCGATATTGGTATATAGGGTCAATGGGGATAGCGGCGGCTCTGGCGAGACAATCGGCGAGACAATCCAGCGCGAGCCTGGCATATCGGGTCAAGGCTGGTATTCGCTCCGGCAGCAGGTGGGCCAATTGGGACAAGGGCGCGAAGCGGTCGCCGCCGCCCGGGATAAGGTGATGGCCATGCCGAGCTGGTCGTTCAGGATGATCGTGTAGCCATTTCTTCCTGGCGCCGCAGGGCGAGCGACAGCAGATCCGATAGATACAGCCGAGTACTGACAGTAGTTCTGTTACGGATGGATATGGGAATCTGCGTCTGTCCTGCTGTGCCGGTCCGGCGTTGTGCCTCGGATGCCCCCCCGCGACTAAGCCATGAACGCCGATGGAGGTCAGCGGTGCAGACCGCCCCAGAGATCATTGCCATGATGCACGACGCCGTACCGGCGGGCCAGGAGCACCTGGACGGTGCTGCCCTGCGCCACCTGCGCCATCTGACCCGGGCGCTTATTGCGAGCCGGCCCGAGGCGCAGCGGGAATACTGGCGGTTCCTTGCCATCGGCCAGCGGAGCATCGGCTTGCCCAGCCGGGACCTGTACGCATGGCTGCGCGGCAAAACGATGCTGGTCACCGGTGGGACGGGATGCATCGGCACCACGCTGATGGCTCAGATCGGCAGGTTCGGCCCCGGACGGCTGGTCAGCGTGAGCCGCGGATCTGCCGTGGGGTGGCCGCGGCTTCGGCGCGCTGAGTACCTCAGCGCCGATATCCGGGACCGGAGCCAGCTCGCGGCCGTGGTCGACAGCATCCGGCCCGATGTGGTGTTTCATGTGGCCGCGCAGCGCGATCCTGGCCTGGCCGAGCGCGAGGTGCACCGCACGGTGACCACGAACGTGCTCGGCACCCGCAACGTGATCTCGGTCGCCGCCGAGTTCGGTGTGCCGCAACTGGTCTGCGCTTCGACGGGGAAGGCCCTGCGCCCGTACTCCGCCGATGTGTACACGGCGTCCAAGCGGGCCGCTGAGTGGCTGCTGGCGGCGGCCGCGGCGCGCGGCGGAGGAGTCAGGTACTCGGCCGCGAGGTTCACTCACGTGGTCGATAACTCGATCATCTATGCCCGGCTGCTCGACTGGTGCCAGGGCGGTGTCATCCGGCTGCACAGCGCCGACATCGCGTTCTACGCCCAGTCCGCGCTCGAGTCGGCTCAGCTGCTGCTGGGTGCCGGGCTGGCCGCGCGTCCCGGTGCGCTGCGCGTCCATGCCCTCACCGATCTCGGCTGGCCGGTCAGCCTGATCGACGTGGCGCTCGGCACGCTCGCGCGGTCCGGGTCCGCCTCGCCCATCTATTTCAGCGGCTACGACCGCGGTTACGAGGCCGCGCCGTTCCCCGGGTTGTACGACCCGCTGACCGCCGGCGATGTAAGCCCGCTGCTCAGCGCGTTCGAGGCGGCACGGGCCGAGCGGCCGCCGGGCCTGGCCGCGGACGTATTCCCGCTGGATACGGCGTCCTGCCCGGCCCTGGACGAGCGGATGGCGGCCCTGGAGGACGTCTGTGCGAGGACGCAGGAGTCCGGGGCGGTCCGTGCGGCGCTCGACGATCTGTCGTGGTCATTGCTCGACGCCACCCTGGAGGTTGTCCCGCGCCGGACGCTGGTCCGCGCGGCGCGGCTGACCTCCCCGCACCGCAGCGACCTGAGCGCCGAGCACGGGCGCATGCTCGCCGCGATCGAGCACTACGCGGCGGTCGGCGAATCAGCGCTGGCCTGATTGTCCAGCTATTCCAGCGCCGGAAAAGTCTGGACATAGTAGCCATTCCCTCTTTTATCTGGGGGTTTCTGAATTGCCTTCCACGCTTTCCGAACATCCGCCCAGGGAATAAGATTCTGCCCAACAGACATGACTGCTGGTAATCCATCCCGATGCGGTCGGCGTCTTTATGTTCGGTGGAGGACCGCATCCTTACCAGTTGGCACGGATCGCCAAAGTGCACTGAGCCGGGGGGCGGTGCTGGATGCATCGGAGGAAATGGCTCAATGCACAATTTGTCATCAGATAGCGTTGCGGGCACTCCTGGCCGCGGTCAGCCGGCCACTACCATGACGCCGCGATCTCGCGAATTAACAGCGCCCAGCGCGTGGCGCCACCGGGCCGCCCGCGGGCGGTCCCGGTACCGGCGGCTGTGGACCGACCACCTGGTGCGCAACTCGCTGTACCTGATCCTGAGCTCGGGCCTCCAGGCCGCTCTCGGCTTCGCTTTCTGGATTATCACGGCCCGGCTGTTCAGCACGGCGGATGTGGGAAGAGCGAGTTCGTTGATCTCCGCCACGACGGTCATCGCTTACCTGGCGCTCCTCGGGCTCAACAGCACCCTGGTCCGTCACCTGCCCACCGCTCCCGACCGGAATGCGCTGATCACCGCGGGGCTGCTGCTCGTCGCTGGCTGCGGGGCCGGGATCGGCCTGCTCTATGTGCTGCTGATTCCGGTGCTCGCGCCCCGCCTCGCGTTCGTCTCACACCGTCCAGCGCTGGCGGCCGGCTTCGTGCTGCTCACCGCCATCGGACCCATCAACCTGCTCACTGACTCCGTATTCGTCGCCTCACGCAGAGCGGCCTACAGCGCGCTGACCGATGGGGGAGTCGGTGGGGTGACCAAGGTCGTTTCCGCTGCGGTCCTCAGTGGCACCGGCGCCTACGGCCTCTTCTGTGCCTCTGCGGACGGCTTTGTCGTGGCGGCTCTCGTCAGTGTGGCGATCATGTGCATGGCACTGCGGTGGCGCCCGTCACTCAGGAGGCCGCTGCGAGCGCTCAAGCCCCTGCTCAGGTTCTCCGGTGCCAATTACGCCGGGAACGTCTTGAACCTGCTTCCCACCCTGGTCGTTCCGCTGATCGTCCTCGACCGTCTCGGAGCCTCGGCCGCCGCCTACTATTTCGTCGCGTTCCAGGTGGCGACGCTGCTGTACGCCACCGTGTACGCGGTGGAGCAGACGTTCCTGGCCGAAGGATCTCACGCCGACGTCGACCGCCGAGAGATCCTACGGCGCAGCTGGCGGGTCTTGATGGCGTTGTGCCTGCCAGCGTGCGTCATGCTGGTCGTCGTCGCGCATTGGGTCCTGCTTGCGTTCGGGACGAGATACAGCCAGCACGCAGCAGGCAGCCTGATGCTGTTCGCCGCCGCCGCTATTCCGATGGCCGCCGTCAACTGGCTGTGGACCGTGCTCCGCCTGTCGGGCCGGCTCCGGGCGCTCGTCGTGAGCGCAGCCGCCTACGCCGTCGCCATTTGCGGCCTGGCGTGGCTACTGGCACCGCACGGGCTAACCGCATTGACCGCCGCCTGGCCGATTGGCGCGTTGCTCGGGGCCGCCGTGGCCGCGCTGCCCCACAAGGCGCCGCCGCGTCACCGGCGAACAACCCGGACTGGCTGGTCAGGGGGCGGGCTGGCGTTCCGCCGCGGAACGCGGCAGCCGGAAGTAGAGCCGACCGGGGGGGAAAGCATGAACAACACCAAAGTCGCCGAGCCAGCGCCCTTGAGCGTGCTGATCGTCTCCGCGTACGCCGATCCGCATGTCGGTGGGGTCGAGGTCGTCGTCGGCCAGCAGGCACGCACGCTGGCCGCGCTTGGTTACGACGTGACGGTGGTCACCAGCCGTTGCGGCGCGGATACGGCCCCACGCGAGCGGGCCGGCGGCTATACGGTCATCCGTATCCCAGCGTGGAACGGACTGGAGCACCGGTGGGGGGTCCCGTTCCCGGTATGGAGCCCGAGCGCGGTCTGGCGACTGGCCAGACTGGTGGGCCGCGCCGACGTGGTCCACGTCCATGACGTCTATTACGGGTCGTCCATGCTCGCGGCGGGCCTGGCCAAGTGGCGCCGGCGTCCGCTTTTCATCAGCCAGAACGTCGGCATCGTGGAGCACGACCAAGCCGTCGTGAAGCTCGTGCAGAAGGCCGTCTACTCGTCTGTCGGCCGCCTCCTGTGGCGCTGGGCGACCACGATAACGGCCTACAACCCGATCGTAGAGAACTTCCTCACCGGACATGGCGTGCCGTCCGGGAAGATCAGGCTCGCTTACAACGGGATCGACACGAGGCACTTTTGCCCGGGAGATCGCGAGGCGATCCGCGCCACCCGGACCCGGTACGGCCTGGCCGCTGAGGTACCTGTCATTCTCTTCGTCGGCCGCCTGGTGCCCAAGAAGGGGTTCCAGAAGCTGCTGGAGGCCCGGGGCGCGGAGTATGAGGTGGTGATCGCCGGGCCCGGCCGGATCCCGGACCAGATCCCGGCTGGGGTACGGTTCCTCGGCCCGGTCAACCGCGATGAACTGCGGGACCTCTACCAGGCGAGCGATATCTTCGCTTTTCCGGCGGTCGGAGAGATGCTTACCCTGGTGATGCAGGAGGCGATGGCCTGCGGGCTGCCGGTGGTCGCCACCGCCGATGAGGGTTACTCCCGATATGATCTCGATCCCTCCGGCCTCGTCCTGGTTGAGCCCGAGCCGGAAGTGCTCCGGTCGACGTTTCTCGGCCTCCTCGACGCGCCGGGCCGGATGAGGTACATGCAGGCCTACTCCAGGCGCCTGGCCGAGGAGCGGTTCGACTGGCAGAGCAACGCTGAGCACCTGGTGGCTGACTACGACGTCGCGCGCGAGCCAGGTGGCGTGCGTTGAATTCGGCGCTGGGCGGCCCGGGCTCGGGCCGAGCAGGTCGGTCAGGCCGCGACCACGAACCCGGAGCGCGGCGATGGTGGCCGATTCTGGCTCCGCTCGCAGCGCTCGCTGCCGGAGTCAGCCTGCTCTCGCCGGCCGGCCGCCATGACTGGGCCCTGGCGCTGTTCCGGCAGCCAACGCGCTACAGCGTCCTTTCCTTCAACCATGCGGCGGCCCTCCCGGCGACGGCCGCCATCGGCGAGCCCATCGCGGTCTCCTTCACGGTCGGCAACGAGGAAGGACACGCGGCGGACTACCGGTACGTCATCAGTGCGGCGGGCGGCCGAAGTTCCCGCATCCTGGGTCAGTCGGCGAGGACCGTCGCCGCCGGAGCGACGTGGACGGTGACGACGGCCATCCGCCCGGCGTGCGGCACCGCGCGGTGCCGCATCGAGGTCTCGCTGCCCGGGTATCCGGAAACCATAGACTTCCTGGTTGCCCTCAGGGCTCCGGGATCCGGCCGGCATGCTCCCTGACAGCCAGCGACACGGCCGCGTGACCCACGCGGCTCCGGCCGGCCCGCTACCGGCCGGGCCGCGGCCGGCTGGCCGGCTACCGGCCGGGCCGCTGACTGGCGATCCGCCCGCCGCCGGGCCGCGCTGCGGCTGGCCGGCCGTGGCCAGCGCCGGCCTTGTCGCCGTGGCCAATGTTCTCGCCGTGACCCGCGTCCCGCTGCCATTCCTCGGGCCAGCGGCGGGCTTCTGGTTCCTCGTGGCGTATCCGGTATATCTCTTGTATACGACGTCGGTGTGGCGTGGGTCCTCGGTAGCCGAACGCCTCGGTTACAGCCTGGCCACGGCCTTGCTGCTGCTCATGCTGGCCGGGCTCGGAGTCAATTCCTTCCTCCCCCTGCTCGGGGTGCAACGCCCCCTCGGCCCGATCCCCGTTGTCATCCTGGGCGACACGCTCATCGTCTCGCTGTATCTCTTCCGGCGACGGCACCCGGCCACGCTGGCCTGGCGGGCTCAGATCCAGGCGATCAAGCCAGCGGAGAGCCGTCTCCTCGTCGCGTCCGGGCTCTGCGTGGCCAGCGCGGTCCTCGGCGCGAACCTCCTCAACAATGGCGGTGGTGACCGACTCGGCCTCGTGGCCCTCGCGGGCATCGTGGCCACGTTCCTGCTCCTGTTGCGCTGGCAAGCGCAGGTGCGTGACGGGGTGACAAGCATCATCCTGTATCTGCTATCCCTCGCGCTCCTGCTGATGACCTCGCTACGGGGCTGGTATGTGACCGGTCATGACATCCAGAAGGAGTACCAGGTCTTTCAGTTGACAGCCGCTCACGGCCGCTGGGACATCTCGTATCTCCGCGATGCCTACAACGCATGCCTGAGCATCACGATCCTGCCTACTGAAGTAGGGCAGGTCGCGCATGTCGATGATCCTTATGTCTACAAGTTCTTCTTTCAGCTTATCTTCGCGCTATGCCCGGTGCTCGTCTATGCGATTGCCCGGCGCTATTGGTCGGGATCGATCTCAGTGCTGGCGGTGGTGTACTTTATCGGCTTCCCGACTTTCTTCACTGATATGTCATTCCTGAACCGCCAGGAGATCGCCTTCGTCTTCGTGTGCGTAGCACTGCTGGCGATCACGAATGCTGAGTGGAGCCTGCGGCGGCGGCGGCTCACGTTCTTCGTGGCGTCCGTCGGTGTGGAGGTCTCGCACTATTCAACGATGTACTTCTTCCTGGGCATCTTGCTGGCGGCCTGGGCGGCTCAGCTGGGCAGCAGGCTGAACCCTCGTCGCCGGCGCCGGCCGGCCGGTGAGGCCAGCGCCACCAGGACACCGTGGGGGGCGATGGCTCGAACAGTAGGCCTTGGCCCGGTCCTCGTGGTGGTCGGCATCGCCTTCGTGTGGGGTGACCTGGCCACTCAGACGGCCGGGGCCGCGCTGACCGATGCCGAGTCGGTGATCTCCTCGCTGGCCGGATCGGGTGGCGCGCGGGCGGGGGACGTCTCATACAGCATTCTGGGTGGGAAAACGATAAGTCCTCAGGCGGCCCTCAACGCTTACCGGCGAGAGACGCTCAAGGCGAGAGCGGGTTACCCCCCCTCGACCTACCCGTCGGCCGCTGCCGTAGCCCGCTACCCGACGCCTGTCGCCAGGCCACCATCGCTTCCGCTGACCGGCGCGGGTCGTTTCGCCGCCGATCTCGGTGTCCCAGTCGCCGGGCTGAACAGCGCCATACGCGGCGCTGCGGCCAAGGGCGAGCAGCTATTCGTCGGCGTAGGTTTGATCACATTCATGGTGCTGCCCAGCCTCCGGCGGCGGGTGGGCCGCGAGTTCTTCTGCCTGTGCGTGGGAAGTACCGCAATGGTGGCGGTCATCACCATTCTTCCCAACCTCTCCGTCGACTACGGTGTCCTCCGGGCGTTTCAAGAGGCGCTCATCCTGCTGGCGCCCGTGCTCGTGGCGGGCTCCCTCGCGGTCTTCTCGCCGCTGGGGCGGGTGCGGGCACTGAGAACATCGGCGGTGGTGTGCCTCGGCATATTTATCTCGACCACGGGGCTGCTGCCCCAGGTGCTGGGTGGCTACCCGGCGCAACTCAGCCTGAACAATAGCGGCCAGTATTACGATATCTACTATGTGCACCCTCAGGAGGTGGCTGCCGTCGACTGGCTCGCGGCCCGGCCCGGCGTGCTTCCTGACGGAATACAGGCCGAAAGCCTTACGAGCCGTTTCATGTTCAACGCCCGGCCCGACGTGACCGGCTCGCAGGTCATAGCGGACATTTATCCCACGCTGGTACGCCGGTCCAGTTGGATGATTCTCGGCTACTCGAATGTGCACACCGGGCAGGCAACCAGTGACTACGACGGTGACCTTCTCACCTATGCGTACCCCATGGGGTTCCTCAGGAATATCAAGAACCTCGTATACAACAATGATGGTGCGGAGATCTATAAATGAGAAGCCGACCGATCCGTGGCGGGGCGAGCCGCTGGCTGGCCGTCGAGGCGTCGGC
Organism: Streptosporangiaceae bacterium; assembly: GCA_033854735.1. Taxonomy (GTDB): domain Bacteria; phylum Actinomycetota; class Actinomycetes; order Streptosporangiales; family Streptosporangiaceae; genus JAWWPY01. The sequence goes on along the minus strand of JAWWPY010000257.1, from coordinate 80,714 downwards.
AGCCGGACTCGCCTACGGTGCGGGGCTGTGCTGGGCCAGCGTATGCCTCGTCGCCAGCTTCCGGCCTGATGCTCTGAGCGCCCCCTACTGGCGTGGCGTGCCCGCTCTGCGGACCGACACCTCCGGGATCGTGGCCTTCTTCGTCGTGGCGGTTGGTTTCACCGCGAGCGAGTACCTCCGGCTGCTACGGCGCCGGGACACTGCGGTAAAGCCAGGCCCGGGGCTGACGGCCCGGACGACGGAGCTGCTGGCCCAGGCGATTTCAGAGACGGTGGCCCTCTTGGCGACCGGGCTGGTCGTCTACCTCTCGGTGAATGCGGTCACCCATCCGGCGACGCTCGGGATCCATGCGACGCATCTGGCCCCATGGCCGGCGGAAGGGACGTTGCGGGTGGCGGCACTGCTGTTGTGCGCCTGCTCAGCTGCGGCCTTCCGTTACCTGGTGGCCGTGCCCAACGGGAGGTGATCACATTCCGCGCCGCAGGCATCCGGGGCCCGATTCTCCGGCTCACCGATGACGCCAGGACGAAGCGTCCCCGGCCACCTGAGATCATCGCCCTCCTGGTCGCCGCCGTGGCGCTGAGCGCTGGTCTCGTCTACGCGGTGACGCAGGGCCAGAGACCCTCCCCGGGCCGGTTCGGGATCTCCGACCCGGAGCTGATCACGAAGTCGGGGAAGGTGCAGGCTTTTGAGCTGGCGGCGATGAAGGCCATCGGGATCGGCTCGGTCAGGCTGGACGCCGACTGGGGCGGCGTGCAGTACGCAGGCCCGAAAACATTCAGCTGGGCGCCGCTGGATCAGGTGGTCAGGTCGGCCCGCGCCAAGGGGATGTCGATCGACCTGATCATCGACGGGTGTCCCGCGTGGGCCGCGAAAGCCGGCACCAGCGAGGGCGGGTCACCGACGCCCGCGTCGCCCGCTCAGTTCGCCACCTGGGCGGCCGAGGTGGCCGCCCGCTACGCGCCGCGGGGTGTCCACATGTTCGAGATATGGAACGAGCCGAACCGCGTGGGCTTCTGGTCGCCCCAGCCGGACCCGGCTGCTTACACCGCTGACCTGAAGGCCGCCTACGCCTCCATCAAGCACGCCGACCCCTCGGCGTTCGTCATCTCTGGAGGGCTCGCCCCCGAGGCCAATGACGGCACCAACGTCAACGCGGTTGACTTCCTGCAGGCCATGTACGCCGACGGGGCCCAGGGCAGTTTCGATGCCGTGGGCTACCACTCCTACAGCTATCCCGCGCTCCCCGACAGCTACCAGTCCTGGTCAGGGTGGTCCCAGATGAGCCAGACCAGTCCCTCCATCCGTAGCGTCATGACCAGCAACGGGGACGCCGCCAAGCAAATCTGGATCACCGAGGTCGGTGCCCCTTCCAGCGGCCCCCAGGGCGTCGGCCAGGCCGCGCAGGCCGCGGCGCTTTCCGAAGCCATCGCTGCCGCCAGGACGACCAGCTGGCTCGGTGGCCTCTACGTGTACACCTGGCAGGATGACGGAACGGGCCGGAGCAATCATGTGGACTGGTTCGGCCTGCTGACCGCCCGAGGCACCCCGAAGCCGGCCTATGCGGCGGTGGCGGCCGCGCTCGGCCGCTGCGGAAGAACGCACCGCTGCATTTCCCGTGTCGCCGGCCGGTAATCTACGCAGTCGCAGGACTATTCTCCGGGGGGAGATCAGATGAAGCCGGTCATCGTTACCACTAGCTGGGACGATGGGCACAAGCTTGACATCAAGCTGGGAACGCTGCTCAAACGCCATGGCATTCAGGCCACCTTCTATGTTTCGCCGGAGACCCGTGAGTTTCCGGCTTCCGAACGTCTGACCGCCGGAGAGATACAGCAGCTGGCCGAGACTTTCGAAATCGGCGCGCATACGATGACGCACCCGCACCTGGACCGCCTCGACCCAGCCGCGGCCCGCCGGGAAATTGCTGACTCAAAGGCGGCGCTCGAGCACATCATAGGCAAGCAGCTGCGCAGCTTCTGTTATCCGTATGGCGACTATAATGAGCAGACGAAGCGGCTTGTGGAGGAAGCAGGGTTCAGCCGCGCGCGCAGCGTCAAGCGTTTTATGACGCGTAGTGTCGATCGACTGGCCCTCGGGACCTCGGTCGACACCTTCGATCATCGCCGTGACGGCATGCTGTCAGTCCTGGATCTATGCCGTCACCGTCCCTGGCGGGCCTTCCGCTTGCGCCGCTGGGACAACCTGGCCAAGGAACTATTTGCACAGGCCAAGGAGCGAGGAGAGGTGTTCCATCTCTGGGGGCACGCCCGCGAGATAGAGGCACACCATGACTGGGAGCGCCTCGAGGACTTCCTGGCCTGGCTCAGCGAGCAGAACGTCGTGTCTGTATGCAACGCCGACGTACCGGTCCAATCACCAGGGTTACTGGTCACCGCCCCGTATTTCAAGCCGCGCGGCGGGGGCCTGGAAGAGTACACCTACCAGATAGCGAAAGGCCTGCAGGACGCCAAGAACTGGCAGGTCGCAGTGGTCACGTCCGGAAGCAGGAATGGAATAACCACGGGAAGCTACCAGGGACTGAAGGTATATCATCTCCCGTATTGGCTGAAGATTTCCAATACACCGTTCGGGGTCGGCTGGCGCCGGGCGCTCAGGCGTATTATCGAGAAGGAGCGCCCCGATATTATCGTGGCTCACGCTCCGGTCCCCGGCATGATAGATGTTACGGCTGGGCAGGCCAAGAAGATACCCTTCGTCGTTACCTACCACCATGACAGCATGGTAAAAGGGCATGCCTGGCCGGATGCGCTCATTCGCTGCTACGAAGCCCTGATCCTGCCGCGCGCTTTGCGCCGGGCGCGCCGGATCATTTGCTGTTCACCCTTCGTGCGGGGCTGCGCACTGGTAGCGCCCTACTTCGAGAAATCGACTGTTATCAGCCCGGCTGTGGACGCGAGCCTCTTCGTGCCCGGGCCGTACCGGGCGGCCGGGCACCGGATCATGCATGTTGGCGGCCTTCGGGCAGGTGAGCGCTATAAAGGGCTGGAGATCTCCTTGCGGGTAACGCGCGAGCTTCAGCGGAGATACCGTGATGTGCACCTGGCGGTCGTCGGCGACGGTGGCCAATTGCCCTACTACGAGAGGCTGGCGGGCCAGCTAGGGATCGCGCAGGATGTCGAATTCTGCGGCAGGCTGAGCGGCCGGGAGCTGGTAGGCGCCTATCAAGCGGCCGACGTCTTGATTGTCCCGTCCAGCAAGGAGGCCTTTGGCATGGTGATTCTCGAGGCCATGGCCTGCGGCGTGCCGCCTGTCGCCAGCGCCATCCAGGGCATACCTGACGTGGTAGACGACGGCGAATTCGGCTTCCTGGTCGAGCCTGGGGATATCCGTGGCTTTGCCGCGAAGATAAGCGAGCTGTTTGACGATACAGCTCTACGGGAGCTTTTTTCCCGCAACGCGCGGCGCGCCGCTCTGGCCCAGGAGTACGCGTGGCCACGCCAAGTGGAGCGTACGGCGGAACTCCTTCAGGCCCTGCTTTGAAGGCGGCCACTCAGCCGAAGGCGTCGTAGACGGTGGCAAGATCATTGGTGACTACGTTCCAATCGTAGTCTCGCGCCTTCTCAAGGTTGTTCCTCGAGACTTCCGAATAGAGGGCCTCGTCGGCCAGCAGCGTGTGGATGGCGTCGGCCACGGCCTCCGGGGTCGACTCGGCCAGGAGGCCGTTCTCGCCACTCATCACGACGTCTCGCACGGCGGGGATGTTCACGCTGACAATCGGCAGCCCCTTGGTCATTGCCTCGATGAGGACGAGGCCAAACGACTCATTCGTTGAGGTCAAAAGCAGGAGGTCCGAATCTTCGTAGGCGGACTGGAGTGCTTCGCCATGAAGCGGCCCGCGGAGGGTGACGATCTCCCGGAGCGCGAGACGGTCGATGTGAGACTGGACCGCGGACCTCATCTCGCCGTCGCCCACGATCGACAGCCGGAGATGGCTGCCGTGCCTTTTCACATAACAGGCAATGGCCTCGAGCATCAATGGAATATTCTTCTGGGCCGCCAGCCGCCCGACGAACAGCAGCCGTCTCTGTGCTGCCTCTTTTCGTGCTGCCTCTTTTCGCTTGAGCGATCTAGGCCGCTCAGCGATCCGGTGGTCAGTCGCGTTCTTTATGACGACGATACGGCTCGGCGGTATCGCGTACTTGTCCCTGATGAGCTTCTGGTAGTCCGGTGTCGGCACGAGCACGACCGCCGCTCCGCGAAGAACAGGCCGAAGGCAGAACCTCTTGTAAGGAGCCAGGAGCGATCCGGCCCGGCCGGACGGCAGGACGTCGAGGTGCACGTGGGCCACATAACGGCGGCCGCGTAGCTTGGCCCACAGCCACACGATCTCCGGGGTATAGGCACAGGAAATGTGCAGATGAATGACGGCGCCGCGCTCGAGGCTGAGGAGCCGGGGTAGCAGATTCGGGATGACCGGGGTATGCGCTAGGTAGACGCTCTTCAGCCTGGAGACCGGGAAGGGCTCATCTTCCCGCGGGAGATCATTCTTTCCGTCGTCTGAGGTGAGCACCCTGACCCGCATGCCGAGCCTGTGCTGATGACGGGCAAGAGACTGGACGACCTGCTCCATGCCGCCGAGGCCGGGGGGATACCTGGCGGCTACGTGAACGACGCTTCGCGCGGAGTTACCCGCCTGCCTCCGGCCAGGCACTCCCGTTACCGCCATGCCGCGTCCTCGCGGATGACGCGGGCGGGGTTGCCGGCCACCAGCGCCTTACCCGGGACCTGCGAGGTCACGACGCTGCCGGCCGCCACAACGGCCCCGTCCCCGATCGTCACTCCGGCGAGGACGGTCGCTCCCGTGCCGATCCACACGTGGTCGCCGATGGTGACGCCGCGGGAGGGGGGCCGCGGGATCCCCTCGACGGTAAGTTCATGGGCATTCGTGTCGAGGATGTTGGTGTTCCACGAGATCGCGCATCCCGAGCCGATCTTGATGTGCTCGAAGCAAGTCACGGTCGAGCAGTCGTTGATGAATGACCGCGTCCCAATCTCCAGGTGACCACCGTCGTGCACGAACACCCTCGTCCCCCGGTGTATCTGGACTGTGCCTTCGATGGAGACCCGGGCGCCCTTGCCCAGATGCACCGAGCAGGGCACCGGCGTGAAGTGAGCGAAGCCCATGAAGAGGAAGGACCCTCTGGGGATGAGGATTCTTGACCCCCTCCCCACCTTCAGCCGGGTGCCCCTCGAAACGACGCACCATCCCCGGTGGCGGACGGTCAGCAACAGCGTCCGGAGAATTGAGACGTGCGACAGGACCCGGATCACCGTCTCCAGATCGAGCTGCCCGTTGCTCTCCGGAAGTAAGCGGCGCACCCGGGAAGGGCGGCCGCCGCGTACCTGCTCCGCCTGGCTAATTTGCCGCGCCCCCTGAGACCGCGATGCTGGCCGGTGCCTCCCGGGGCTCAGCACCGAACTCCGGGGGCGGCAGGGTGACCGTCGGTGAGGGGCGCTTCAGATGGAACATGGTGAGAAAGAACGCATCGAACCACACGCTGGCCCCGAGGACCGTGCTCAGCAGCCCCAGGATCGTGGTGGACGCGGATAGTCCCCCGGCCGCGACTGGCCCCCATCCCGCCACGGACTGGTGGATCACCACGGCCAGGCCGACCGTGCACAGGCCAGCGCCACAGACGAGGCCGTGCTCCAGTGTGAACGTCCGCTCGACCCACTCCGACATGCGGCTCTTCTTGTCCAGGCCGATGCTCTTGGCGTACGTCTTGGCGAACAAGCCGAAGGTCAGCAGCTGACTTCCGGCCAGCGTGACCAGCGCAAGCATGATCTTTCCGGCCAGCGCGGACGAGCTGCCACCCGCGCCGAGGAGGACGAGCTGGCTCAGGAAGCCGATCGCGAGGCAGGCTATTCCAGGCATCACGAACAGGTAATCCGGCGACAGCAGCAAAAGAAAGCGCAGGTGGCGCCACCCATCCTTGAATGAGTTCAGCTTCGACTGGCCGATACGACGGTGATACGTGATGGGGACCTCGGCCACCCGGAGATCGGCTCTAGCGGCCTTCACCACGATCTCCGAAGCAAATTCCATTCCTTCGCATTGCAGGGCCATCTTGTCGAGCGCTCGCCTGGTAAAGGCACGGAAGCCACTGTGCGCGTCACTGACCTTCAGCTTGAACAGCATGTTGAGAATCGTGGTGAGTACAGGATTCCCGACGTAACGATGACTCCATGTCATAGCGCCCTTGCGGATCTGGCCGGCGAACCGCGAGCCGAGGACATAGTCGGCACCATGATCGAGCGGCCGCACGACATCCGGGAGTGACGTGAAATCGTAGGAGTCATCGGAATCCCCCATGACGATGATCCGGCCACGGGCGGCACTGAAGCCTTTCATGTACGCGTTGCCGTAGCCGCGGCGCGGCTGATGAACTACCCGCGCTCCGGCTGCCTCAGCCACCGCCCGGGAGTTGTCGGTGGAACCGTTGTCAGCGACTATCACCTCGCCTCGGAGGCCTGTCCTCCGTATGCCTTCCCAAGCCTTGCTGACACATAGCCCGACGCTGTCTTCCTCGTTGAGGCAGGGCATGACAACACTGATATCGACGGCGCCGTGGTCTGAAAGGTCGTTTGTAGTAGAGCTTCGCGGACGGCCTAATTCCGCGTGGATGTCAACCAACTCGGACATAGTCGGCCCCCCTTTATGCTTGTTATACTTACAGATGGCGTCCTGCATGCTAAATACCGCTCCTAGTGCGCTGGACCGTACCATGCTTCAGGACGAGTTCGCTTGAAATCACCACGTGGCCAGCGCCTGGAACTGCCCCTGATATGAGGGACGTCCTTAGCGCGTAGGAGGTTTACAGGTGGCGGGAAATGCTTTCTGCGAGAGGCATGGCGAATCGGGGCAAGCCGCCCTGATCGGTGCGACATTGCTTGTCCCGTTTCATACTGGAATTTGTTCCGGGTTCTTTGAATATGGCAGGTACGCCGTAATAGTCAGGCTGCCGTGCGGAATTCGATAACGGCGAAGACGCCGCGGTGATCGGTGCCCGGCACCCGGATGGTCCGCGCCTCGAGCACCGTGGTCCCGGCCCGGGAGACCAGCACATGGTCCAGTCGCAGCACCGGAGGGATCAGCCGGTCCGCCGGCCAGGTGAAGCCGGGCCACGGCCGGCGCAGGGCGGCGTCCGCGCAGTCCAGGAAACCTGCGGCGAGGAGGTCCCGGAACGGCCGGTGATCCCGGCTGGCGTTGAAGTCACCGGCGACCACCTGCCGCTCGCCGGTGCCGCCCAGCACCGACCGGATCAGCGCGAGGTCCCGCGCCCAGCGATCGTCGTTACCGCTCGTCGGGGCGACTGGGTGCACCGAGCTCACGGTCACCGGCTGCCCTTCTGGCGGCTCGATGCGCGCTCGGGGCGCAGGTGCTTTCAGGCCCGCTACCGCTGGCAGCGGGATCAGCGGCCAGCGGGCCCACAGTCCCAGGCCGGGAAAGCCAGGATGCGGGTAAAGGTGGCTGAAGGGCAGCAGGCCGGCCAGGCCGGCATCGGCCAGCTTGCGCACCATTCCCGGGGTCAGCTCCTGGACGGCGAGCACATCCACCTGGTGCCGCCGCAGCGCGCCCAGCAGGGCCGCCGGGTCGGCCTGCGCCCCCAGGACGTTCAGGGTGAGTACCCGCAGGGTGAATACACCCGGGCCGGAACCTGGCCCGGCCCGTCGGCCGGCGGCGGCCCGCTGACCGGGCCGCCGCAGCGGAGGCAGCTGCCAGGCCAGCAGGATCGCGGCCGGGAACGCGAGCAGCAGCGCCAGCCACCAGCGCGCGGTCGCCGCGACGGCCACGGCGGTGGCGGCCAGCAACGCCGCGATCGGGGCCAGTGCCGCCAGCTGCGGACGCGGACTCGGCGGATGCCCGCCCAGCGCCCGGGCCGCCAGGGCAGGCAGGGCCGCAGCAGCGAGCACCAGGGCCACCAAGCCGCTCACGCCACGCCTCACCTCGTTCCGCCCGGTCTGGTGGCCGGGTCCATGCAAGCACATCGCGCGACCGGCGCGATCGAAACCGCCGCGGCGATCTAGGCCACGCTGTGCGTCTGGCCTGACCTGAATGGGAATCAGACAGTTTCTTCAGCTCTCCTGGCCGGGCCGATGAAGGCGGCACACATTGTCTTGGCATGCGTAATGCCGAAGCCGGCTGACGACGTTCAACTGCCGGGTATCAAGTCCGTCGCATTGAAGAAACGATCATCGGCATACCCAGGCGCATCCTGTGATAAGCCCTAAAAGGGACAGAAGCTCCGCAGTCCTCAATCACATATAAAGTCCTTTCACTCACCTGATATCCGCTCAGGGTGTACAGTCGGCCCTCGGGCACCGGCAGAAGAGCTGGTCAGGACGCTGGGCGAAGAAGTTCAGCGAAGTTTGGACGGCCGTTTGCCGTACCAGTATCAGGTCCCAAGCGAAGAGCGCCCCGGCAAACTGGACTGGCGGTAATCCATCCCACTGAGTCGGGCGTCTCTAGTTTCGGTGGGGGCGTCGCTTCATTACCAGTTGGAACCAGTTAGGAACCGACCGACTACCGCAGTGAATGATCACTGGCGGTACTGAATGCATCGGGGGGAAGGGCCTAATGCCCTATTTGTCATCAGATGGCGCCACGGCACTCTCTGCTGAGTTGCCACCGGGGGCTGAGTTGTCACCGGTGCGGCCCAGCCGGGTAGCTGAGTTAGCGGACACCGCCGGGGCGGAAACCGGAATCCCGGCGAATCTCTTACGTTCTCCCCGGCATCTCGAAGTCCTGATCCCCGCGCGTAACGAGGCCCGGCGATTGCCGCGCACGCTCGTGCGCACGATCGAGTATCTCGAGGCACAGCCGTATTCGTCGTCTCTCGTCGTGATCGACAACGGCAGCGTCGACCGGACAGTCGACCTGGCCAGCCGGGTGCGCTCCAACCGCGTGCTGGTCAGCGTTATCGGCTGTGCCCAGCCTGGGAAGGGCGCAGCGGTACGGCGTGGGATTCTCACCTCACGGGCCCGCTTCCTCGGCTACATGGACGCCGATCTGGCCACGCCCATCGAGACGCTCGACTTCGTCTTACCTCTGCTCGAAACCAGCTGCCAGGCCGTGGTCGGCTCCCGGCGGGTCGGCGGCGCGATCTACGCCGAGCGGCAGCCCTTCCATCGCACCATCGGTGGCACGGTGTTCCGGTTGATGGCGAACCGGGTCCTGGGCGGGATAGCGGACACCCAGTGTGGGTTCAAGTTCTTTGTCGGAGATCTCGTGCGCTCGGTCGCCCGCCAGCTGAGGGTCGACGGGTTCGCTTTTGACATCGAACTGCTCTGGGCGGTCACACAGCTAGGCGTATCGGTCACGGAGGTGCCGGTCGTGTGGTCGGACCGGGAGGGCTCAACTCTGCGTGCGGTGCCCGACGGCGCACGTGCTCTGGCCGACGTGCTCCGCCTGGCCCGCCGGAGGCCGGTCTGATGTCCGCGGTCGGGGAACTCGCCGGGCGCCGGGTCCTGTTCCTGAACTGGCGCGACCTCTCGAACCCCGCGGCAGGCGGGGCGGAGGCATATGCCGAGCAGATCGCCCAGCGGTTTGCCCGCGCCGGGGCGCTTGTGACGCTGTTCACGTCCAAGTACCAGGACGCACCGCCGTACGACTGGACCAGGGGCTACCTCGTCGTCCGCGAAGGCGGCCGCTTCGGCGTGTACCGGGCGGCCGCCCGTCACCTGCAGCGGCACGGGCACCGCTACGACGCGGTGGTGGACTTCCAGAACGGCATCCCGTTCTTCGCACCGCGCTGGTTGCCGGCCCGGACAGCCGTCGTCTGCGTGCTGCACCACGTGCATCAGGCCCAGTTCGACATGTACTTCCGCTGGCCGCTCAACCACCTGGGCCGGGTGCTGGAGGGCCGGGTCACCCGCCGCGTGTACCGCGACAGCCCGTTCGTCGCGGTTTCTCCTTCGACCCGCGCCGAGATGCGCGGCCAGCTGGGTCTGCGCGGGGCGGTGCACATTGTTCCCAACGGGATCGATCCGCTGCCGCTGAGCCGCGTGCCGCGCTCGCCAACCCCGGCCATCGCGGTCGTGACCAGGCTGGTCCCGCACAAGCAGATGCACCTTCTCGTGGCCGCGGTGCCCGACCTGCTGCGCCGCTGGCCGGGCCTGCGCGTGGACATCGCGGGCACGGGGCCGGCCCGGGACGCCGTGGCGGCCCAAGTCCGCCGGCTCGGCCTGGACCAGGCGGTGGTCCTGCCCGGGCGGGTATCGGAGCAGGCCAAGAGTGACCTGCTCAGCCGAGCCTGGCTGACAGTGGCGCCGTCGCTGGCGGAGGGCTGGGGCCTGACGGTGCTGGAGGCCAACACGCTGGGCACGCCAGCGGTGGCGTATGACGTGCCGGGCCTGCGGGATGCCGTGCGCGATGGCCGGACCGGATGGCTGGTGCCTCCTGGCGATGGCTTGTCAGCGGCGCTGGTCAGCGCGCTGGATGAACTCGAAGATCCGGCGCGCCGCCGCTTCTTCGCGGACCAGGCCCAGGCGTGGGCAGCCAGGTTCTCCTGGGAAGACAGCGCCGACCGGCTGGCCCGGGTGCTGCTGTCGGAGATCAAACGCAAGGAACTGGGCCGGCCGTCGCCGCGGCGCTCCGTTGACCTCGCGACGGTGGCCTCGTGGCCGCCCGGCGATCTGGACGACGTGGAACGGCGCTTGCGGAAGGCGCTCCGGGTGACCGACCGGATCAGCAGCGGCCACGACGGACTCACCGTGCTGCTGACCGGCTGCGACGAGGTTGAAGCGGCCCGGGCGCTCCGGCGAGCGCAGGTCTTGCCGGCCAGGCTCCGGCTGTCGACCAGCACCGAGGCGCTGTGCGGTGCCGGCGAGGAGGATCCGGTATGACCGGCGCGGCCCGGCGGGACGAGTCCGTCGCCGCCCATGGTGCACGGTGGATCACCGTGGCCTTCGTGATCGTGGGGCTGCTCAACTACGGGTATTCGCTGATGCTCACGCGCCTGCTGGATGTGGCCGCGTATTCACGCTTCGCAGCGGGCCAGGGTTTGATCCTCTGGGCCGCGACCGTCGCCACCGTGTCTGTGCCCTGGGTACTGGCCCAGAGCATGGCACGTGCTCGTTCGAACCCGGAACGGGGGGCCGCGATCCGCTTCGCGATGCTGGCCAGCGCAGGAAGCGGGGTCATCGCGGCCGCCGCCGTCGGCGTCATCGCCACGCGGTTCGGGGGCCTGCCAGCGGCGCTCGCGGTGTCCGGCAGCACGTTCGTGGTCTTCCTGGGCACGGCCACCACCGGCTGGCTGCAGGGCCGGCAGCGCATGCGCACACTCTCCGCCCTCTATGTCGGCGAGAACGTCCTGAAGAATCTCGCCGGGCTGCTGCTGGTGATCGTGGCCGGGGGGCGAGAAACCGGGGCGCTCGCGGCCTTCGGGATCGGCGGGATCGTCATGCTGCTGCGGTGGCCACGCGCACCGCAGGGTGCCGGGAGGCCATGGGTGGCCGTCCTGGCCAACCGCGGTTTGTGGCGTTGCACCTTTCGTATCGCTGGGCTGCAGGGGATGGTCTCCCTGTTCGCCGTGATGGATGTGGTACTGGTCGCCATGCTCCCCGGCGACCGGGCCGTGGCCGCGAGCTACCAGGCCAGCGCGGCGCTGTCGCGGATCCCGTTGTTCGTAGCGGGGGCGGTAGCAACCGCGTTCTTCCCGCTGCTGTCGCGGCACACTACCGGGGGGGCGATCGCCGCCCGGGCGGTCCGGATGTACGCGGCGGTGGCCCTGCCGCTCACGGCGGTCCTGGCCACCATGCCAGCGGTCCTTCTCTCGGCCGTGTTCCCGGCCCAGTACGGTCCGATGGCGACGTTGCTGAAGTTCACCGCTGTGGCCGGCCTGGCGGCCGGCGGCGTGGCCCTGGCCACGGCATTTCTCCAGGCCGCGGATGACTACTCCTGCCTGCCGTGGCTGGGCGCCGGCCTGGCCGGATACGTTGTGGCGCTGCTGGCGGGATGGCGGACCGGCGGTATTACCGGGCTGGCCGCTGGCGCCGCACTGGGCGCGGTGGCCACGCTCGCACTGCTGGGCTACCGCATCGTGCGACGCGAGGGACGCGGGCTGCTCGCCGGGGTGCCCTTGGTGGAACCCCTGGTGGCGGCGGGAGCGCTGATCCTGCTGCGGCCCCTTCCGGTGCTGTGGCTGGCGGCTGCGGCCCTGGTCGGACTGCGGGCCGGGGTGCGCTTCGGGCGGCCCGGAGCCCGTCACGCGCGGCGACCGGTATGGGGAGGACCCAGGCGCCGGGAGACCGGATACCAGTCGGCGGTCTCATTGCTGACCGACACCGTATGGCGGGGGACGCCGCGTGAGGCCTCAGACGCGGAGTTGCGCCGTGCCTTGACCGTGGCCCGCCGCAACCGGGTCGAAGGGCGCCTGGCCCGCGCCTACCCGGAGCAGTTCCCGTGCGTGCTGGCGGAAATCCGGATGGCCAGTGAGTTGTTCACGCGCAACCTCCACCAGGCGACCGACCACCTCCGCCGGGCCGGCATCCCGGCCGTCCTGATCAAGGGTGGCCTGCGGGGCGACTACGTCTGCACCAGCATCGACTTAGTCGTTTCCGAGCAGGACTGGCCCAGCGCGCTGACCGCTCTGGCCGGCTGGTCCGGGCGCAGCGCGGAGGACCAGCTCGAACGCTCGACCAGGGCCCTGTTCCACCCGCCCGCCGGGCCCGGCCTGTGCCTGCACTCCGGCCTCTCATGGTTTGGCGTTCCAGCCCTGCCCGCAGGTGGCCTGCTGGCCCGGGCCCGCAGGAACGGACATGGCGTCCTGGTCCCCACGGCCGCCGACTACCTGCGGATCTGGCTCGCCCACGCGCTGTTCCAGGGGCTGGCGCTCGATCTGTGCCTCCTGCTCGCCGTGCGCGACCTGATGCGTCCCGCGGTGGTCACGGACGCGCGCACCGCGGCCAGCCAGGAAGGCTGGAGCGCCAGCTTCGACAGCGCGCTGGCGACTGCGGGTGGCGCCATAGACCTCCTGGACCGCGGGCTCCCGGTCGACCTTCCGGTGCCGCTGTCGCTGAAGACAGCAACAGACCACGCCCATGGCCGGCCCCGGATGGAACGGGCCACGTCGCCTGACCGGGAGATGCCGCTCAGCGCGCGCGTTGTCGTCGCCCGGAAACGGGGGGTGGTGACCCGATGAGCGGCGAGCACATGGCGGCCGTCGTGGCCGGCCCGCGCGGCGTGGCCGAGGTGATGCCTGGACCAGCCGCCAAGCACATCGTGATCTCAAGCTTCGACAGTCCCGGCAATCCCCACTATCGCGGCGGTGGGGCAGTCGTCGTAGAGACGATCGCCCGCCTGCTCGCCGCGCACTTTGAGGTCACGGTCGTCACTGCGGCACGCCGCGGCGGCACGGTAATGCGTGGCGGGGTGCGCTACCGGCAACTGCCACTCGGCTGGGCCGGCCCGCGCGGGGGGCAGTTGCTGTTCCATGCTCTGTTGCCCTTACTGGCCCGGCGGATTCGGCACGACCTGTGGATCGAAAGCTTCACCCCGCCATTTTCCACCAGTTTCCTGCCGCTTTTCTCGCGCGCGCGGGTCGTCGGATTCGCTCAGAGCCTCAGCGGCGAGGAGATGTGGGGGCGATACCGGCTTCCCTTTTTCCTGATCGAGCGGGTCGGCCTGCGCTTCTACCGCGATGTCGTGGTACTCAACTCCGCCGACCGGACGCGGGTCCGCCGCTGCAACCCGTCGGCCGCGGTGAGGGTCATCCCCAATGGCATCGACGTGCCGCTCCTGGACGAGACGCGGCTCGGCCGCGGTGAGCACATCCTGTACCTGGGCCGGATCGACACCTTGGAGAAGGGGCTGGATCTGCTCCTGGCGGCGTACGAAAGGAGCGGGCTGGCCCTGCCGTTGGTGGTCGCGGGCGCCGGTACCCGGCGCGAGGAGCGCAGGCTTACTGCTCAGCTGGCGGCCACCGCCGGTGATGTCCGCTGGCTCGGCCATGTCGCCGGTCAGCGCAAGCAGGAGTTGCTTGAGGGCAGCGCTTTCGTGGTGCTGCCGTCGCGGCACGAGGCATTCGGCCTGGCCGCGCTGGAAGGCATGTCCTGCGGCAAGCCGGTGGTGCATTTCGACCTGCCCACCTTGCGCTGGATGGACGGCGACGTGCGCGTGCCGCCCTTCGACATCAGCGCTCTGGCCGTTGAGCTGCGTGACCTGGCGGGAGACGAGAGGGCGCGGCGTCACCTGGGCCGGGCGGCGCATGCGGCCGCGCAGCGATACAGCCGGGATGAGACGGCAGACCGCTATCTCGCGCTCGTCCGCCGGCTGCTTGCGCCTCCGGGTGTGTGCACCCGTCCTGAGGGCCGCCCATGCCGGTGAACATGCTGACCGAAGCGATTGACCAAGGCGTGCCTCTGATCGTGCTGTCCCCGCACCTGGACGACGCGGTCCTCTCCTGCGGTGCGCTGATGATCTACGCCGCCAGCCGTACCCCGGTGACCGTGGCCACGCTTTTCACCGAGGCAGGACCACCGCCGTGCACCCTGTCAGCCCGGCGTTACCTGCGGCAGGTCGGCGCGCCGGATGCTGAAACGCTGTACCGGCAGCGCCGCTCTGAGGACCGCGCCGTCCTGGAATCGATGGCGGTCACCTGGGTCCATGCCGGGCTTACCGAAGCCCAGTACCGCCACCGGAATGTCGCGGGAAGCCGGCGATGGTGGTCAGGCCTGCTGCCCGAGCTCGCGCATATCTACCCGGTGTACCGGGTTCACGTGGTCTCGGGACGGGTCGCGCCCGCGGACGCTGGGACACTGCGGGACGCATGTGAATTCATTCAACGGCTAGCAGGCCCGGGTCCGGCGCTGGTGCTGGCGCCGTTGGGCGTGGGCGGGCACGTGGATCACGTGCTGGTGCGCACGGCGGCGGAGCGGAGCGGAGCACGGGTCGTCTACTACAGCGACTTCCCGTACAACCAGCGTCATCGGGCCGAAGAGACCTTCGTCCGGCGGAACGGACTCATCGAGGCGCGATGGTCGCGGCTGACCGAGGCGAAGGCCGAGCTGATCCGGGCTTACCAGACGCAGGCGCACGCGCTCTTCCCTGGCAACCGCATCCCCCTTGTCCCCGAGGTCTTCTTCTTCCCCGGTGACCCTGGCACCCCCGCGAAGGGGAGGAACAAGTGACCACGATCAATATCACCCGGCCTCCAGTAACCGCCGAGCTCACCGCGGCCCGTTCGCACGCCCTGGGCGTCGTGGCCGCGGTCGCTGGTGGCCTGACCCTGCTCATCCGGCTGGTGCTCCATGGCCGCTCATTCGACCTGTTCGGCGACGAGGTCATCTACACCGATCTGGGCCGCAGCGTCACATCCGGCGGATTCCCCCGGTTCGGCGGGCAACTATTCTTCCTGCACCCGCCGGGGTTCTTCTACCTCGAAGCGGGCTGGCAGCGGCTGCTGGGCCATCAGCCGGGCCTGATGGCCCAGATTTACCAGATGCGCGTACTCAACGCGCTGCTGGCCGGGGGCACCGCCGTGGTCCTGGTGCTGCTGGTCGCGCGGGCCGGCTCGGTGCGGGCCGGCCTGGCCGCGGGACTGCTGTTCGCGCTGGACCCGTTCTGCATCCGGCAGAACGACCGGGTCCTGCTGGAGACGGCCACGATGCTCTGGGTGCTGCTGGGGTACCTGGCGTTCGCCTCGCTGATCGGGCGGCCGCGGTCACGCGGGGCCACCGCCCGCGCGGTCGGCACCGGCCTGCTGTTCGGCTGCGCGGTCCTGACCAAGGACGAGGCCGTTCTGCTCACCGTGCTCCCACTGCTCGTCGGCGCCGCGTTGCGCTGGGGGCCAGGCCGGGCATTGACTTTGCGCGCCGTCGGCAGCACTGCGGTGCCTTACGTCATGTACCTGATCGTGGTGGCCGCCAATGGGCACATCGGCACGTGGTGGCAGGCCAAGACGTCGGGCATGCTGCGGATGCTGGGGCTGATACAGAGCACCGGCTTCCACAGCTCCGGAGGAGGCTCCCTCCCGGCCCGTCTGGTGGCCGAGGGCGTCTACTTCGCGACGACATATGGCGTCCTGGCCCTGGCTGTGCCGGCGCTGGCGCTGATGCTGCGCGGCGGCGGCCCGCTGCCGCGGGTGCTAGGGCTTCTGTACTGCGCGGCGGCCGTGACGCTCGGCTACGCACTGGTCCTGGGCACCCTCGAGGAACAGGAACTGTACCTGCTGATTGTCCCGAGCCTGCTGACCGTTCCGATGGCGGCCGCACTGCTGCACGGTGCGAGCCCGGCGCGGCGCAGGTCCACGGTGGGGAGGCACCGCGCGGCACTGCGCCCGGTGGCCATCACCGCCGCGCTCACACTCGCGCTCAGCCTCAACCTCGCGACGTGCGTGCGGTGGCTCGAGCAGCCAGACGACGGGTTCGCGCGGATGCTTTCGTACATGGCTGCGCACGTCCCGGCTGGTGCGCGGGTCACCGATGGCGCGGATGCCTTGCCGGGCCCTACGGTTGTCCAGTACGGGCTGGCTCCCCGGTACCGCGTCGGGCTCTGGCTCACACCGGCGGCCCGCTCCCGCGAGCACGTCCGCTATATCGTCGTGCCGTGGGCCCAGGTCAACGACGGGTACTCCTTCCTGGCCCCATCCCAGGTCCGGCGACTCGTCGGGCCTGGCCGGCTGGTGTTCTCGTTCCATGGACGCACCTACGGCAATCTGGCCCTGTACCAGCTACCGCTGCCCTAGAGATCCTGGTCGCTAGCTTCTGACACTCCAGCCGAGTCTGCGCGACGCGCCTGGCACCCGCGTGCCCGGGCACTCGCTCAGCGCGAATTCCTGCTCAGGCAATTAGCGCACCCAACGCTGCGGGCTATACGCTGCGGCGCTGCATCATCAAGTGGCCATTTCGGGGCGGCCCCGGTGATATCGCCTCATGGCCTGCGCTTCCCTTTGAAGGATGGCCCCCCAGGTGCCGCGCAACTCACTAAGATGGCTGAGATGGCAGGCAGGGGAACGAGCAAGCCGTCGGGCGCTCGCACGCGATCCGGCCCATATCGGCCCATATTAAGGTTCCTGCGCGGTGGACGGCATGCGGCCCCCCAGGCAGGAACGATGGGAAAGGCATGGGAAGGCATAGTCAAACGACTACCGGCCCGGCCAAGACGAACCGATTCACTGCCGGGCCGTCGCGCCGTGATTCTGTCCCGCTCCGCGATTTCGGTCGTGGCGGTTGCTCTCGGAGCTGTCGCTTGCATCGGTTTCAGCAGCAGTTTCATGGATGGTTCGGGCGCTTTGGTGGGGATGGCATCTGCCAGCAGCTTCACCTGTTCAGCCAAAGGGTCGAGTGCGATCGCGCCGGTGAAAATTCACGGCGCCATCCCGAACAGTTCCCGCGATGATTTTAATGCGATCCAGAACGCCATCGATAAGGCCGGCCGACTTGGCGGCGGGGTAGTGGCCCTGCCTGCGGGCACATTCACAATTAACCGCCACCTGGTTCTCAAGAAGAATGTCAAGCTGACCGGCGTCGGCCCGGCGACAGTAATCAAGGCCGGCCCACACTTTATGTCGACCCAGGAGCCCGGCGGCGGATATTCGATTATCACCACGGCAGGCGCTGCGGATACCACTGTTGCCGATCTTACTGCTGACCAGAGCGGTAACACTTTAGATGGCAAGGTCCGTGGGCGCCTTAGCGGCTATGCCGTGGAGGGCCGTGATTCCAGCAACGTTGTCATCGATGGCGTATACATCCGCAATCCCTTCACATATTCGATCGCCATCGTCCGGAGCACCAATTTCTGCGTCGCAAACAGCCATACGCAGGCCGCCGCCACTAGCGGCCGCTACAATCAGCTTGATGGAATTCACATCCTCGACTCGAACTCGGGCAAAGTCATTAATAATTTCGTGCAGTCCGGCGACGACGGACTGGTGGCCCACACGATCAGCGCGCCGGTGCATGATGTTCTCTACGCCAATAACAGGGTGCGTGGGGGAAGTAATGCTGATGGTATGCAGCTAGCAGTGGGAAACTTTCCTATCTATGGTATTACAATCGAAGACAACAATTTTTTTGGCTCGCGTTTCGGTATCCGCACCGGATATTATGACAATCGCACCGGGGGCGTGAGCAATATCTCGATAAGCGGGAACTATATTCATCGCCTTGCGCGAGGCAAGAAATCTCCCGCAGTCGAGGTCGGCGGTTTCGGTGGCCTGGGTCCGATAAAGGACGTTGCCATAGCCAAAAATCGTGCGTGCGGCGTCGGCGCAATTACGGTTTCACCCGGGCCCGGCAACGTAGTGACCGGTACGACTGGCTGCCTAGCAGGAAACGCCGCTCAGCCGGTCCGGCCGTAGTGCCGGAGTAGCCGATCGGCGGCGCGAAACAGCGGCGGGTGCTGCTTGATCTGGTGGCGGGCCCAGCTCGCCAGAGCGCTGCGCACCTGGTGCGCCTGTCCCAGAAGCGGTCCCCGGGCGACCACGCCCTGGGCGACGTGTAGGTCGCGGCTCCTCAGTGTCTGCTTGTAGCGCTCCGTACCGGTGCCCATGTCGATCAGTTGGACGCCTAGGGCGGCGGTCTCCTCGGCCATCCGCAGATGCTGGATCAGTCCCGGAGACTGCCTGCTGAAACGCGTGTCATACGCTGGGAACCAATGCGCGAGCATGGGGCCGGACCGGAGACCGAAGTGCGCGGCGACCGGTGTCTCCCCCGCGTAGAGGAGGGAAAGCAGCCCAGCGAACCGGTCGCTACGGGTGCTGAACAGGTAATCGAATAGATCGACAACCCACGGGCGATCGAATATATCGATCCAGCCATTCCGGCGGTATTGGTCCGATTTCCAGGCCATGAGTAAGCGCAGCCCCGCCGCGTCCGGTGAGTCCACCACGAAACGGAGCTCGCCGGCTTCACGCTCAAGCTTCCGTGTTTTGCGGGCCAGATCGTTGCAGAAGCGGGCGGAGCGCACTCGGAGCTTCTCCTGGTAGGCCGCGAACCCGTCGGTCAAGTCGATCACCGGCGAGGGTGTCACGGCCACCGCGTATCGCTCAAAAGGCCGCTGGCCTTCGACCAGATGATCGAACTGCCACACGGCCACCTTGCACGCCCGCAGTAATTCCCGCGAGTCCCATTCCACGCCAGGCGCGTGGATAAGGCCCTGACAGTCTGTGAGGCCAGCCCCGATCGGCACGCCGAGGCCGAGCGGCCGCCTCTCGAACGGGAAGAACCCGACAACGTCCGGGCCGTCGATAAGCACAGCTACGCGGGCCTCGGGGCGTAAGCTCCCGACGGCGACCGCGAACTCCGGGCACAAAAATGGGCTCGCCAGAGAGGCTGTCTCGCGCTGCATTGAATGCCACGCGGCAATTTCGACCGGCCCAAGCTCGCCTGGAAGGGCCACCGAGATCTGCACCTGAGATTTCCCCCCGCACTCACCACTCCTAGCTGTCCGACGTTAGCACCTGGGCTACCGGTCCATATCGCCCACCACGAAGAACAGTGAGCCGAGGATGGCCGTCAGATCCTCGATCCGGTGGCCGGGAAGTACTTCGGACAGGACCTGGACGTTATTGAACGAGGCCGAGCGCAGCTTGAGCCGCCAGGGCGTTTTGCCGCCCCGGGACACCAGGTAGTAGCCGTTGAGCCCGAGCGGGTTCTCCGTCCAGGCGTAGATATGACCCTCGGGGATCTTGAGCACCTTGGGCAGCCGGGCGGCGATAGGGCCGGGGGGCAGCCCCGCGAGGCGGCTGGCGCACGCGTCCGCCAGGTCGAGGGACACCTCGACCTGGTCGAGCAGGCACTCGAACCGGGCCAGGCAGTCGCCTTCAGCCCGGGTGATCACGCGCAGCGTGCCCGCGAGTTCGCGGTAGGCCAGGTAAGGCTCGTCGCGGCGCAGGTCGAAGTCCACCCCGGAGGCTCTGGCCGCGGGCCCGCTGACCCCGTACTGACGAACCTGCTCGCCGGTGAGGATGCCGACGTCCCTGGTCCGGGCGCGGAAGCGCGGATCGGCCCGGACAATGGCGCCGATGGCGGGCAGCGCGGCCCGCACCTCGGCGACCGCCGCGCCCACCCGGCTCAGCCAGCCCGCGGGCAGCTCCTCTTTCAGCCCGCCGACCCGGTTGAACATGTAGTGCATCCGGCCGCCCGCGACCTCTTCCATGATCGTCTGCAGCAGCTCGCGCGCGTCCAGCGCCGCCGTCCCCGCGCGTTCCGCCGGACCCGCGCGTTCCGCAGGACCCGTGGCTTCAGCGGGCGCCTCAACGATCTCTGGCGGGTAGCTGCCCAGGAACGCGAGGTGACTGAGCACCCGGTTCAGCTCGGCGAGCAGGGTGCGCGCCCAGACGGCGCGGGGCGGCACCTCGATCCCGGCCAGCCGCTCCGCCGCCAGCACCACCCCGAGTTCGCTGGAGAACGCGCTGAGCCAGTCGTGCCGGTTGGCCAGGACGATGATCTGCCGGTAATCGCGGGCCTCGAAGAGTTTCTCGGCACCGCGGTGCACGAAGCCGATGACCGGCTCGGCCACCGTGATGCGCGCCCCGCCCGCCCTCGCCCCGCCCGCCCCCGTCCCGCCCGCCCCCGTCCCGTCCAGGGTCAGCCGGAGCTTGAGCATGCCATCTCCAGCTGGATGCCCGGCCCCCAGCTGGATCAGCACATCCCCGTCGGCGGCCCAGGCACCGGTGCCGACCACGACGCGACGCTCAGCCATGGCACCCGAGCGATGGTGGCAGCGGCATCCGGACGGCCTGCAGCAGCCAGCTGAACGCGCCCAGGCCGTCCGGATCCGTCAGTTCGGCCTCCCCGGACGCCTGACCCAGCGCGGCCAGGTATCCGGGCGGGTCGGTGCGGGCCAAGGCGAGCGGTGGCCTGCTGCCGCACAGCCCGAGCGCGCGGAGGGCCTCGCGCTGCGTGGTCAGCACGGTCCGCACCCCGCTGGCTTCCCCCGCGGCCGCGCACGCGGCTGCTTCCCCCGCGGCCGCGCACGCGTCCAGGGCGACGTGCGCCGTGATGTCACGCGATCCGTCCGGGACCGGCCGGACCTGGCGGCCATCCTGGTATCCGGCCAGCGTGCCCAGGGCGGGCCGGGACGCCCGGACGTGCCCGTAGTCCGCGCCGAGGGCGAGGCCGCGGTCCAGCCTGCCGATGACGTCGGCCCAGGCCGTGCAGCGGGGGCGGCCGATCTCGGCGTGATCGCCGATATGCCGCAACGGCCACCACTGGCGCAGCCAGGCCTGGTCGGCCGCACCGGCCAGCGGGCCGGTGCGCTCAGCGCCGGTGGCGGTGTGCACGAGCACCAGCCGGGGTCCGTCGCCCGCCAGTTCGACGACGTCCAGCGGGATGTTGTCCAGCCATTCATTGGCGATCACGAGCCCGGTGATCCGCGACGGCACCGACCGGTGCCACTGGATCTGCTGGTCCAGTCCTTCCGGCCGCGGGGTGATCTCGACAGCGTGCGGCGAGATCCGTTGGGTAAATGAGGGTGTGGCCGGACCCGCTGGCGGCGCTGGGACGTGCCTGGCCATGATCAGCATCTGGGTCAGCAACTCACCCCGGCCGGCCCCGATGTCCACCAGGTCAAGCCGGTCTGGGTGGCCAAGCGATTCGTCCACGTCGCGGAGCAGGGCGAGCATGGCCGCCGCGTAGCGCGGCGAGGCGTGGACCGAGGTGCGGAAATGCGCGGCGGGGTGCTGGCCGCTGGCGTAGAAGCCGCGGCTGCCGTACAGCGCCTCCTGCATGGCCGCGCGCCAGGTGATCCACACCACGCTGACTCTAGGCCGTATCCAGCTGTATGAAGGCGGTCAGTCCCGGCTCGGCTTGCCGTAGCCGAAGAACGCGCGGCGCTTGATGAGCGCGGCGACATCGGTGGGAACCATGCTCTCCCAGGAGTCGTCGTTCGCGGCTATCCGGCGGAGCACATCGCGGCTGAAGATCGGCAGGTACTCAGGCTTGTAGTTGTCGAGGTGAACGAAACTGCCCCGGCCGGCCAGGTAGTCATAGAGCGGCTGCAGCTCGGGGCGGACCCTGATGTCGTTCACGGTCGTGAGCTCGTCGTCCGGCGAGGGCTGCAGGGGATACACATAGAGCTTCAGTTCGTTCTTGAACAGGCGCCCGAAGCTTTCCAGGATGCCGCCAGGAAGCTGGGCGTGGTTCTTCTCGTCGAACAGGTCGATCAGGCTTGGCACCCCCATCACGATGCCAATCCGCTCGGTGGTCCGCTCGCCGAGGTAGGCGGCCAGCCGGTAGTAGTCGAAGTAGTCGGTGATCACCACGGTCATGCCGCACGCGGCGAGCAGTTCTGCGCGGGCGAGGAAGTCCCGCCGGTCCACGACGGCTCCGCCGGCGAGCAGGTTGCGCATGGTGATTTCGGTCAGCGCCAGTACCGGCTTGCCCGCCACGGCCGGGTCGGCCGCGAACCTGGCCCGGGCCGTCTCGAGCATGTCGAGGTTCACGTGGGTGGGCGGGCGGAAGCTGCCCCGCTCCACCAGGATGGCGTTCTTGCGCAGCACCTCGCTCGGCTGCAGCACCTCACGGTCAGGGCCGAACATCGCCACGCCGCTCAGCCCGAGCTGGACGAGCTTGAGCGCCATCAGCCTGTTGTCCACGCCACGGAACTCGATGCCGCGGAACTGGATCATGTCAATCTCGATGCGGCCGGTGGTCAGCCGGTCAAGCAGGCTCTCGATCAGCCTGTCCGGTTCGTGGTGCTCGAAAAACGCCCCATACAGCAGGTTCACCCCGACGATCCCGAGCGCCTCCTGCTGCAGCCAGGCCTCCACGTCGAGCATCCGCACGTGCATCACGATCTGGCTCGGCTCGTCGTGCGGCTGGGCCTGGAACTTCACGCCCATCCAGCCGTGGCACTCGTTGCTGCCCCGGAAGCTGCGCGCCACGACCGTGTCGGCGAACGCGAAGAACGAGGTGCCGTCACCACGCTCATCGCCGAGGCGGTCGACGTTGAGCTGGAATTCCTTGTCCAGCATGCCCTGGAGCCGCCCAGCGGACACGTACCGGTCCGCCTTGCCGTAGACGGCGTCGCTGACGGCCATGTCGTAGGCGGAGATCGACTTCGCGATGGTGCCCGCGGCCCCGCCCACCCGGAAGAACCAGCGCACGACCTCCTGGCCGGCCCCGATCTCGGCGATCGTCCCGTACCAGCGCGGGTCGAGGTTGATGCGCAGGGCCTTCTGATGGGTGTCAGATTCATGAGTGCCGGCGGTGCGCTCGGTCATCCATCCCCCTGCCTGCTTACCAGGCGCCCTGCTCACCCGGCCCGCTGCCGTCTGCCACTCCCGTCCAGAGCAGCGGCCCGGCACCAGCGGCGGACGCCGAAAGCTTACTAATCCCGCCGCGGCCGGCGCCAGCCCTGCCAGTGGAACGATGCGCAGGTCCAGGCGCGGATTGTCGGCACGACCGGGCGCCGGTGCTGGCTCCGGCGACGCGGCCGCGCGCCGTGGATATGCTGGCCAGTGCCGTCCGGTACCCGCGAGGACTGGAACGAGAGGACACTGACCCGATGCCTGGCCCGGCCAGTCAGCCGATTCCGCCGCCCCCGCCGCATCCGCACCCGGCCAGGCTCACGATCGGTGTCATCGGCGCAGGCCGGGTCGGCACCGTTCTCGGGGCCGCACTGGCCCGGGCGGGGCACCGGGTGGTCGCGGTGTCCGCGGTCTCCGACGCGTCGGTGGCCCGCGCCCGCCGCCTGCTGCCCGACGCGGCGATCAAGCGGCCAGACGAGGTGCTGGCGGAATCGGGCCTGGTCCTGCTGACCGTCCCCGATGACGCGCTGCCGGGCCTGGTCAGCGGGCTCGCCGCGACCGGCGCGCCGATGGAGGGACGGCTGCTCGCGCACGCCAGCGGCAGGCATGGCATCAGGCTGCTAGAGCCGGCCACCCGCCGCGGCGCGCTGCCGCTGGCCCTGCACCCGGTGATGACATTCACCGGGCGCCCCGACGACCTGGACCGGCTGGCCGGGATCTGCTTCGGGGTGACCGCCCCCGACCCGCTCCGGACGGCGGCGGAGGCCCTGGTGATCGAGATGGGCGGCGAGCCGGTGTTCATCGAGGAGGCGAACCGTGGCCTGTACCACGCGGCCCTGGCCAGCGGGGCCAACCACCTGATCACCCTGGTGGTCCAGGCCGCCGACCTGCTGCGCGCGGCCGGAGTGCCCGACCCGGCCCGGATGCTTACGCCGCTGCTGTCCGCCGCGCTCGACAACGCGCTGCGGCTCGGTGACGCGGGCCTCACCGGGCCGGTCGCCCGCGGGGACGCGGACACGGTCGCGGGCCACATCGAGGCGCTGCGCGATGTGTCACCCGAGGCCCTTCGGGCGTACGTCGCGCTGGCCAGGCTCACCGCCGACCGCGCGCTCGCCGCCCGGATGCTCGCCGCCCCGGACGCGCAGCGCCTGCTCGACGTGCTCGGGGGGGCGCCGCGGTGATTCCCGTGCTCGCCAGGACCAGGATCGGCCTGGCCGCCGCCCGCCGCGGTCTCGGCTCCCCGGTGGTACTGGTTCCCACCATGGGGGCACTGCACGAGGGCCACCGGGCCCTGCTCCGCCGCGGGCAAGACCTTTCCGGCCCCAACGGAAGCGTCGTGGCGTCTGTCTTCGTCAACCCGCTGCAGTTCGGGGCGGGTGAGGATTTCGAGAAGTATCCGCGGGCCCTGCAGGAGGATGTCGCGGTCTGCGGTGAGGAAGGCGTCGAGCTGGTGTTCGCCCCGGACCGCGCCCAGATGTACCCGGCCGGGCAGCTGGTCACCGTGGACCCGGGGCCGATGGGACAGGTGCTTGAGGGAGCTTTCCGGCCTGGGTTCTTCACCGGGGTGCTGACCGTGGTGCTGAAGCTGCTGGAGATGGTGCGCCCGGACGTGGCGGTCTTCGGCGAGAAGGACGCGCAGCAACTCGCCCTAGTCCGCCGGATGACCGACGACTTCGCGCTCGGCATCGAGATCGCTGGGGTACCGACCGTCCGGGATCCGGACGGGCTGGCGATCTCGAGCCGGAACAGGTACCTGTCCGCGGCGGACCGCGAGGCCGCGCTCTCGCTGTCGGCGGCCTTGCGGGCCGGCCAGGCGGCCGGTCCGGCTGGTCCGGCCGGTGTGCTGAAGGCGGCGCACCAGGTACTCGACGCCGTGCCCGCGGTGCTTCCTGACTACCTGGCCCTGGTCGACCCGGCGACGTTCGAGCAGGTCGACGAGCATGCCTCGGGTCCGGCGCTGCTCCTGGTGGCGGCCAGGGTCGGGGCCACCCGGTTGATCGACAACACCCCGCTGGACCTGGGCGGCCCGCCGGGGGGAGCACCGTGCTGTTGACGATCGACGTGGGGAACACCAACACCGTGCTTGGCCTGTTCGAAGGCGAGCAGGTGGTCGAGCACTGGCGGATCGCCACCGACCCGCAGCGCACCGCCGACGAGATCGTCGTGGTCCTGCAGGGCCTCCTCGCGCAGAGCGCCGTCTCCAAGGACCCGGATATCAGCGGAATCGCGCTGTGTTCCACGGTGCCATCCGTTCTGCACGAGATGCGGAAGATGTGCCGCCGTTACTACCCGGACATTCCTGCGTTGATCGTGGAGCCGGGCGTGCGGACCGGCGTGTCGGTGCGGACGGACAACCCGAAGGAGGTGGGCAGCGACCGCATCATGAACGCGGTCGCGGCGGTCCACCTCTACGGCGGCCCGGCGGTCATCGTGGACTTCGGGACGTCAACGAACTTCGACGCGGTCAGCGCGAAGGGCGAGTTCGTCGGGGGGGCCTTCGCCCCAGGGATCGAGATCTCGGTGGACGCGCTGTCCCGGCGGGCGGCCCAGTTGCTGAAGGTCGAGCTGGCGCGGCCGCATCATGCGATCGGCAAGAACACGGTCGAAGCTCTGCAGTCGGGCATCATCTTCGGTTTCGCCGGGCAGGTCGAGGGCATCGCGAACCGGATGATCCGGGAACTGGCCCCGGCCGACCCGGATTCGGTGACGGTCATCGCCACCGGCGGGCTGGCCCCGCTCGTCATCGACGAGGTGAGCATCATCGACGAGCACGAGCCCTGGCTGACCCTGATCGGGTTGCGGCTGGCCTTCGAGCGCAACCAGCTGAATTAGCCGGTGGGCACCGTGCCGGGCCGTTCCAGGTAGGTCCGGTCAGGCTGGGCGAAACCAAACCGCGCATAGAGCCCGTGCGCGTCGGAGGTGTGCAGCGCCCAGCGGAACGAAGAGCCGGGGCCACGGTCGATCATCGTGCGGATCAGCTCGGTACCGAGTCCCTGCCCCCGGGCGTCCGTGACGACGTAAACGTCCGCGAGGTAGGCGAAGCCCACGCCGTCGGAGATGGCCCGGGCGAAGCCGATCATGGCGCCGGTGGCGGTCTCGTAGACGCCGACGATGCGCCAGGCCGTGTCTAGTTGCCGTTCGACCAGATCACGGGTCCGCCAACGGCCCCAGTACGCCTGTTCGGATAGAAACTGCCAGAGCTCGTCGCGGTCCACCCGACCCGGGTCGTCGTCCATCTCGTACTTCCCAAGCACGATCCGCATGGAAGGACCGTACCGGCCCGAGGCCGGACATACACCGCCGGGGGAGAAGATCGGCAACCGGGGTCCGGGCCGGTCCGGTAACCGCCGGGGCCGAAATTGGTGCCTGACCGAGGGCTGCCCACCGGTAGCCTCGTCCAGGTGGAGGAAGACCTACCCGAGCAGATGAAGGTCCGGCGGGCCAAGCGTGAGCGCCTGCTCGCGTCCGGCGTGGACCCGTACCCCGTGGGCTTCCCCCGGACCGACACGATCAGCGAACTGCGCGCGCGCTATCCGTCGCTGGAGCCGGACGCGGCCACTGGTGATCGGGTGGGTGTCGTCGGGCGGGTCATGCTGTCCCGGAACGGGGGAAAGCTCTGCTTCGCGACGATCCGGGACGGGACCGGGGACATCCAGGTCATGATCTCCCTGGACCGCGTCGGCGCCGACGCGTTGGCGGCCTGGAAGCAGGACGTGGACCTTGGCGATCACATCGGGGTCTACGGCGAGGTCATAGCCTCACGCCGAGGCGAGCTCTCGGTGCTCGCGGACAGGTTCGCTATCACGGCCAAGAGCCTTCGCCCCCTGCCGGAAAAGCACAAAGGCCTTACTGACGTTGAGTCACGGGTACGGCATCGTTATGTCGATCTGATCGTCAATCCTGGCTCACGGCGCATGGCCGAGGTCAGGAGCACTGTCACCCGCTCGCTGCGCGAGCAGCTGTATGCCCGCGGTTTTCTCGAGGTCGAGACGCCGGTCCTGCAGACCGTGCACGGTGGCGCCAATGCCCGTCCGTTCAAGACCCACATCAACGCCTACGGCATGGATATGTACCTTCGGATCGCGCTGGAGCTGTATCTCAAGCGGCTCGTCGTCGGGGGTATCGAGAAAGTCTTCGAGATAGGGCGTAATTTCCGTAACGAAGGCGCGGACTCCACGCACAACCCCGAATTCACCATGCTCGAGGCCTACGAGACGTACGGCGACTACAACACCGTCGCCACGCTCACCAGGGAACTGATCCAGGGGGCGGCCGTGGCCGCGTTCGGCAGCACGGCGATCCGGCGGGCGGACGGCGGGGAGTACGACATCGGTGGCGAGTGGCCGGCCAAGACGGTGCTCGGCGCGATCTCCGAGGCCCTTGGCGAGAAGATAGGGCCGGACACCAGCGAGGAGCAGCTGCGCGCTTTGTGCTCCGCGGCGGGCGTGCCAGCCGATCCGGCCTGGAACCCGGGCCAGATCGTGCTCGAGATGTACGAGCGGCTGGTCGAGGGGACTACGGTCGAGCCGACCTTCTACCGGGACTTCCCGGTCGAGGTATCTCCGCTGACCCGGGCGCACCGCGACGATCCGCGCCTGGCCGAACGGTGGGATCTGGTGGCGTTCGGGACCGAGATCGGGACCGGCTACTCCGAGCTCGTGGACCCCGTCGAGGAGCGGGCGCGGCTGACCGCGCAGTCACTGCTGGCCGCGGGCGGGGACTCGGAAGCCATGCAACTCGATGAGGACTTCCTGCAGGCGCTGGAGTACGGGATGCCCCCGACCGGGGGCATGGGCGCGGGCATCGATCGCATCCTGATCATGCTGACTGGCGAGAGTGTCCGGGAAACGATCTTGTTCCCGCTGGTCAGGCCGGAGTAGCACGCAGCAGGGACCGCGGCGGGTTACGGCGCGGTCCCCAGCGCTGAGGCCGCTGTGATCTGGCCGCAGATCGCCACCCAGACGGGGTCATAACCGTCACGCAGGGTGCTCGTTGGCGGGACGTCCGACCGGCAAGGGACTCCCTGCCGATTACGCGAGTTGGGTGAACGTCCTCACTAGGTGTGTCAGTGCCGCGTCGGCGTACCGCTGGTCCCCGCCGTGGATGCCGTAAGCAAGATCTTCCAACAGGGCGCAGCGGGCAAAGAATACGGCCCGTTCGTATGTCCCGCCAGTCCATGGGGCCCGATAGTTCGCCACGATGGCCTTGAGCGCTGCGGGGCCGAAGTCACGATACAGCCGCCCGAAGTCGACGGCTGGGTCGGTGATGGCGGCGTCGGTCCAGTCGATGACACCGGTGAGCGTCTCCATCTCCGGATCGAAGAGGAGGTGCTCCGCGCCGAGGTCGTTGTGGCAGAAGACCAATGTGCCGACCGCAGCTGGAGGTGGGCGGTCGAGAAAGTCCTGCACCAGCGGGCGGGCCTCGCTCGGGACACGATCGGCGACCTGCCGGTAGTTCTCGTCGGCCTCTTCCCGCCAGGCCGTGAGCGGCTCGTTCTCGCATGGCACCAGGGTGGCGATGTCAGCAGTAGGGGCCAGGTGCAGGTTGCCCAAGAACTCGCCGAGGACCGGGCCCAGGGACGCCGGGTTGAGGAGTTCGAAGTGGTTCAATGGCACGCCGGCCAGCTTCCTGTAGGCCAGCACACCGTGGTCGGCATCGACGAAGATAGGTCTCGGGACCTGTAGCGGCGAGATCTCGGCCACCATGTGGAGTAGTTCTGCCTCGCGCCTGACCTCGTCGGCCCGTCGCTTCGCGTCGTTCTCATTGCTGGCGCGCAGGATCAGCTCGCCGTTCACAAGGAACACGACGTTGTCGATTCCTGACCCAAACTTCGTGATGACCACCGGCTGGCAGCTCGGAATGTGAGCCGCCAGCGCGGCTCGCACTCGCTCCATCACCGGGTCATATTAGCGATCGTCCGGCCGCAGCGGCCTGACAGCCCGATCGTCAGGAGGTGGCCAGCTCAGTCACGAGACTGCGACCGTGAGCTTTCCAGGCTGGTCGACGGGCTAGGCGACGATGCGGACGGCTCCTGCGAAGGCGCTCCAGAACACGGGCTGGACCTGGACGGGCTGGCCAAACGTGGGTGCATCGACCATCAGGCCGTCGCCGATGTACATACCGACGTGCCCGAGGTCCTGGAAGAAGAACACCAGGTCGCCAGGCTGCAACTGGCTCCGCGAGATGTGCTGGCCCTCGTTGTACTGGTCGCCGGTGTAGTGCTGGAGGCTGATGCCCACCTGCGCGTAGGCCCACTTCACCAGGCCCGAGCAGTCGAACGCGCTCGGCCCGGCGGCGCCCCACACGTACGGGTCGCCCCGCTTGGTGAGCGCGTAGCGCAGTGCCTCGGCTCCCACCGTGTTGCCGGTGGGGATGTTGATATTGGGATACTGCCCGGTCTTGTTGAAGATGGACATCGCCTGGCTGAACGCCGCGCTGTTGAGCGTGTTGATCTTGCCCTGGATCACCTTGGTCTTGGCGGCCATGGTGGCGGACAGGGTCGCGGCTCGCTTCGCTTGCTGGGTCGCTGTCTCCTGGGCGCGCCGGGCCGCTGCCTCAGCCGTCGCCAGCGCGCTGACCTTGTCACCGTTCTCTGCCTGGAGTTGCTGCATGATGGCCGCCCGGCTCATCAGCGTCTGCGCGTTACTCGAGGTCAGAACCTGCAGCGGGGTACCGAACCCGCCGTCCATGTAGCTCTGCGCGGCGACCTCGCCGACCGCCTGCTGACCTTCGCCGAGCCTCTTCGCATCCATGTCGTAGGTGGCCTTGGCGATCTTGGTCTCGGCCTGTGCCTCGCTCAGCTGGACGCGCAGCCCGTCGTACTGCTCGCTCAGGGTGTTGATCTGGTTGGAAAGCTGCTTCGCCTGGTTGACCAGGCTCGTGAGGCTGGGCTGCGGATCGCTGGTCGTGGCGCTACCCACCCCACTGGGCAATACAAGGCCGGCCAGCGTGGCCGCTCCGGCCAGCAGGGCGATCCGTGGCCAGATGCGGCGCCAGCCGCTGCGGGTGCGAATCCACGGCGATTCACTCGCTGCGTGCCTGCCAAGGGGCAAGCGATCCACGTACTCTCCTCTCCTAGACCGCCTACCGGGTTAGCTGACGGGTTCGGGCCGGAGGAGCCCTACCGCGGGGGGCGGCCGTGACCGGCTACTCCGTGCGGATTCACCCCGGGAACACTCTGGGTCCCCGGCTCACTGAGACGCTGGCTGCGCCTCAGAGACTCGGCGGGTCGTGCGGGACGCCCTAGGGGCGGGCGTGACACGGTGACAGCGTTGGACATTAACGGAACAGACGACACACAGTGTGCTGAACCGCGGAATCTTTAACATAGCTTGCGGGTGTTTCCCGTCCGAGTGGCCCGCCGGCCAGCGGATGTACGCAACTCGTAACAAGCTCGCCGCTCGACCGTGGTCACTCAGAGCTATCTATTTGACCGGTTCGCCATGCATGCGAAGACCCGAAGCCGCAAGCGCTTGACCGGGCAGCCGTGAACGTCATCGGGAAGCCTTGATGGCGTGACGGGAAGCCTTGATGGCGTGATCGAGGAGTCCTGAGCGTGACCGGCAAGCCTTGAGCGCGTGATCGGCGTGTGATGTGCATGAGGCAAGCGGCGGCGGGCACTAACAGCAATTCGTGCTTGTAGGGTGACGCCGTGTATGAAGGAACGCCGCCTCGTTCCGTGCCCTCGGTTTATGAGTGTTTCATTGCCGCGCTGCGCGCCCGGCCCGGCCCGCGCTCGCTCGCACCGGTTAAGGTGTGCGAGCCATGGGCTACGAGATCAGACGGGCGCGCACCCAGGATGTCCGCGCGATAGCCGGCCTGGTTGGCGACAACGTCGCCTCAGGCAGGCTGCTGGGCAAGGCCACCGTCACGCTCTACGAAGACGTCCAGGAGTTCTGGGTTGCCGAGCGTGCCAGCGACGAGGCGGTAGTTGGCTGTGGCGCGCTCCATGTGATGTGGGAGGACCTGGCCGAGATCCGGACGATCGCGGTGCATTCGAGTTGCCAGGGGCAGGGTGTCGGGCACGGCCTGGTCGAGGTGTTGCTGGAGAGCGCACGCGACCTCGGCGTGCGCCGGGTCTTCGTGCTGACCTTCGCGGTCGGGTTCTTTGCGGCTCACGGCTTCGACGAGATCGACGGCACGCCGGTTTCGCCCGGGGTGTACGCAGAGCTGCTCCGCTCGTATGACGAGGGTGTCGCTGAGTTTCTCGACCTTGGCCGGGTGAAGCCAAACACCCTAGGCAACACGCGGATGCTGCTCCATTTGTGATGCTGTCCGGGCGTGGCGGATACGGGCCGAAGGGTTCGATGTGCGGATGCCAGTCGACGGGCATTCGATCCTGGACCGGGTGATCAGAGCGGGTACAGGTCCGGGGCGACTTGATACCGTCGGCCGGCCGGTGTGATCCACTCGAAAATTCCCGGCTCGGGCTGATCGAGGCGCCAACCCGGTCGCTGCTTGATCTGATGCTCCCTGCGGCACACGGGTCCGATATTGCAACGGCATGTCCGTCCGCCATTACCGAACGGAATGGTGTGATCCAGGTCGGCCTGCCAGGCCGGCTGACGGCATCGCGGGGATCGGCAGGTCCGATCCCTGGCTATGACGAGTTCGCGCAGCCGATCCGACGGCCGGTAGTGTGCCTCAGCCTCGCGATGGCTGCAGCCTGCGACTGGCATTCCAGCCGCGACTCCGGCAGTACCGTTCGCCCCAGCCTCGCTCTCCGCCCCAGCCTCGCTCTCCGCCTGAGCGACGGCCTTGCGCGCGGCACTAACGGCCGCGGCCAGCACCTTCTGGAGGCTGCCCGCTCCGCCTGGCTCGGCCCCGGCAGACGCCGACCGCGGCTCGCCGTTCACCAGCTCCAAGCACAGCGTGAGGGTAATCCGGCTCACCAACCCGGATCCGCGGCTGCCTAGATCGGCGCCCGGCCGAATCGCGGCGAAGTCCCGCCTCGGAACGCGAGTAACGAGCAGCGCCCGCCCTGAGCGGTCAGTAACGATGACCCTCCACTCTGCTCGGGAGTCAACCGCAGCCATCTCGGCTAGTTGGCGGGCCGCCTTCGGCGTGATCGGCCCGAGCCAGGAGATGTTGCCCGGTTCGGCCGATATCCCGGCGAGGGTCCGCCACGGTACCTCCATCGTCACCCGCCCAGCGCGGCCGGGCGGCCACCCGGATGTCGGCATCCCTATGTCGCCGAGCATTGGCAGGAGCGGCCACGCCGGCACTGGCCCGACGGGAATCTGAGACCTCCCGTTGTCTCGCTGCGGACAGTCGTCCCAGGTGTCGTGGTCGTCCCGGATGTCGCCCCCGACATCGTCGTCCACACCGTCGGGAGGGTCCCGGTTCCAGAAGCATTCGTTCTCTCTGGGCGGACCAGGCCCAGGCCACGTCCTCCGACCATCCTGACCAGTCGTTGGTTGGGCCTGCGGACCAGTCGCATCTGCTGGGCTGTCATTCCGCCCGTCTGGCGGCTCGCCGGCATCCTGCGGGCCTGGGCCGGGTTCTCGTGGCCGGGATTCTGCGGGCCTGCCGTCGTCCTCGGGGGGTCCCTCTGGCGGTCTCCCGGGCCGGTCCTCGCCCTCTGGAGGCCTTTCGGGCGCACCGTCAACTCCTGGGGGTTCTCCGGGGCCGCTGTCATCGCCGTGCGGTTCTCCTGGCCTGCCGTCGTCCTCGGGAGGGTCCCCGGGCCCCTGGTCACCCTCTGGAGGTTCTTCGGGCGCACGGTCATTTCCTGGGGGTTCTCCGGGGCCACGGTCATCCCGGGACGGTTCTCCGGGGTCGTGGTCACCCTCTGGTGGGCTTCCGCCGTCGCTAGGGCGGTCCCCAGGACTCTCCGGGCCTTGGCTGAGGGGATCGTCTGCGCTGTGGCCTCGCGAGCCACCTTGGCCAGGATCACTCGGGCCAGGCGCGGCTGGATCCTCAACGGGCGGTGGGATGCCAGGCAGCGTGTTCAGGAGGAGCCCGATGAGGACCTGGGCCCGCAGCAGGTCCATCCCGCCGCCGGCCCCGGCCGCCTTCATGGCCTGAGCGAGCGCGGTAATCCGGGCCATCGCGGCGCAAGCCTGAACTCCTGGCAGGTTGTGCCCGGCGAGCGTCGCAGTACCCTCCTCGTCCGCGTACAGGCCTACCCGTGCCCGCCGTTCGGCCTCCTCGCGCCGCCGTTCGGCCGCCGCCGGGTCAACATTGATGACCGCCCGGCGTAGCGCGGCGCGAAGCTGGCCCGACGTCTGATGCTCCGCTCCGCCCAAAACCCTTTCTTCGACCGCCAGGGCGTCAGCATCGCTCAACACGTTGGTGAGGTCGGCGATAAGCCGTGCCCGCGTCAGGTCGATCCGTCCCTCAGAAAGAGCGGTGAACGTACCAGGCAGCCTCCACTTCAGCGTCACCGCGAGATCCGCCCACCATGTCGCCCCGAAATGCGACATGGTGAGCGCGAGGCTCACCTCGGCTGCGGCTTCGTCGGACACCTCCGCCGGGCGCCCGTCGGCTCCGACTGGGACGGCACTGTCCCGGGCGGCGGCCAGCGTGGTCATCTGCGCCACGGCGGCGAGCTCCGTGGCGGTCGCCCAGCTCGCCAGTCGTCGGCATGCGGTAGCTACTCCCGCGAGTTCGTACCCCCCGAGCTGGCTCGCGTCGGCACGGGACAGCCACCCGGCGAGTCCGGGGCCGGGCAGCATGTCCTCGACCACCCGCCCCGCGAGCTCACTGAAAGGGCTGCTGGGTGCCGCGTCTAAGGGTGTTCCGTCGCCCTCTTCCGCCGGGCTGTCGTTCTGGGCCGGCGCTGCCGATCCGGCAACCTCCGGGGCGGCCCCCTCCGCGGTGGCCTTCAGCATCTCTTCCAGGCCCGTATTTCCTGGCCACGAGAGCGCGAGGCATCCAGAGAAGTCCAGCTCGAAACGAGCTGCCGCACCTGCAGAGTCGCCGGCGCCGGCCACTCGGGATCCGCGCGGGCTGGATCGGTGCGGGCTGGCTCCGTGCGGGCTGGATCGGTGCGGGCTGGAGGTCGAGCGGCCGCTGGCGTCATCTGCTGGCATTCGCTCACCTCCTGGCTCACTGGCTGGCTAGCCGGTCAAAGAAGTCCCCGGGCTCCGTCTGCTGAGAACACATTATCGAGGGCCTCTGACATTTTTCCGGGCCGGGAAATCAGGTTCGACAAAATGCATCGTTCCGCGGCGCGATGGCCCGCAGGGCCCGGGATGCTGGTGCTCGTTCACGAGGCGCGCCGATCCACGAGCCCACAGTCCACGAGTCTGGCCAACCCACGAGCGCACCGGTCCACGAGCGCTGCTGGTCCACGGGCCTTACCGGCTCGCGAGCGCACCGGTCCACGAGCGCTGCTGGTCCGCGCGGGCGTCCGCGAGCCTCACTGGCTTACGAGCCCCCCAGCCTCACCGGCCGACCGGTCCCTCAAGGGATACTCACAGAAGTCGAAGTTGCCGTTCCGCCGGAGGGCGTGGGCGCGCTGGTGCCGACCGGTCAAGCAGGCGCGGCTCAATCGCGGCCAGGAACGGGGAAGGGCCTCCCTCGGCCACGGCCCCGTGCCTCCTTCGCCGCGCCGCGCAGCTCAGCAGCAAGTGCGTCCGGGCCCTGGTCATGCCGACAAACAGCAGTCGCCGTTCTTCGGCCAGATCGGGGCCGGCCCGGCGGCCAGCTCCGGGATCCGCTCCGGGAAACCAAAGCGGCAGCAGGCCTCTCTCGCAGCCAGCCACGAACACCACCGCGAACTCCAGGCCCTTGGCGGCATGCAGCGTCAGCAAGGTGATCGCATCGGCGCGGGGATCGAGGGCGTCCGCCTCCGCCCCGAGCGAGATCTCAGTGAGGAAGGCCGCCAAGTCGTCGCCGCAGCGACGGGCCAATGGCGCGAGGACCTCCCCCGCGGCCCGGATGTCCACCACAGTCCCACCGGTTCCTCCGGAAAGCGACGCGAGCCTATCCACGGCGCTGCTCAGCTGGCGGAACACGGTCAGGCCCGTGGTCGGCGCCACCGCTGGGCCGTGGGTCGCCGTGACTGGCTGTCCGGCCGCCGTGACCGGCTGTCCGGCCGCCGTGACCGGCCGCCCGGTCGCCGTGACCAGCAGGCCAGAGGGGGTACTGTCCACAGCGTCCACGGCCAGCCGCATCTCATGAACGATCTCAGGCACCCCCGTCCGGCGCTCCAGCAGATCGTGTGAGCGCTTCTGGAACGGGAGCCCAGCTCGGGTCAGCGCCCGGCCAAGCGGGGCCGCCTGGGCGTCTGTGCGATACAGGATGGCGATATCGGCCAGGCTGATCCCAGCGTGGCCGTGGCCATCCGCGCGCCCGCTATCCAGCGAGTGGAACGACGAGCCACCGAGCAGGCGATCGATGGCTTGCGCGATCCAGGCACCCTCACCGTGCTCATCCGCCGCCTCGTGCAGGGTGATCGTGGCGGCCGGCCCAGAGTTCCATGATCGCGGAGGATTCGCGGCTGTCTTTGACGCGAATCCTCCGCGATCATGGTCGGAGCGGTCGGAGCGGTCGGCGGGCGGGGCGGCCACCGCGTGCAACATCCGGCCCGGAACGAGCGTGCTGGGCGCGACGGCCTGCAACGCTCCGGCGACGATGGCGGGGCTGGACCGGTAGTTGCTGGTCAGCTTCAATGTCGTGGCCCCTGGGTAGTCCTCGGCGAAGCGCAGGAAGAACCCCACATCCGCGCCACGGAACCCGTAGATCGCCTGATCGGGATCCCCGATCACGGTCAGCCCCGCGCCCTCCAGCCCCGGCCCCTCCAGTCCCGCGCCCTCCAGCCCCGGCCCCGCCGGTCCTGCGCCCGGTCCCACGCCCGGTCCCGCGCCCGCCGGTCCCGATCCCTCCGGTCCCGTGCCAGCACTCAGCAGCCGCAACAGGGCGTACTGCATGGCGTCGATGTCCTGGTATTCGTCGACGCTGATGTTCGGCCAGCGGCGCCGCAAGGCCAACGCGATCGACGGCTCCTCACAGAGCAGAGCCACCGGCAATTCCACCAGGCCGTCGAAATCCACCAGGTTGCGGGCCGTGAGGGCCTTCCTGAGCAGGTCGCGCCGGGCCGGGTCGCTGGCCGCGTCGCGGAGCAGGGCCCGGCCCGAGCGCGGCGACCCGGCCAGTTCCACGGCGACCGCCTGCCGGGTCTTCTCGTCGGCAACGCCGAAATCCGCCGACAACCCGGCGCGTCCGTGCTGTTCCCGCAGGATCATCAGGCCCAGCCCGTGGAAGGTGGTCACGGTCAGCCGCGGGGCCTGCCGCGGGATCAGCGCGGCCAGTCGCTGGCGCATCTCCTCAGCCGCCCGCCTCGTGAACGTGATCGCGAGGCAGGACTCGGGCGGCGCACCTCGCTGCGCGACCGCGGCGGCGATCCGGTGCGTGAGGGTTCGCGTCTTACCCGTCCCGGGCCCGGCAATGATCATCAACGGGCCGCCCGCGCCAGCCGCCGCCCGCTGCTCCGGGTCAAGCCCATCAAGCAAAGAACCACTTTCCGCAACGAACGCCGCCCGCCACTCACCCGGCCCCGGTGAATCGTCCCGAGGGTCAGCCGCACGAGACGATGAAGCGCCGGCCATCGGCGAAGGCGCGGCCGCTGAGTTCGCGGCAGATGAATCCTGGAGACGCCGTTGCGCTGAATCTGTCCTGGTCTGCTCGGGCGGGGCGGGCACGTCGAAGAGCGCACCGGCGGCGTCCAGTTCCCGGCCGCGGAACAGGCGGATCGAGCCATACTCGCCGTCGTAACCCGGATCCTTGATCACCTCACCGCGGCGCAGCCTGGAGGTGGCCTCGCCCAGCAAGCTGCCGCCGACCCGGCTCACCTCGGCGACGGGCGCCTCGCACAGGATCGCAAGTTCCGGACCCAACGCGGCGACCAGCCGGCTCACCTCGGCGCTGACCTTCTTGCTCTTGGCGCCGGTGGCGAGGATCTCGCCCACGATTTCCGGCAGCGCGACCAGGTTGGTGGAACCGGCGGCTCCCTCTGGCCGGTAGCCGGCGGGCCGGTCGGCGAGTTCCGTGACCCGGTGCAGCACCCCAATGGTCAGCGGTTTGCCGCAGCCCGGGCAGATTCCATCGTGGTCCGCAGTCTGACCGGGCTCGAAGCGGATCCCGCATTTGCGGTGCCCGTCCAGGTGATAACGGCCGCCTTCGGGAAAGAAGTTGATCGTGCCGGCCAGGCCTGCCCCGGTGCGCAGCGCTCCCTCGATCGCGAAGTAATCGAGTTCCGTATTAAGGGTCGTTGCCTCGCGGCCGACCATCGGCGGCGAATGTGCGTCAGAGTTGCTCACCAGTCGGTAGCCGTCGAGGCCCGAGCACATCCAGTTCATCGGCGGGTCGGAGGACAGTCCGGTCTCGACCGCGAACACGTGCTCCGCGAGATCGGCGTAGCAGTCCGCGACGGCGTCGAACCCGGATTTGGAGCCGAGAACCGCGAACCAGGGTGTCCAGATGTGCGCGGGCACCAGGTAGCACCCCGGTCCCGCGCTTAATGTGATCTCCAGCAGGTGGCGTGAGTCGAGCCCGAGGATCGGGCGGCCATCTGACGCGAGGTTCCCGATCGTGGCCAGTGCCGCGGTAATCCGGTCCGCCGCCTCGAAGGTCGGCGCGTAGAGCAGATGGTGCACTTTCCTGGTCCGCTCGCCGCCACGGTAAATGGTCGAGATCTCGGACGACAGCATGAAGCGCACCGGCTGGTCGCAACTAGCGGGTGCGGTGCGGCGCAGTTGCACCTCCAGGTCGGGGCGAAGCCGCAGTAGTCCAGGTTCGGCGGGCACGAGGGTCTCCCGCAGTTCCTGAGCCCACGCCGGATGAGTGAAGTCGCCCGTCCCGACAACAGTGATCCCCTTGCGCAGTGCCCACCACGCGAGGGAGGGGATGTCACAGGCCGTGCTGCAAGCGCGGGAGAACCGGGAGTGGATGTGCAGGTCGGCGTGGAACATGCCGTCGCTGTCCGCTTTCTGTGCCGCGTTTTCTGGGCCACGTCCGTCCAAACCCCGCGACGGCGGATCAGTGCCGGGCCCGCGGGTGCAGGGTTCGATCCTGCCACGCCGCCGGGTGCGAGGGGGAACCTTCGCCGGCCATGCTCACAGTTGTGAACACCCGGGGTGCGGCCGCGCCTGCTTTGGTCATGGGTAACAATGCATAAGTCAGACCGGCGCGCCGCAGCGCAAAGCGGGTACCGCTGTTAACTGGATCACAGTGAACGGATGGTCCCGAGGCAGGCGAACTGGATGAGCAGCGGGTCGGTGGAAAGGAGTGAGCCATGCTCGCGGACCTGGCGGCACTGACCCCGTCGTTGGTTGTGTGCGTGGCCTTCCTGATCGGGGTCGTACTCTTCCTACGACGTCAGATGGCGCCGAAGCTTCCTGAAGAGGAAGACGGCCCGGACGATATTTCCGGTGACGGCACGATTCCGGATCCCGGGCGTTCGCGGTCGGCCTCGCCGCCAGATCGCGGTGAGGGCTAGCGGCCTTCTGCATGAACTGCGCCCCCAGTAGCGCGCGATAGATCGGCATGCCCGATTGATGCCGGCCTATCCGTGCATGATTACGGAGAGTTACTGCAATCTTCCGTGTCGTCTGCCTTGCCATGCTGAGACGGAACTCGCACTTCGTTTCCGGTGGTGCGAATTGGCAAACGCAACTGTCCTGGTATATGTTTGCAACCTAATAAACGCGCTCCAGTGGAAGGGCTGGCTCCCATGGCTCAGAAGGTGAAGGTGACGGTCGTCTGCGACCTTCCTCACGACGGTGAGGTCGAGGGGACGGAGACGGTTTCGTTCTCCTTTGACGGAACTGCCTACGAGATCGACGTGTGCTCGCCGCATGCGAAGGAACTTCGTGAGAAGTTCGGGCCGTATACCGATCATGCACGCAGGGCTAGCGGCACTGGCCGTCGCCGTCGCGCTAGGACCGGCCCAGGCCGGGAGCGAAGCTCGGAAATCAGAGCATGGGCGAAGCAGCGTGGTTACAAGGTGAGCGAGCGCGGCCGCATTCCGGCCACGATCATCACGGAGTATGACGCCGCTCACTAGTCTCACAGCGCAGGGCCCGCAGGCGGCTCGCGACGTACCGGCTATTCTGGTAGTGCTGACCGGTCTCGCGCGACGTGTGCGGGCCCTGTGGCATGTGGTAGGGCCTTCAGGGGGCCGCTAGCGTGCGTGTCCGGCGCCTTCGTTTGAGCGGTGGGCGGGCGTTCGGTGAGCGGTACGCCGGCGTTCGCTTGCGGCGTACTAGGGAACACCTTCCCCCTTGACCGGAGTTGGATGGGATGAACGCCCTCCTGCCGGGGAACGTTTTATCCATGTGCGGCATATCGCGCGGCGCATCGTCCGGCATGCGGGCTAACATGCGGAAGGGACGGGTCCCGGACATCCAGGCCTCTGGGTCCCCCCAACCGCTCTGTGAGGAGCGACGAGATGTTCGAAAGGTTTACCGACCGGGCGCGGAGGGTCGTGGTCCTGGCTCAAGAAGAAGCCAGGATGCTCAACCACAACTACATCGGCACGGAGCACATCCTGCTTGGCCTCATCCACGAGGGCGAGGGTGTCGCGGCCAAGGCCCTGGAATCGCTGGGGATCAGCCTGGAGGCCGTACGGCAGCAGGTTGAGGAGATCATCGGCCAGGGGCAGCAAGCGCCTTCCGGGCATATCCCGTTCACTCCGCGCGCCAAGAAGGTGCTGGAGCTCTCCCTGCGGGAGGCCCTCCAGCTCGGGCACAACTACATCGGCACCGAGCACATCCTGCTTGGCCTCATCCGCGAGGGTGAGGGCGTGGCCGCTCAGGTGCTCGTCAAGCTGGGCGCGGACCTGAACCGGGTGCGTCAGCAGGTCATTCAGCTTCTGCACGGCTACCAGGGTAAAGAGCCTGCGGCGGCGGGTGCGCCGTCCGAGTCCGCGCCGTCCACCTCGCTGGTGCTCGACCAGTTCGGCCGGAACCTCACCGCTGGCGCGCGTGAAGGCAAACTCGATCCGGTGATCGGCCGGGAGAAAGAGATCGAGCGGGTCATGCAGGTGCTCTCCCGGCGGACCAAGAACAACCCGGTGCTCGTCGGCGAGCCAGGGGTGGGCAAGACCGCCGTGGTCGAAGGGCTGGCCCAGAAGATCGTCAAGGGCGAGGTGCCTGAGACGCTGAAGGACAAGCAGCTGTACACGCTGGACCTCGGCGCCCTGGTGGCTGGGTCACGCTACCGCGGTGACTTCGAGGAGCGGCTGAAGAAGGTCCTCAAGGAAATCAGGACCCGGGGCGACATCATCCTGTTCATCGACGAGTTGCACACCCTGGTGGGCGCGGGCGCGGCCGAGGGAGCGATTGACGCCGCGTCGATCCTGAAGCCGATGCTCGCCCGCGGCGAACTGCAGACCATCGGTGCGACCACGCTCGACGAGTACCGCAAGCACCTGGAGAAGGATGCGGCGCTTGAGCGCAGGTTCCAGCCCATCCAGGTGGCCGAGCCGACCATCTCGCACACCATCGAGATCCTCAAGGGCCTGCGTGATCGCTACGAGGCCCATCACCGGGTGTCCATCACCGATGGCGCCCTGGTCGCGGCCGCCCAGCTGGCGGACAGGTACATCAGCGACAGGTTCCTGCCGGACAAAGCGATCGACCTGATCGATGAGGCCGGGTCACGCATGCGCATCCGTCGGATGACCGCCCCGCCCGACCTGCGCGAGTATGACGAGAAAATCGCCCAGGTGCGAAGGGAAAAGGAGTCGGCGATCGACTCCCAGGACTTCGAGAAGGCAGCCGCGCTGCGGGACAACGAGAAGCAGCTGATCGCGAAGAAGGACGCCAGGGAGAAGGAGTGGAAGGCCGGCGACATGGACGTTGTCGCCGAGGTGAATGAGGAACTCATCGCCGAGGTCCTCGCCACTGCGACCGGCATCCCGGTGTTCAAACTGACCGAGGAGGAGTCGCAGCGGCTTCTGCGCATGGAGGACGAGCTTCATAGGCGCGTCATCGGGCAGAACGACGCGATCAAGGCACTATCGCAGGCCATCAGGCGGACACGGGCCGGGTTGAAGGACCCGAAGCGCCCAGGTGGGTCATTCATCTTCGCCGGGCCGTCCGGGGTCGGTAAGACCGAGCTTTCTAAGACACTCGCCGAATTCCTTTTCGGGGACGAGGACTCGCTGATCCAGCTCGACATGAGCGAGTACATGGAGAAGCACACGGTGTCACGGCTGTTCGGCTCACCGCCCGGGTATGTCGGCTATGAGGAGGGTGGCCAGCTAACCGAGAAGGTGCGCCGCAAGCCGTTCTCTGTGGTCCTGTTCGACGAGATCGAGAAGGCCCACCCGGATATCTTCAACTCCTTGCTGCAGATCCTTGAGGACGGCCGGCTGACCGACGCTCAAGGTCGGCTGGTGGA
The DNA here is from genome assembly GCA_033854735.1 of Streptosporangiaceae bacterium. Taxonomy (GTDB): domain Bacteria; phylum Actinomycetota; class Actinomycetes; order Streptosporangiales; family Streptosporangiaceae; genus JAWWPY01. The sequence continues at coordinate 39,147 of JAWWPY010000257.1, read as the reverse complement.
CTTCAAGAACACCGTCATTATCATGACGACCAACCTCGGTACCCGGGATATCTCGAAGGGCGTGTCTGTTGGTTTCGCCAGGAACTCCGAGTCCCGCGGCTCCTACGACCGGATGAAGTCCAGGGTTCAGGAGGAACTGAAGCAGCATTTCAGGCCCGAGTTCCTGAACCGCGTGGATGACACGATCGTCTTCCACCAGCTCACTCAGGAGGAGATCGTCACGATCGTCGACCTGATGATCGCCAAGGTGGACGAGCGGCTCAAGGACCGCGACATGGGTCTCGAACTCCGCCCGGCCGCCAAGACGCTGCTCTCTGAGCGGGGCTACGACCCGGTGCTCGGCGCGAGGCCACTGCGGCGCACCATTCAGCGGTCGATCGAGGACAGCCTGTCCGAGAAGATCCTGTTCGGTGAGCTGAAGGCGGGCCAGATCGTCATGGTGGACGTGAAGGGCACCGGTGAGGACGCGCAGTTCACATTCAAGGGCGTGGCCAAGCCGGACGCAGTGCCGGACGCGCCGCCGGTAGAGGTCGAGAGCAGCGGTGCCGCGGCCGAAGGCCGGGTGGCGGGCACGCCGCCCGACTGACCCGACTTCACTGTTAGCCCCGCGAGTGCCTGGCCGGGAATCCTCCCGGCCAGGCACTCGCGCTGTCACGGTCGGCTCCCAACTGCGCTCCCAATCCCGTCGATGCGGCATCGAACGCGCTAGATGCAGTTCGATGTCACATCGACGTGTGGGCAGGCGCCGTTCCGGGCAGCGCGAACCGGCCGTCTGGCAATGGATCGACGAGGCCGTCGGCGATGAGGCTGTCGAGGGCCCGGTCGCGCTGCCGCGGGTCCGGCCAGACAGCGTCCAGACGCGCCGCCGCCACGGGACTACTTGCCTCGCGGAGGACCGCGAGCAGGCGTCCTCGGCACTGCCGGTCGGTGCCGTCGTAGCTTTGACTCCGGCGGCGGCCATCACTGGCGGGGCTTCCGGCCAGCCGCCAGGCACAGGACTGGGCCACGGGGCACCCGGAACAGCCCGGCCGCACGGCGGTGCACACCAGGGCGCCCAGTTCCATGACCGCCACCGACCATCGTGCCGCCTGCCCGGGATGCGCTGGGAGCAGCGACTCGGCCAGCCGTACCTCGGCTGCGGATGGGCTCACAGCCGGTCGTGCCTGCCCGTTGACCAGGCGTGCGAGCACCCGGCGCACGTTGGTGTCGAGGACCGCGTGCCGCTGCCCGAACGCGAAGCTCGCCACCGCGGCGGCCGTGTAGGAGCCGATCCCGGGCAGGGCCAGCAGCGCGTCCACCGACGCGGGAACCTCGCCGCCGTGGCGTTGCATCAGGATCTGTGATGCCGCGTGCAGGCGGAGCGCGCGCCGTGGGTAGCCCAGGCGCCCCCACGCCCGCACGGCGTCCCCAGCCGACGCGGCCGCCAGCGATGCTGGCGTCGGCCACCTGGCCAGCCATGCCTCGTATGTCGGCAGCACCCGGGCCACAGGTGTCTGCTGCAGCATGACCTCACTGACCAGGACGGCCCAGGCGGTCGCATCCGGGCGGCGCCACGGCAGGTCTCGTTGATGAAGGGTGTACCAGCGCAGGATCTGGGCCACGTTCCCGCTCGCCATGATGCCCCGATCCTCGCACGGCACCGGTGCCGCCGCGAGGTGGAAGGCGGGAGGAAGAGAGGTCGGCCGAGAAACGTGAAAAGACATGGCCAGGCCAGTCACGGATGGTAGTCAAATGCCTTATCCGTAGGGCGTTCATGGCGTGTCTGTCCGTGAAGATACTGTAGTTCAACTGGGAAAATGTACCGGGCTTGCCGGCGGGTCGCCGAGCACTCTACGTAACGATCTTGCATACTCGTGGCATGGGCCCGAACGCGCCTCGCGACCAGCAACGCGCGCCTCAGCCGGACATCTACTGGCGGCGCCGGGTTATCGCGCTCGCGCTTGGCATCGCGATTATCGGGCTCCTGGCCTGGGCCGTGAACGGGGTGGTCAGCGGCAGCAACGCGACTAGCTCGGCCGCGGGTGTCGGCCACCCGAAGAGCGCCACGGTGCCCCCGGCCAGCGCTCCAGTGATGCCCTCGTTGACCCCATCCGGGTTCGGCGCCTCCGCCCAGGCCTCGGCGGCGAACTCGCCCGGGCCGAGCGGTTCGCCGACGCCGAGCCCGTCACCGACCCGCAAGACGGTGACGACCGCGCATACCGGCGACGGCTGCGTCGCCGGGGACATCGTCATCACCCTGAGCGCTGCTTCGTATAGCTACGGCTCGGGTGTCCGGCCGAATTTTGACGCGGCGGTCGTCTCTACGTCCGCGCACAGGTGCGCCTTCGACATCGGAGCCAAGGAGGGCGTACGGCTGGTGATCAAGTCGGGCCCGGCCAGGGTCTGGGCCTCGTCCGACTGCCCGGCCAGCGGCGGCACCCGGATCACCCACCTGGCCCGGGGCGTGCCCACGACGCTGCACATCTCCTGGGACAGGAAGACGTCCGTGCCCGGCTGCCAGTCGCCTGCCTCCGTGGCGCGTCCGGGCACCTATACGGCCACTGTCTACAGCGGCTTGATCAGGAGCAACACCGTGGTCTTCGTGCTCCGCGGGGTGGGCGTCGCAGTGCCCTGATCAGCAGTGCCCTGATCAGCGGTTACCCTGATCAGCTGGTCAGACGTACCGTTCCAAGATTGACATTTCAGCCAGCCTGGACAGGCCCTCCCGCGCGCCGAGGGCGTGGGCTTCGCCCACGCCCTCCACTCGGCGAAGCTCATCGACGCTCGCAGCAAGAAGTTTCTGCAGCCCGCCGAAATGCCGGACCAGCCGTTCCACTGCAGGCCTCGGCAGCCTCGGCACTTTGGCGAGCAGGCGATACCCGTGGGGGCTGACCGGATGGTCCAGCATCCCTGATCCGCCGAACCCGAGGACTTGCGCCACGGTCGCCACGTCCAGCAGCTCTTCCGGGGACAAACCGGCCAGCTCGTTGAGCACTCCGGCGGTCCGGATGGCCAGCTGCTCGCCCGCCTCGGGCTGGTAATCCTGGACGATGAGCTGCCGCTCGAAGTCGCTGCCGGCGACCAGCTCGTCGAGCTGCAACGCGAGCAACCTGCCGTCGGTGCCCAGTTCCACCATGTAGCCCTCGATCTCCCGCGCGATGCGCCGGACCATTTCCAGGCGCTGGGCCACCGCGGTGACATCGCGGACGGTCGCGAGGTCCTCGATCTCGAGCGCGGTTAGCGCACCGGAGACTTCGTCCAAGCGGAGCTTGTACCGTTCGAGAGTCGCCAGCGCCTGGTTGGCGCGGGACAAGATCGCGGCCGGCTCCTCCAGCACATAGCGGGTGCCGTCAAGGTACAGAGCGATGATCCGCATGGACTTGCTGACGGCGATGACTGGGTAACCGGTCTGCCTCGCGACACGCTCCGCGGTCCGATGCCGGGTGCCCGCCTCATCGGTGGGCAGCGCCGGGTCGGGCACCAGGTGCACCGCGGCCCGGATAATGTAATCGGCCGTCGCGTCCACCACGATGGCGCCGTCCATCTTGGCCAGCTCACGGAGCCTGGTCGCAGAGAAACCGACCTTGAGCTCGAAGCCGCCGGTACACACCTCATCGACCACGTGCCCGTCACCGAGCACGATCAGAGCGCCGGTGTTGCCCCGCAGTATCCGCTCAAGGCCGTCCCGCAACGGGGTGCCCGGAGCGAGTGCCGCCACGGCGGCCCAACGGCGCTCATCTCGGCCCTTGTCTGGCGACACGGAACCCCCGGGAGATTGCTGATCACGGTCAGTCTATCCGCGCCGGACGCTCCGTGCTGGCCGCTCGGCCAGCTGCCGCGCCCGCCAGCCGCTAGTCCAGCTAGCCGCCGAAGGCCAGCGCGATGGCCTCCCGTACGGTCTCCACCTCCTTGACGTCGATAGGCGCTGACTGGCTGTTTCCTTGGCCGGCACCCACCGGTCCGGCATCCTGCGATCCGGCGCTGCCCGGCCCAATGCTGCGCAGCCCAGTGCTGCCCGGCCCAGTGCTGCCCGGCCCAGTGCTGCGCGGCCCAGTGCTGCGCGGCTCCGTGCTGCGTGGCCCGGTGCTGCGCGGCAGCCCGCCGGAGCCAGCGGGCACAATTGCCCGGCGGAAGCCCATCCGCTCGGCCTCCGCCAGCCTGCGCTGGACTCCGCTGACCCGCCGTACCTCGCCGGCCAGGCCTACCTCCCCGATTGCCACCAGGCCGCCCGGCACGCTGAGGTCGGCTATCGCGCTCGCCAGGGCCAGCGCCACGGCCAGGTCAACGGACGGCTCGGTCAGCCGCACCCCGCCGACGGTCGCGGCGTAGACGTCCTGTTTGCCGATCTTGAGGTCGGCGCGCCGCTGCAGCACCGCGAGGACCATGCCCACCCTTGAGGCGTCCAGGCCGGAGGTGACACGGCGCGGGATGTCCAGTGCCGACCCGGCCACCAGAGTCTGCACCTCGGCCAGGAGCGGCCTGCGGCCCTCCAGGGTAACGGTCACGCACGTCCCGGGCACCGGGTCGCGCCGCTGCGACAGGAACAGCCCACTGGGATCTGGCAAGCCAATCAGGCCGGACTCCCCGAGGTCGAAGCAGCCGATCTCGTCCGTCGGGCCATAGCGGTTCTTGAGCGCCCGCACCATGCGAAGCTGCGCGTGCCGGTCACCCTCGAAGTGCAGGACCACGTCCACCAGGTGTTCGAGCGCGCGGGGCCCGGCGATCGATCCGTCCTTGGTGACGTGGCCGACCAGCACCGTGGTGACTTCCTGCTGCTTCGCTACCGCCATGAGGGCCGCCGTGACCTCACGGATCTGGGTGACCCCGCCCGGGGTGCCGTCCACCCCGTCCGCCGTGATCGTCTGCACCGAGTCAATGATCAGCAAGTCCGGCTTGACCGCCGCCACATGGGCGAGCACCGCGGACAGCTCGGTCTCGGCGGCGAGAAAGAGGTTCTTGCCCACCGCGCCAACCCGGTCCGCGCGCAGCCTCACCTGGGCCGCCGACTCCTCGCCGGTTACGTACAGAACCGGTCCGGCCGCCGAGGCCAGCGCCCCCGCCTCCAGGATCAGCGTCGACTTGCCCACCCCTGGCTCACCGGCCAGCAGCACGACCGCGCCGGGCACCAGGCCGCCGCCCAGCACCCGGTCAAGTTCGTCGAGGCCGGTGGGACGGGCGCTCGCGGCGCTGGCGTCCACTTCCCCGATGCGGAGAGCGGGGCGGGCGGGCGCAGCGGCCAACACCGGCCCGCTCGCGGCCAGCCGGGACCAGGCCGGGGCCGGGACCGTGGTTTCCTCGACGGTTCCCCAGGCTTGGCACTCGCCGCATCGCCCGGACCACTTGGTCGTGCGCCAGCCGCACTCGCCGCACCGGTACGCCGCGCCCGCGGATGACTTCGCCATGGCAGGCACCGTATCGGCCCGGTCTGACACTCCGGGCGGGACACACCACGGGCCCTGCGGTGAACGCTGCGGCTGGCCGCGCCGCATAAGCTGGTCATGAGGCCCGAGACCACTCCGTGTGCCTGGAAGGAGCCACGTTGAGCAATGCCGCCGTGACGCCCAGATGCCAGGTGGCGCTCTCCACCGCATCGGTCTTCCCGGATAGGGCGCCCGATGCGTTCGAAGCGGCGGCCCGCCTCGGCTACGACGGCGTCGAGGTAATGGTCTCCGCTGACGCGGTCAGCCAGGACGTCGACGTGCTCCGCAGGCTCGCCGACTACCACGGCATTCCCGTCCTGGCCATCCACGCCCCCAACTTGCTGGTGACTCAGCGGGTCTGGGGCCGCGAGCCATGGGGCAAGCTGGTCAAGGCCAAGCAGGTCGCCGAGGAGCTTGGTGCGCGGGTGATCGTCGTACATCCACCGTTCCGCTGGCAGCGGGAGTACGCCAGGGATTTCGCGGACGGGCTGGCGCGGATGGAGGAGGAGAGCGGCGTCATGTTCGCCGTGGAGAACATGTACCCGCTCCGAGCTGGGGGCGCGGAGGTCGCGCCGTACTCCCCGCATTGGAACCCGGTCCCCTTGGACTACCCGCATGTCACCCTCGATGTCTCGCACGCCGCGGTCTCCGGGTCCGACGCGCTCGAGATGGCCGACGAGCTGGGCGGCAGGCTGGCGCATGTGCACATGGCCGATGGAACGGGCGTCCCGAACCGGGACGAGCACCTGGTCCCCGGACGTGGCACCCAGCCGTGCGCCGCGCTGCTCACGAGGCTGGCCTCAGAGGGGTACTCCCGAACGGTCGTGCTTGAGGTGAATACGCGCCGCGCCGCGACCAGGGAGGAGCGGCAGGCGGACCTGGCCGAGTCGCTTGTGTTCACCCGGAAGCACCTTGGCCAGCGCGACCCGCCCCGGGCGGCCGCGGCCCGGGGTTCCGCCTCATCAGGCCGGCGTTAGGACACGCCCCTGGCCCGCCCGCCAGTGGCCGGCGCTGGCCCGCCATGGCCAGTGCGCTGGACGACGGCCGGCTGAGCGGGCATCCTTCCCCTCATGACTTCGAGCAGTCCGGCAGAACCGCTGCCCTCCGCCGTGACCGGGCCAGCCGCGACGCTCATCACGGTCGCTCCTACCGGGGCCGAGTCCGACAAGGCAGCGGTCCCGGCGCTGCCCGTCACTCTCGGCGAACTGGTCGGCACCGCGAAGGAGTGCCGGGCGGCCGGAGCTGCGGTGATCCACGTGCACATCAGGGACGATCAGGCCCGCCCCACGCTGGACCTGGCCCGGCTGAAGGACACAGTGCTGGCGCTGCGGGAAAGCACCGACCTGATCGTGCAGCTCTCGACCGGGGGGGCGGTCACAGACAGCTTCGAAGACCGGCTGGCCGTGCTGGAAGCGGCGCCCGACGCCTGCTCGCTCACCTGCGGGACCGTGAATTTCGGTGATGAGGTGTTCGCGAACCCGTGGCCGTTCATCCGTGACCTGTACGCCCGGACCCAGGAACTCGGCGTGGTGCCCGAGTTCGAGATCTTCGATCTGGGCCACGCGGCCACGCTGCACAGGCTGCTGGCCGACCTCGGCGGCCCGCATGGCGGTCAGGTGCACTGTGATCTGGTGATGGGGGTGCCCGGAGGGATGCCAGGCGACGCGGCGACGCTGACTGCGGCGGTGGCCGCGCTGCCCGAGGGCGCCACCTGGTCCGCCACCGGGGTGGGCCGGGCCACCCTCCCGGTGCTGCTCGCCGCGCTTGCCGCCGGGGGCCACCTGCGCGTTGGCATGGAGGACACGACCTCGTTCGCGCGAGGCCGGCCGGTCACCGGCAATGCAGAGCTTGTGGAACGGGCCGCCGCGCTGGCCCGTCTGGCCCAGCGGCCGCCGATGCGGCCCGACGAGGCTCGCCTCATGCTCGGGGTGAACGGCCGTCGCTGAGAGCCCAATCCTGGCCGAGATAGTCCGGTCCGGCTTCACCGAGTCCAGGCACCGTGGTGCCGTGGTCGTGCTGGATGCCGATGGCCAGGTGCTGCAGCGGGCCGGTGAAGTCGCTGAACCGCTGTTCCCCCGATCGTCGAACAAGCCGATGCAGGCGGCCGGGATGGTCCGCTGTGGCCTGGACGCCGACGGCAAGCTGCTCGCGCTGGCGGCCGCCAGCCATTCCGGTGAGGACTTCCACATCGCCGGGGTGCACGAGATCCTGGCCCGGGCCGGCCTCGGCCCTGGTGCGCTGCAATGCCCGCCCGCGCTACCCATGGACGATGGCGCACAGCAGGCGCTGCTGCGGCTCGGCGGTGCCGCCGAGCGTGTGTACATGAACTGCTCGGGCAAGCACGCGGCCATGCTCGCCACCTGTGTCCTGGCTGGCTGGCCGACGAGCAGCTACCTCGATCCCGGTCACCCGCTGCAGGCGGGAATCCGGGCCACGGTGGAGGATCTGGCCGGCGAGCGGGTGGCCGCGGTTGGCGTGGACGGCTGTGGCGCCCCGCTCTTCGCGCTGTCCCTGACCGGCGTGGCCCGCGCGTTTCGCGCCATGACCCAGGCCGAACCTGGATCGGCGCAGCGTAAGGTCGCCGATGCGATGCGGGCTTACCCCGACTGGACATCGGGCAGCACACGGCCGGAACGCGCGCTGATGGCGGCCGTCCCCGGACTGCTGCTGAAGTCCGGCGCCGAAGGGGTCGAGGGGTTCGCGCTGGCCGACGGCCGCGCTGTGGCCTTCAAGATCGAGGATGGTGCCGCCCGCGCCAGGCCACCACTCACCGTGGCGCTGCTGCGCACCCTGGGCATAGCCGGCGGCGCCGGCGTCGCCGGCATAAACGGTGCTGTCAGCACTGGCGTAGACGGCGCTGGCGTAGACAGTGCCGCGCTGGAGCGGATCGCGGCCGTTCCTGTCGTCGGCGGAGACAGGGTGGTAGGTGAGGTGCGGGTCAGGATTCCGTTCTGACGCCCGGGTCCGGGTGCTAGCCAGGGCGTTTGCAATTGCAAGCGGAGTTTGATTCACTGGCGGCGTGAGCCCCATGAATGTGAGTTCGATCGGCGAGTACATCCGCGAGCAACGTGAGCAGGCGAAGATTTCACTGCGCCAGTTGGCGGCCGCAGCGGGTGTCTCCAACCCCTACCTCAGCCAGATCGAACGTGGCTTGCGCAGACCGAGCGCCGAGATATTGCAGCAGATCGCCAAGGGCCTGCGGATCTCCGCCGAGGCGCTTTACGTGCAGGCTGGAATCCTGGAGGAGCGGCCGCCGGACTCAGGCGTCCGGGTAGCTGTGCTCGCCGAAACCGGCCTCACCGAGCGGCAGAAACAGGTGCTCCTGGAGATCTTCGACTCCTTCCGCAAGGAGACGGCCGCCCGCGCAGCCGCGGCGGCTGACGAGCTCGAGGGGCCGGCTGCGATTGAGGAAGCCGGCATGACGGCGGAGCGACTGGTGGCCAGCGTGGGCCACGGCCGGGCGCGGGGGCTGGTCGTCGAGGACGACGACGACGATCCGCTGGCGGGCGAGGGACCGCGGGCGTCCGGCGACGACGCGTTCCCCGAGCGGGCGCGATCAACCGAAACGTGAGGCCTGCCGTTGCCGGCAGGCTGGGAAAGGGTGACCTGGCATGAATCGTGCCATCGACGTGACAACCGAAATGCGCAAACTGACCAGCAGCAAGCCGCTGCAAGCGGCGGCCGGCGCTGGTGCGCTGGCTTCTGAGGCGCTGCGCGAGCTTCCCGCGCGGATCGCCCGGTGGCGGCAGGAGGTCTCCGTGACAGGACTGCCGAACCGGGCCAACGAGATCGCCCGGTGGCGGCCGGAGGTCTCCGTGACCGCGCTCCCGAGCCGGGCCAGCGAGGTCGTGACCACCGCGCGGGCCAAGGCGGCGCGGGGCTACGACCATCTGGCTGTCCGTGGCGAGCGCGTGCTGGCTGGGAAGGGCGTCCTGGCTGGGAAGGACGCCCGGGGCCAGGGCGCTCCGGCGGGCGAGAGCACGGTGGCTGACAAGAGCGCCGTGGTTAGCAAGAACACCGCGGCCGCCAAGAGTGCCGTGGCTGGCAAGAGCACAGCGGCTGGCAAGAGCACTGCGGCCGGCAAGAGCACTGCGGCCGGCAAGAGCACCGGGAACGGGAAGGCCAGGTAGGGGTCGTGTTCGCGGCAGGCTTCTGGTCCGGGCGGTACGGGCGGAATTGGCGCTCGTCCCCAAGTTCCGCTCGGACCGGATAGCCTGGCATCGTGTTCGCGATGTCCGGGGCTTACACCCCGCTCTACTGGTTCTTCGAGGTCCTTTCCCTCGGCGCGTTCGTCGCCGAGGTGTGGGCCTTCGTCGACGCGCTGCGTCGGCCCGCACAAGCATTTGTCTCGGCGGGCAAGCAGACCAAGCCGCTGTGGCTGATCATCCTCGGGGTAGCAGCGGTGATTGGGCTGTACTTCAGCGCCCTGGCCACTGGCATATCCGCGGTCGGGATCCTGCCCATCGCGGCGTTCGTGGCCGCCGCGATCTACCTCACCGACGTCCGGCCCAAGGTCCGCGGATTTAAGAGTGGCGGGACGAACTCCGGCCCTTACGGTCCCTGGTAACGAGCCTGCGCGGCGGCTGACCTCCGCTGGACGGGCCACTGCGCTAGGCCCTCGCTGGCCTGGACGGGGCCCTGCTGCACTGGACGGGCGCTGCGCCGGCCCTGCTGGCTAGCTGGATGCGGGGCTAGTCGGCGATGCGGATGCGCAGCCGGCGGAAGCCCTTGCCTTTGTTCTCGATCTTGACGACCTGGATCGTGCCCACCTGGCTGGTCGAGGCGACGTGGGTGCCCCCGTCCGCCTGCTGATCCAGGCCCACAATGTCGATGATCCTGACGTCGGGTACATCGGGCGGGATCAGGTTGGTCGCGGTCCGGATGATGTCAGGAATGGCGAGCGCCTCATCGCGGGGTAGCACCCGCACATCGATGCGCCGGCCGGCGGCGATCTCCGCGTTGCAGGCCGCCTCAACTGTCTCCTTGAAGCCGGCCGGCACCTCCGGGAGATCGAAGTCCATCCGTGCGGTCAGCGGCTCCATGTTCCCGCCGGTGACCAGCGCGCCGAAGTCCCGGAACACGACCCCGCAGAGCACGTGCAGCCCTGAATGCGTTCGCATCAGGGCCGTCCGGCGCTCGTCCTCGACCGCACAGCGCACGGTCGTGCCTGCGGCCGGCAGCGGATCGCCCGGCTCGGGAATCAGGTAGAGGTCATCGGCCTTCCGTGCGCCAGCGATCCGGGTCTGCACTCCGCCCCAGAGCAGGACGCCGTGGTCAGGCGGTTGGCCGCCGCCTCCGGGGTAGAACGCGGACCGGTCCAGCACTATCCCGTCGGGTTCCGCGGCCAGCACCACGGCGTCCCACTCACGCAGGCTCTGGTCGTCGAGTTCGAGCCGATGCGTGCGCCATTGAGTTTCACCCACGCCGGAAGCCTACTGCCGGCCCGGCCATATACCGGGCAGCTCAGATCGGGATGGCCGCCAGGCCAGGATGACCGCCAGGCCGGGATGGCCGCCTGATCGGGATGACCGCCTGATCGGGATGACCGCCTGATCGGGATGACCGTCAGATCGGGATGACCGTCAGATCGGGATGACAAGCAGCGCGGCCGGGATGGCAACGAGCAGCACGGCGGCCGCGCCGACCAGGGTGAGCGCGGGCGCCGAGAGCCCAGGAGCGGGCTCAAGCAGCCGGGCCACCCGCGCGGCCACCTCGCTGTCCTGGGCGCTCATGGCGAGAGCACCGGCCGGCGTGCTCGCGGTTCCGGCCGCCCCGACCCGGATCAGCGCGGTGACAAGCTCCCGGGCGGGGCGGTGCCTGAGCGCGTGATCATCGGCCAGCATCTCGACCAGCAGCGCGACCGCCGTATGAGCCTGGCGGGCCGCGGCGGACCGGGGAAAGGCCCGGCGCAGGGCAGTGAAGGGCAGCAGCACAAGGTCGTGTCTTTCCCGCAGGTGGGCCCGTTCGTGGGCGAGAACCGCGGCGAGTTCCGCCTGATCGAGAACGGCCAAGGCGCCAGCGCTGATCACGATCCGGGAACGCAGGCCGGGGACGCAGTACGCGGCCGCGGTCGGGTAGTCAACCACCAGTGCCCCGGGGACCTTGGGATCACCATGCGCCAGCAGGCTGAGCAGCGTGCGCTGCCGCCGCCGGGCACGCAGTACCGCGGCGGACGCGGCCAGCAGCACCCAGCAGAGCAGCGTCAGCAGCGCGGCCCCCGCGGCCAGGCAGAGCAGCCGCAGCGCCGCGATGAGATCCGGGGGCGCGCCGCTGGACCCCACGTCCCGGACGGCCCCGGTAGCCACCGCGAGAGCACCTCCGGCCACCCCGAATCCCCCGGGAGCCGCGCCCAGCCCGGCCAGCGCACCGACCGCGGCGAGGCCCCAGCCGAGACCGAGTGCCTGCCACAGCAGGATGGCTGCGGCCGGGGACCGGCGCGGCCAGCCCGCAGCCGCGAGCCCCGCGGCGGCGGGGACGATGCCAACCGCGACGGAGGCGAGAACGAGAACAGGGGATAGCACGGACTTTCAGCTCCTGGCGGCCTTTCCGCCTGCCTCCAGGGCACGGCGAAGTACCTGTGCCTCAGTATCCGTCACCCGGCTCGCGAAGCTGGCCAGGGCCGCCGACCTGTCGCCAGTTTGGTCAAGCGCGTTCAGCATGAGTTCCGTGACGTACGCTTCCCGGCTCGCCGCCGCACGGTACAGCCACGCACGGCCATCCCGCTCGCGCCGGGCGAACCCCTTCTTGGCCAGCCGGTCGAGGACCGTCATCACGGTGGTGTGCGCGAGGTCGCGGTCAATCAAACGACCGCCTACCAGGCGCACGGTGAGCGGTGCCTGGCTCTCCCAGAGCACGTCCATGATCGCGCGTTCGAGATCGCCTAGTCGGTTCACTCCGTCACTCTACTAAGCCGCAGCCACTCAAGGTAAGTGTCATGGGCGCTATGTCGGCATTGCGCGCACCCCGCCGGGGAGATGCGCGCGGCGTCCGAGCAGGTTCTGCGATCATTGACTGAGCCATGAATGCCAACGGGAGGACACCAGTGTCAGCAGGATCGCCCAGATTCCGCCGCGTCCTGGATGAATTTGCTCCCTACCAGCCGGGCCGGCGGGTGAGCGGCCCGGACGGCAGGTCGGTCAAGCTGTCCTCCAACGAGTCCCCGTTCGGCCCCCTGCCGTCGGTGTCGGAGGCCATCGCAGCGGCCGTGCGCGGCGTCAACCGGTACCCCGACAACGGCGCGGCCAGCCTGACCGAGGCGATCGCACACCGTTTCGCCGTCCCGCAGGACCACGTTGCGGTCGGCTGCGGCTCGGTCGGCGTCACCCAGCAACTGCTGGAGGCGGTCGGCGAGCCAGGGGCCGAGGCGCTCTACGCGTGGCGTTCGTTCGAGGCCTACCCGACGCTGGTCGATCTGTCCGCAGCCGCATCGGTTCAGGTGCCACTGCACAACGAAACCCATGACCTCAACGAAATGGCTCTGGCCATCACGCCACGCACGCGGGTCGTCTTCGTGTGCAATCCGAACAACCCGACCGGGACCGTGGTGCACTCAGCCGGGCTGGCCGAGTTTGTTGACCAGGTGCCCGCGGACTGCCTGGTGGTGCTGGACGAGGCCTACGCGGAGTACGTGCGCGACCCGGACGTGCCCGACGGAATGGCCTTCTACGCCGACCGGCCGAACGTGGCGGTGCTGCGAACCTTCTCGAAGGCGTACGGCCTCGCCGGATTGCGGGTCGGCTTCATGGTGGCGCACCCCGCCGTGGCCGGGGCGGTCCGCAAGACGATGCTGCCGTTTACGGTGAACGCCATCGCACAGACCGCGGCGATCGCCTCGCTGGCCGCGGAAGGTGAATTGCTGGAGCGGGTGGCAGTGGTGGTCAAGGAACGGGACCGGGTCCGTGACGAACTGCTCGCCCAGGGCTGGACGGTGCCGCCGACCCAGGCCAACTTCGTCTGGCTGCGGCTGGCGGAGGACACCCAGGATTTCGCCGTGGCCTGCGAGCGGGCCGGGGTCAGCGTCCGGGCCTTCGGCGCGGAGGGTGCTCGCGTCTCGATCGGTGATCACGACGACAACGATGCGTTCCTCGAGGTGGCGCTGACGTATCCGCGCCGTCACTAGCAGGATTCAGCGGGCGGTGCGGCGTTCCAGCTTCTCGGTGACCAGCCGGTAGAACTGGCGGGGCCGACCCGGCTGCGGTGTCCGGCTCGGCGGCAAAGGCCACGCCAGCCCTTCCTCGACCAGGCCGTGCAGCAGCCGCCTGGCCGTCCGCGGCGTGACGCCGAGCAGGCGGCCCGCCGTCTCCGCGTCCACGACCAGCGCGCCCTCGGCCGCCGCCAGCTTGTCCGCCAGGCGGGCCAGCGTCTCCAGGCCTCGCGGCCTGCTGGCCGCCGCCGCGGCGGCGGTGGCGGTGGGATGACGCGGCGCGGGCACCAGCGCGTGCCCCTCCCGGTCCAGGACGAATCCGCGGGTGCCTGGGCCCGTATGCGAGCGGGAAAGCGCCGCGTGGGCGTGCGTCTCGGCATCCTGTGCGGTCCGCCCCATGCCGACACCTACTTCCACCACGATGCCGAGCTCGGTGCGGGCGCGTTCGGTGAAGGGCGGTACCCGGAATCCGTCGGTCGCCGCGGCCAGGGACCCGCGGGTGGCGGTGACCAGGAAGCAATGGTCGCTCAGCGGGCTCACTGAGGCGTGCATCCGCTGGGCTTCCTGCACCAGGAACCGGTGCACGGTGAGCCGCAGTTCCTCCCGTGACGGGCGCGGCGCCGACCGCCGCGTCGTGTCGCGTAGCGTGGGTACCTCCACAACGGTCACCGCGAGCTGCGCCTCTTCCAGCCTGCGATGCGCGCCGAGCAGGGTCGCGGTGCGCAGCGCGGACCGGATAGCGCTGCCGGTGGGCCGCACGGTGAGCACCGGAATCCCGGCCGCCGACAGCCGCTGGGCGACCGAGTCAAGGCACGTGAAGGCGACCGAGATCTCCTCCCGGCGCCAGAGCCGCTCGTGGAAGGCGGCCAGGGTGGCCGCGCTCGCGGCATCCTCACGCACGTGCACGTTCCCGGTGGCCACGCCAAGCTCCGCGTACGCGTCCTCGACATCGATCCGGCTCAGGACGTCCACGCTGATCCGGCTCAGGTCATGGCCGCCGTCCCGGGTGGCACGGAGCAGCGCGGCGTACAGGGCGCTGCCGCTGAGCGGCACGTAGGTGGCCGGCGCCCGCAGGGCGCCCGCCCGGCGGGCGTACTCATAGGGCACCTGGCTGGCGAAAAGACAGGCGTCGACCGTTGTCCCGAGCCGGAGGACCTTATCGGCCGCCTCCTGCTCGCTGCGGTACGCCGCAGCGATAAGCCGCCTGGCCAGTCCCGTCCCACTGCCGGCCGACCCAGGCGGCAGGCCGGTGCCGGACTGCGCCGACCCGGTGCCATGCGGTCCCGCAGCGGCCGCACCAGACAGCATGACCCGCTCGACGAGGTCGTGCGGCCCGATGACACCTATGGTGAGCTCAGCCGAGGGCTGTCGCTGGCTGGTCACCGCGGGCCGCCCGGGCGACCGGCGATCCGGCCCGGCATGGGCACTAACCGGCCGCCAGCCATGCGCGGTGTCACTTCTTGAGCACTCACTGTCCGACCCTTACGCTGTGCGATTGCACGATCGTATATTCGCAACTAGCCCTTGAGGCATCAGAACGGAATCTATGTCACAAATTCGGGCGTTCATCCGATCCATGCGGCCTTGGGCGCTTCAGGCGGGCTCCGGGCCGCGCCAGGGGGCCCGTGGAACGTCGCGGCCGGCTGGTCAGCCGCTGGGCTCGGCGGTGATGTCGGCTCCGAGTGCGGACAGCCGCTCGGCGATGTTGGCGTGCCCCCGGTCGATCAGGTAGCCAGGGGCGACTACGGTCTCTCCCTCGGCGGAGAGCCCGGCCAGGATCAGCGCGATGCCGGTGCGCAGGTCGTGGGCCACGACCTTGGTCCCCTTGAGGGTGGACGGGCCGTGCACGATGCCCACGTTGCCACCGTCCACTTCGACGTTCGCGCCGAGCTTGTTGAGCTCACCGACGAGCGTGTAACGGCCGTCAAAGATCGTTTCCCGGATATAACTCGTACCGTCGGCCAGGGAGGCCAGCGCCATGATCGGTGACTGCAGGTCGGTGGCGAACCCCGGGTACGGACTCGTGATCACGTTGATCGGCCGCAGCGTGCGCTCCCGCCGGACCTGCAGCACCGCGCCGGTGGACGAGAACTCCACCCCCATCTGCTCGAGCTTCCAGCGGACCACGCCGAAGTGCGCCAGGGAGGCGCCGACCAGGCTCAGCTCGCCGCCGGTAATCGCCGCCGCCATGGCGAATACACCCGCGTCGATCCGGTCGGACATCACCGTGTGCTCGGTCGCGATCAGCTCAGACACGCCGTGGACCGTGACGAACCCGGTGCCGCCCCCCCTGATGTCCGCGCCCATCTTGGTCAGGAAGGCGATGACGTCCAGGACCTCGGGCTCGAGCGCCGTATTGTCGATCACCGTGGTTCCCGGGGCCAGGGACGCCGCCATGATCAGGTTCTCGGTGCCCGTGTGGGACGGCGTATCCAGGTAGAGATGGGCGCCGCGGAGATGGCCGGCCTTGATGTGGATCCTGTCCTCGCCCTCCTCCACAGTGGCACCCAGGCGGGCGAAGCCACGGTAGTGGAAGTCGAGGTTACGGTCGCCCAGGTTGCATCCGCCGATGCCTTCGATGACGGCCTCGCCCAGCCGGTGCAGCAGCGCGGGAACGAAAAGCACCGACCCGCGGAACCTGCGCGCGATCTCGGCCGGCAGCACCGGGCTGGTCAGCCGGGATGCGTCCACCACGAGGGTCCGTTCGGCCTCATGGAACTTGACCACCGCGCCGACCGCCTGAGCCAGCTCCACCGCCCTGCGCACGTCCTCGATCGGCGGCACATTCCGCAGGACCGTTCGCCCCTTGGCGGTCAGCAGGGACGCCGCGATCATCTTGAGCGCGGCGTTCTTGGCGCCCTGCACGAAGACCGTGCCCTGCAGGGGGATGCCGCCTCGCACGCGGTAGCAGGTCTCGGGGCCAATGGTCATAGAGCTCAAGCTCCTGTCCCTCCGGTACGCGATGCCTGACTCGCGGCCGGGCGTCGCAGTGGGTTCGCCAGCGTCAGCCTGCCTGGCCAGCGGGAAGCCTGGTGCATACAGATCCCAGTATTCCACCGGCTGGCGCGGGAATCGCTCGTCACCCGGGTGCGTGGCGTGCTCACCACGCGCAACTGGCTGCGCGGCGTCCCGCTCGGCTGTCACAGAGGTCACTCCCATCGTCGTCCGGTGATGCGTTGATAAGCCTCGATGTAGGACGCGCGGGTCCGCTCGACCACATGACTGGGCAGCGGAGGCGGCTCGGTGTCGCGCCGTTGCCAGCCGGCCTCCGGTGAGTCTAGCCAGTCGCGGACGATCTGCTTGTCGAACGAGCGCTGTGGCCGGCCTGGCTGCCACTGGTCAGCCGGCCAGAACCTGGACGAGTCCGGGGTCAGTACCTCGTCTGCCAGCAGAAGCCTGCCCTCGGCATCGAAACCGAGCTCGATCTTGGTGTCGGCCACAATCAGGCCTGCCGCCCCGGCGATGGCCGCGCCGCGGCGGTACACCTCCAGGGTGATGCGCTCCAGCTCGCTGGCGACGTCGGCGCCTACGGCGGCGGCGACAGCAGCCGCGGAGATGTTCTCGTCATGCTCACCCCTGGGCGCCTTGGTCGCGGGGGTGAAGACCGGCTCGGGCAATCTGGACGCCTCGACCAGCCCGGGCGGCAGCGCGACTCCGCAGACCGCCCCGGCCCGCCGGTACTCGGCCAGCGCGGACCCGGTCAGGTAGCCGCGGGCGACGCACTCCACGGGCACCATCGACAGCTTCCGGCAGGCCGTGGCCCGCCCGGCGAACTCGGCCGGGATATCGGCGGTCACGAGGTGATTGGGTATGACGTCGGCGAGCTGCCCGAACCACCACAGCGAGAGCTGAGTGAGGATCTTGCCCTTGTCCGGTATCGGCGTGGCCAGCACGTGGTCGTAGGCCGAGACCCGGTCGGTGGCGACGAGCAGCAGGACGCCGTCGCCGGTCTCGTAGACCTCCCGGACCTTGCCGGAGTAGATGTGCTTCAGCTGGGTGCCGTCCTTCATGCCAGGCCCTCCAGCCGGTCGAACACCGGCCCGAGCCGCTCGACGTAGCGCCGGGGCCGGCAGGCCTCGTCCAGCCTGGCCTCGTCGAGTGCCTGACCACGCGCGGCGGCCTCGGCGCGGAGCGTCTCGCGCAACGGCGCCTGAGTCTCCCAGGTGACCATGGCCGCGGCCTGGACCAGAGCGTAGGCGTCTTCCCGGGACATCCCGGCGGCGACCAGCTCGAGCAGGACGCTGGAGGTGTAGATCAGGCCGCCGGTGGACTGCAGGTTGGCGGCCATCCGGGCCTTGTCCACGACCAGCCCCTCAACCAGGCCGCTGGTCAGGTGCAGCAGGTAGTCGGTGGCGATGGCCGCGTCAGGCAATGCCACCCGCTCCACGCTGGAATGCGAGATGTCCCGCTCGTGCCAGAGCGCCATCCCCTCCATGACCGGCGTCACGTAGCCCCGGACCACCCGGGCCAGGCCGCAGATCCGCTCGGAGCGGATCGGGTTCTTCTTGTGCGGCATCGCCGATGAGCCCTTCTGGCCCGCGGAGAACGGCTCGGCCAGCTCCGCGACCTCGGTCCGCTGGCCGTGCCTGACCTCCAGCGCGATCGCCTCGCACGCCGTGGCCAGCAGCGCGAGCACGGACACCCACTCGGAGATGCCGTCACGGAACACCACCTGCGTGGCCACGTCGGCCGGGCGGAGCCCGAGTTCGGCCATGACCGTGGCCTCGATGGCGGGATCGATGTTGGAGTACGTGCCGACCGGGCCGGACAGCTTGCCGACCGCGACCGCGTCGCGGGCCCGGCCGAGCCGGTCCCGGCAGCGGGCCACCGCGAACGCGAAGTCCGCGACCCGGTGCCCCCAGATGTCTGGTTCGGCATGAATGCCGTGCGTCCGGCCCACCCGCAACGTGTCCCGGTGGGCCAGAGCATGCTCGCGCAGCGCCGCGACCAGGCGGGAAGCCTTGGCCAGGAGCAGGTCGCTGGCCTCGGCCAGTTGCACCGCGAGGGCGGTGTCGAGCAGGTCCGAGGAGGTCATCCCGTAGTGCACCCAGGCGGCCGCGGAACGGGGGGTGGTGTTGTCCGCCCACGCGGTGAGGAACGCGATCACATCATGCCCGGTGACCGCCTCCACCGCGGCGACCGCCTCGGGGGTGGGCGGAACCGCCGCGCGCACCGGCGGAACGGACTCTTCAGGCACCGTCCCGGCCTTGGCGTGGGCCTCGAGGACGAGGGTCTCCACCTGGCACCACAGCTCGTACTTGTGGGCCTCGCCCCAGACCCGGCCCATCTCGGGCAGCGTGTAGCGGTCAATCACATGCTCTATCCTCCCGCACCGGCGTGGTCCACCGCGTCCCGGTGCCGCTCCGCCGCCTGCTCCACCGTCAGCATCGCCACCAGGCCCGCCAGGAGCACGGCCAGTTGCGCCTCGATCGCGACCGTCGCGCCGAGCACCGTCGTCGCCAAGGCGAACGCGGCCGTGGCCAGGCGCAGCCATCCCGGCCCGATACGCAGTGCCCGGCAGAACATCGCGTTCCCGGCCAGGAACAGCGCCGTGCCCCCGCCGAGCGCGAGCGCCTGGTCTGTCGGGTGGGGCTGGGCCGCGTTGCCGATGGTCAGCTGCACCCCGGCGGCCAGCGCCACGATCCCGAGCAGCATCGGGATGTGCGCGAAGAAGTACGCGGACAGGGCCAGCGCAGGCCGCCGCTCCCGGCTCGCGGCGGTCATGGCTCGCTCGGCGCGGTCGTCCTGGCCGCTGCCGAAGTACGTCCACCACAGGCCGGCGGACAGCGCCAGGCCGAGCACCGCGACGGTCACCACCGCGGCGCTCAGGGTGAGCCGGCTGGCGCCGATGCCGACGGCGGCGACGGACTCGCCCAGCGCCACGATGATGAGCGCCCCGTGCCGCTCCACGAAGTGCGCGGGCTGGATCTCGAACCGGCCCGCCACCCGCACGATCAGTGGCGAAAGGACCTGGAGGGCGAGCGCCGCCACCCACAGCACGTAGGCCGCAGGGCCGCCCAGGACGCCCGCGAGAATGACGCACCCGGCCGAGGCGAGGTTGAACGGCGCGACCCGGGCGATGTTCTGGTTGACCCGGTAGTACAAGGTCGCGTGGACCAGCACGACGACCAGGTAGCCGAGCCCCAGCGCGAGCCCGGCGCGGCTGAACCCGCCCTGGCTGAAACCACGCGGGAGGGTCAGCCCGACGACCAGGAACCCGGCCATGCCGACCAGGAGCAGGAGCCGCTCCGCGGTCCGGTCCGGGGTGCGGGTGTTGGTCAGCCACGCATATCCCCCGTACATCCACCACAGCACGCCGAAGACGAGCAGCACCTGCGCGATACCGGCCAGCGAGAGGCGGTCCGCCAGCAGCGCGGTGAGCTGGGTCAGGGTGAACGCGAAGACGAGGTCGAAGAACAACTCCAGAGTGCTGACCCGCAGCGGCGCGCTGCCCGCACCGGGGACTGCACCGGCCGGGTGCGGCCCGGCGCGGTGCGGCTGGCCGGGATCTGCCTGGCCGGGATCTGCCTGGCCGGGACGTGCCTGGCCGGGACGTGCCTCGACGGGATCTGTTTCGCGCGGATCCGGCGGCGACGAGGAAGGCACCGGCTTAGACGACACGCCCTAGGTCGCCGCGGCCGCTGCTTCCGCGGCGATGTCGCCGCGGTACCAGCCACCCCGCATCTCGATCTGGGCGGCGGCCTGATACGCCGTGGCCCGCGCGGTGGCCAGGTCCGGGCCGGTGCCCAGCACGTTGATAACACGGCCACCGGAAGAGACGAGCCGTCCCGCGGTGTCGACCGCCGTGCCAGCGTGCAGGACATAAGCCCCGGGGGTTCGTTGAGCCTGATCTGTTCCTTCGATGAGGTCGCCGGACGCCGGCTGGTCTGGGTACCCCTCCGCCGCTACGACCACGGTCACCGCTGCCCCCGGCGCCCAGGTGAGCGGCGGGGCACCGGCCAGAGAGCCTGCCGCTGCCGCCTCCAGCAGCCCGCCGAGCGGTGTGACCAGCCGGTCCAGCACGACCTGGGTCTCCGGGTCACCGAACCGGGCGTTGAACTCCACCACCCGGAGGCCGGCCTTCGTCAGGCTGAGTCCGGCGTAGAGCAGCCCGCGGTAGGGGGTGCCGCGGCGGCGCAGGTCGTCGATCGCGGGCTGGATGACGGTACCCATCACTTCGTCGGCCAGCCCCGGCGGCGCCCAGTGGAGCGGCACGTACGCGCCCATGCCCCCGGTATTCGGGCCGCGGTCCCCGTCATGGGCCCGCTTGAAGTCCTGCGCGGCCAGCAGGGGTACCGCGGTCAGGCCGTCGGCCAGCGCGAACAGCGAGATCTCGGGCCCATCGAGGAACTCCTCGACGACGACCGTGCCGCAGTCCCGCGCGTGGGAGCGGGCGGCGGCCAGGTCGCTGGTCACCACCACGCCTTTGCCCGCGGCGAGGCCGTCCGCCTTCACCACGTACGGCGGCCCGAAGGCGTCGAGCGCCGCATCCACTTCCGCGCCGGTGACGCAGGTGCGGGCGCGGGCGGTCGGGATCCCCGCCGACTCCATTACCTGCTTGGCGAACGACTTGGACCCCTCGATCATGGCCGCCTCGCGGCTCGGGCCGAAGCACGCGAAGCCGGCGCTGCGGACCGCATCGGCCACACCGGCCACGAGCGGGCCCTCCGGGCCAATGACCACGAGGTCGGCCTCGGTCTTGCGGGCCAGGCCGGTCACGCTCTGCGCGTCGGTGATGTCGGCCTGATGGATCGCCGCGATCTCCGCGATGCCCGGGTTGCCCGGCGCGACGTGCAGATCCGTGACATCAGGATCGGCGGCCAGGGCCTGCGCCAGGGCGTGCTCGCGGCCACCGGAACCGAGGAGGAGAACTCGCACGGCGTGAGCCTACCTGCGTCAGCCCACAGAAGGCGGTCCCCAGAGGCTCAGTTGAGCGGCGCGTCGGACGAGCGGGCGGCAGATAAGCGGGCGTCAGATAAGCGGGGGTCAGATAAGCGGGCGGATCTGCAGGGTCTGGTCACGGCGCGGGCCGGTGCCGACCGCGGACACCGGGGCACCGATCATATCTTCGAGCGCCTCGATGTAGGCCCGAGCATTCCGGGGCAGGTCGGCGAGCTCCCGTGCCTCCGTCAGGTCCTCCCACCAGCCGTCCAGGTACTCGTACACCGGCGTGGCGTGGTGGAACTCGGTCTGCGTCATGGGGATATCGGAAAGCCTGGTCCCGTCCACGTCGTACGCCACGCAGATGGGCACCTTGTCCAGCCCGGACAGCACGTCAAGCTTGGTGATGAAGTAGTCGGTGATGCCGTTGACCCGGGTCGCGTACCTGGCGATGACCGCGTCGAACCAGCCGGTGCGGCGTTCCCGGCCGGTGGTCACGCCGTACTCGCCGCCCGTTTTGCGCAGCCATTCACCTTGCTCGCCCACGAGTTCGGTGGGGAAAGGCCCCGCGCCGACCCGGGTCGTGTAGGCCTTGAGGATTCCGATCACCTTGGTGATCCGGGTCGGCCCGATGCCCGACCCCGCGCAGGCGCCCCCCGCGGTAGGCGAGGAGGAGGTCACGAACGGGTAGGTGCCGTGGTCCACATCGAGCAAGGTCGCCTGACCGCCCTCGAGCAGGACGGTCCGGCCTTCGTCGAGGGCGTTGTTGAGGACCAGCCCGGTGTCGGCCACGTAGCGGCGGATCCGCTCGCCGTAGCCCAGGTACTCCTGGGCGACGGCGCCGGAGTCGATGCCCCGCCGGTTGTAGACCTTGGTGAGCACCTGGTTCTTCTCGCGAAGCACCAGATCCAGCTTCTGGTTCAGGATGCCCGGGTCGAGCAGGTCCTGGACCCGGATGCCGGTACGGGCCACCTTGTCCGCGTAGGTGGGCCCGATGCCACGCCCGGTGGTCCCGATCCGCGCGCTGCCCAGATAACGTTCCGTGACCTTGTCGAGCGCACGGTGGTGGGGCATGATCAGGTGCGCGTTCGCGGAGATGAGCAGCCGGTCGCAGGACACGCCACGCCGCTCCAGGCCCTCGATCTCGGAGAACAGGAACTCGGGATCGATCACCACGCCGTTGCCGATCACGGGTGTGACGGCGGGTGAGAGCACGCCGGACGGGAGCAGGTGCAGCGCGTAGCTGTCGTCGCCGATGACGACCGTATGGCCGGCGTTGTTGCCGCCCTGGTACCGGACCACGTAGTCGACGCGGTCGCCGAGCAAGTCAGTCGCCTTGCCCTTGCCCTCGTCGCCCCACTGTGCGCCCACCAGCACAATGGCCGGCATCTGACCAGCCCCTTCCAGTGCCTTGCCCGCGCGCGGAGTCCCGAGGCTACCGGACGGCCCTCACCTTCGGCGCAGTCAGGACCCGGCTAGCTGCGGCGTTGCCGCCGGCCAGTCAGGGCCCGGCTAGCTGCGCTGTTGCCGCGGGACTGCTCTCGCGCAGGAAGGTGCGGCACCGCAGGGCCTCGTCGTCTTCGCCGATCGCGTCGGCGGCCCGGCCCAGTGCGTGCAGCGACCGCAGAAAACCCTGGTTGGGCTCGTGCTCCCACGGGATCGGCCCATTGCCCCGCCAGCCCGCCCGGCGCAACTGATCGAGGCCACGGTGGTAGCCGGTGCGCGCGAACGCGTAGGAGGTGACCGCGTCGCCCCGCTCCATCGCCTGATCGGCGAGGGCGGCCCAGGCGGCCAGGAACGTCGGGTACCGGGCAGCGACAGCGGACGGATCGTCTCCCGCCGCGAGTTCGGCTGTCGCTTCCGTGTCCTCGGGCAGGTATGTCGCCGGCGGTCCGGCGATGAGGTTCTGATGGTCCATAACACCCATCCTGCCGCCCCTTGCCCGCGTCCGCCGCCCCGCCTCCGCCTTCCACGTCCCCCGCCTCCGCCCTTCCACGTCCCCCAGCTCCGACTTTCCACGCGCTCGGTGACCACATATCGTGACAAACCGACCGTGATCATGGTCGTAACGCGTGGAATGTCGGTGCCAGGCATCAACCTGGCGGCATGACGGGCGGCAGCAGGCAGGGTTCCCGAGCCGGCGGGATCACGACCACGGCGCGACTGCGCGCGGCCGGCTTATCGCCCGCGCAGATCCGTCATCTTGTCCGCCGGGGCTCCCTGCTGCCGGTACGCAGGGGCGTGTACGCGCATGCGGACACCGTCGCGTCCGCGGCCGGAGACAGGGGGGGCGAGGAACTGCTGTGCGTAGCGGCTGCCCTGGCCATGACGAGTTCCCTAGCGGTCGGAAGCCACCATTCTGCGGCGGCCGTCCACGGCCTCCCGCACTTGGGACGAAGGTCGGCCGGAATCGTGACCGTGACACGCTCGCCGGACGATCTGGGCAGTCGTAGCGGGCGGAAGGGTCTCCTGGTGCACACAGCGGAACTTCCCGCTGGACACATCACGATCCAGCAGGGTGTCCGAGTCACCTCCGCGGCCAGGACTGTCATCGACCTCGTGCGTACCTCGTCGTTCGCTGAAGGTGTCGTGGTCACTGACTCGGCGCTGCATGCGGGGAAGACATCCAAGGCCGAGCTCGCGGGGGTCATCGCACACTGCCGTCGCTGGCCTGGCGTGACGCGGGCCAGACGAGTCGTGGCATTCAGCGATCCGCGCTCGGAGTCGGTGCTCGAGTCCATTGCCCGAGTCGCCTTCCAGGAGCATGGCCTTCCCGCGCCTGACCTGCAGGTCTGGGTGGGCGACGATGACCTGGTCATCGGCCGGGCCGACTTCCTGTGGCGCCGGTACCGGACGATCGGCGAGGCCGACGGGGCCATCAAGTACGCGGATCCATGGCGCGCTTCCGCGCAACTGGAGCGGGATGCGAGGCTGCGTGACGCGGGTTATGAGGTGGTGCACTTCAGCTGGGCACAGATTGTACGGACACCGGCCCAGGTTGTTGCCTCGGTCAGGGCCGCATTCCAGCGTGGCGGAGCAGCGTGAAACCGACTCGCGGAACTTCGCTGCTCCCTAGCGTCTCCGCGAAACAGCACTGCTTGAAGAGCACTGCTTGAAACAGCACTGCTTGAAACAGCACTGCTTACTGGGTCTGGTGCGAGAGCCGTTTACTGGGTCTGGGTGTGGAGGGCCGTTCGCGGAGCGCGCAGCCCAGCGCAGCAGCGCCGCGGTCAGCCGATGCGCTTCCCGGCCGACATCAGGTCCTGGCACGCATGCACGACCCGGGCCGCCATGCCTGCTTCGCCGGCCTTGCCGTAGGCGCGTGGATCGTAGGCCTTCTTGTCGCCAACCTCGCCGTCGATCTTGAGTACCCCGTCGTAGTGGGTGAACATGTGACCCGCGATCGGGCGGGTGAACGAGTACTGGGTGTCCGTGTCCACGTTCATCTTGACGACGCCGTAGGAGATCGCCTCACGGATCTCCTCCAGGGCGGAACCCGACCCGCCGTGGAACACCAGGTCAAACGGTTTGTCCAGGCCGAATTTCGCGCCCACGGCATCCTGGATGTCCTTCAGGATGGACGGACGCAGGGTCACGTGACCGGGCTTGTAGACGCCATGCACGTTCCCGAAGGTCGCGGCCAGGATGTAGCGGCCCCGGTCACCGAGGCCCAGTGCCTCCGCGGCGGCGAGAGCGTCATCCGGCGTGCTGTAGAGCTTTTCGTTGATCTCGCCCACGACGCCGTCCTCCTCGCCGCCGACCACTCCGATCTCCACTTCCATGACCGTGCGTGCCTTGGCGCACTCGTCAAGCAGTTCGGACGCGATCGAGAGATTCTCGGCTAGGGGCACCGCCGAGCCGTCCCACATGTGCGACTGGAACAGCGGCTCCTCGCCGCGGGCCACCCGCTCCTGGGACAGCTTGACCAGCGGCCGCATGAAGCCATCCAGCTTGTCCTTGGGGCAATGGTCGGTGTGCAGGGCGATATTGATCGGATATTTCACCGCGACCGCGCGGGCGAAGTGGGCCAGCGCGATCGACCCGGTGACCATGTCCTTGACCGCGGAACCCGACAGGTAGTCGGCACCTCCGGTCGATATCTGGACAATGCCGTCGCTCTCCGCGTCGGCGAACCCGCGCAGTGCCGCGTTCAGCGTCTGGCTCGACGTCACGTTGATCGCCGGGTAGGCGAAGCCGTGCTCCTTGGCCCGGTCGAGCATGTGCGCATAGACCTCTGGGGTCGCGATAGGCATGACGTTCGGCTCCCTGTGTCTCGTGCTTGCCTCCAGTATCCCGGAGGTATGCGCGCCCCGGGTACCGGGAGGGTCAAGGAGCGGCCGGCCCGCACTGCCGGGCCGGGCCCGTCATCCGCCGGTGGTCATCGACGATGGCGGCCAAGCGGCCCCAGGCTCGGCAGATGTGGCCCGTGGCACACCTTCGCATGCTGTACAACAGTGACCTATGGAGAGCTTCATCAGCGAGTGGGGCCTGGCCGCGGTATTCCTGTTCGGGTTCCTCGAGGCGGCCTGCGTCCCGATTCCCTCGGAGATCACCTTCGGCTTCGCCGGCGTACTGGCCTACCAGGGCCATCTCAATATCGTCGGTGTAATCGTCATTGGCACGATCGCC
Source organism: Streptosporangiaceae bacterium (assembly GCA_033854735.1). Lineage (GTDB taxonomy): Bacteria > Actinomycetota > Actinomycetes > Streptosporangiales > Streptosporangiaceae > JAWWPY01. The sequence continues at coordinate 13,095 of JAWWPY010000257.1, read as the reverse complement.
GAACTCCTCGGTTCCTTTCTGTCCTATGCCGTGGGGCGGATCGGGGAGCGCCCGCTGGTCGAGAGGTTCGGCCGGTACCTGCTCATCACTCACGCTGACTTGGACCGTGCCGAGCGCTTCTTCGCCGGACGCGGAGCCTTTGCCGTCCCACTCGGCCGCGCGCTGCCCGTTGTCCGTACCTTCGTTTCGATCGTCGCCGGCTTCATCGAGATGCCCGCTCTGCTGTTCGGGGTGCTCAGCCTGATCGGCACGGCTGTCTGGGTGACGGCGATCTCCCTGGTGGGATACGCGGTTGGCAGCGCCTGGCAGAGCATCGCGCACGGCATCGCGCTCGCCGGGTACGTGATCGCGACCCTGGTCGCGCTGGCCATCGTCGCCTTCGTCGTTCACCGGTTGCGTGAGGTGCGGAAGGAGACGGGGCATCTGCTGGATGGCCCGGCGGTGCTGGCCGCCACGGGCAGGCTGGACGGCCCCGCCGCGCCGGGCGGAACGGCTGAGCGTGAGGCCGCCGCGCCGGCGAGGGTCGGCCCCAAGCCTGCGGGGCACCGCAAGACGCGCGGCCCGATTCCCTGACGCCCGCTCCGGCCCCGCCGGTTGAAGGCCGAGAAACCCGCCGCGCCCGGGCGCAGCGGCTTAGCTGAGGCCCAGATCGGCCATGTCGTAGACGGCGCGGTAAGGCAGTCCCTGCTCGGCGACCCGTTCCCGGGCACCGCGCTCCACGATCACCGCGACCGCCACGACGTCGGCGCCTGCCTCGCGCAGGGCATCCACCGCCGTGAGCACGGAACCGCCCGTGGTGGAGGTGTCCTCTACGGCGAGCACCCGGTGCCCCGCCACGTCTGGCCCCTCGATCCTGCGCTGCAGGCCGTGGGTTTTCTCTTCTTTGCGTACCACAAAGGCATTCAACGCCCGGCCTGCCTGATTGGCGGCGTGCATCATCGCGGTCGCGACCGGATCGGCTCCCAGGGTCAGGCCGCCGACGGCGTCGTAGGCCAGATCGGCGGTCGCGTCCAGCATGACCCGGCCCGCCAGCGCCGCGCCCCGGCCGTTCAGCAGGACCCGCCGCAGGTCTATGTACCAGGTCGCCCGCCGTCCGGAGGACAGGACGAAGTCGCCGTGCACCACGGCCTCGTCCTTGATCAGGCGGAGCAGATCATCGCGGTCGCTCACGGTTGGCGAGCCTACCGACCCTTGTCACCGGGCGGAGTTACTGGGCGGAGAGGATGGTCTGCTCCTTGGCGGGGTCAAGGCCGATGCCAGGGCGGCGCTCGAACTCGTCGAGCGCACGGCCGCTGGCCGCGGTGTCCCGCCGCAACCACAGCCAGGTGTCGTGGACGGTATCGGCGAGCGGGCGGTAGCGCATCCCGGTTCGCACGGCCCGGTCGCCGGACACCTGCCAGGTCCCAGCCAGCTCAGGGATGTCCGGCGCCCACATGGGCAATTCCATCCACGGCTCGACGCCCGCGGCCAGCAGCGCCCCATCGGCCACCCACCGCAGCGTGGCCGGGGCCGTGCGGTCTGCCTCCGTCATGTCGCCGCAGACGGCGAGCAGTTCGCCGAACGTCGTCCCCTCGGACCCCGGCACGTTGACGGTTCCCGGGATCCCCCGGCGGGTGTTGTCGACCAGCCAGGACGCGAGGTCCCGGGCGTCGGTCAGCCACACCGGCCGGCCGGGCTCTCCCGGGGCGATGACGGTTCCGCCGCGGGCCAGCCTGGCCAGCCACCAGGGCAGCCGCCCGATATTCTCGTGCGGCCCGACGATCAGTCCGGGACGGACGAGGAGGTGCCTGCCGGGCAGCGCCGCGGCGACGGCCCGTTCGGATCCTGCCTTGAGTTCCCCATACCCGAGGGTTTCCACGGTGCCGGTGGCATCGGCCGCGCAGTCCAGGACAGGTGAACTCTCGGTGACCGGTTCGCGTGGATAGTCCCGGTAGACCGAAATGGAGGAGACGTAGGTGTAGTGACCCACATGGTCGGCGAGCAGCTGAGCCGCGGCACCGACGTGCGCCGGGGCGATTACCGAGGTGTCGATAACCGCATCAAATTCTCGATTTGCCAGCCTGAGCAGGTCGTCGAAGCTGGTACGGTCTCCGTGCAGTGCCTCGGCACCCGGCCGGGGCTCGCCGCTCAGCCCCCGCGAAAAGGTCGTGACGTCGTAGCCACGCCTGATCGCTTCGTCCACGATGGCACGCCCGAGGAACCGGGTACCCCCGAGAACAAGAAGTCGCATGGCGGAAGATTCTGCCGGGCCACGAGGAGTCGGTGGGGCCGCTTCTGCCGAGAGCGGACTTCCAGGTTGCGGGACAAACCGGTGATCTGTGCGCGATCCGATACGTTGGCGACTGAGCGCTGGTAACGTCTCGCGTCGAGGGAAGGACGGTGTCGCGTGGATCGTTGCGCGCTGTTCGTGGACGCGGGCTACGTGCTGGCGGACGGCGCGATGGCCGTGCACGGAACCCGCCACCGAGAGTCCGTCTCCTGGGATTACGCAGGACTTCTTCAATTCTTCGGGAGCATAGCCCGGGATCGCACCGGCCTCCCGTTGCTGCGGTGCTACTGGTACGAGGCGACCGTCGAGGGCCGTCGCAGCGCGGAGCATGACGCGCTGGCCGACATGCCTGGCCTCAAACTGCGACTTGGCCGGATGAGGCCCGGGCGGCGCGAAGGGGTGGAGAGCGAGATTCATCGCGACCTGACCACCTTGGCCAGGAACGGTGCGGTCAGCGATGCCCTGGTGATCAGCGCTGAGGAGGACCTCGCTCAGGTCGTCGCGGACGTCCAGGATCTCGGGGTCAGGGTGACCATGGTGCACATCACGGTGGATGGCAACTGGACCATCTCCCGGGGGCTGCGCCAGGAATGTGATGACATTGTCGAGATCGGCGACGCCCACCTGCGCCCCTTCGTGGAACTGATCGCTGGTGCCGAGCCGATGCGGGACGATGAGCAGTACCCGGTCGCGGCCTTCGCCGGGCGCGCGCTGACCAATGGTCACGGGTCGCTGGCTGGTTCCCTTGGCCACCAGCAGGCGCTGCCCGCTGGTTCCCATCAGGGACCTCCCGCCATTTACACGGCGCCGGTGGTCGCGGAGTACCAGCGTTCCGTGCAGCCCCCGGCTAATTCTCATCAGACGCCGCTGCCGCATCGTGAGTCGGGTCCGATGGACCGGCCTGCCCCGCAGCCGCAGAACGTGCAGAACCAGCAGGGTCTGCAGAACCAGGGCATGCAGAACCAGCAGGGCATGCAGAACCAGGGCATGCAGAACCAGCAGGGTCTGCAAATCCCGCAGGGCCAGCCAGTGGCGCAGGGGCAGTCCACCATGTCCGGCCTGCCATCTGCGCAAAGTCCTTCCGGTGTGCCAGGGCCGCCCGTCTCGCAGGGTCAGCACAGTCAGCAAGGGATGCCGGGACCGGCCGGCGCGCCAGGCCAGCTGGGGGCTGCTGGCCAGCGTGGGCCGTCCGCGCCGGGCCAGCCAGGCATCCAGGCCCCGCCAGGCATGCCGGGCCAGCCGGGCGTCCACTCGCAGTCCGGGATGTCCCGCGGCTCGCACGGGCTTGCGTCCCGGGCCGAGGAGCAGAACATCCCGCCGGCCAGCCAGCAGATGTATCCGGCACCGACGGCGGCCCAGTTCCGCCCGGCTCAGGACGGGCCGATGGGTCAGGGAGCAGGCGGGCCACGGCCGACCATGCCCGGACAGGGCGCTCCGGGGGGGCCGGGTGCTCCCGGAGGCCAGGGGCTCCATAGCGCTTCACGCCCGTACCAGCCGGGTCCGTATCCCGGCTCGCCGCATGATCAGTCGGGCCCGGGGCAGTTCCCTGGTGCACCGCCCGCTCAGCATGAAACCGCGAACGGGGTGTCCGCGTACCTGCCGCAGCAGGGTTCCTACAGCGGGCCGCAGTCGGCCGCTCCGCTCGCCCCCGTCCCGCAGCCCGTGACGGTTTCGCTCGCGGACGCGGTTCAGTCCGCGCACTCGGAGGGCTTTGAGTTCGGACAGTCGGTCGCCCGCGAGGCACCGGCGCTATGGCTGGAGGCGGTCCTTGCCCGCAAACCGCGCATGCCGTCGGACCTGGAAGCAAGGCTGCTCCAGGATTCGGCGCTGCCGATCGACTCCCTACTGCACGACGAGGTGCGGCACGCCCTGCGCCGGGGGTTCTGGGATGCGCTGGAGCGGTCGCGCAGATAGCTGGGTTTCTCCGTGACTGAGTTCATTCGCGACGTTGAAACCGGGGCCGGGCTGGGTAATTTCCCCGGTGTGGTGGTACTGAACCGTGACTTGTTCGACGCGATAGAGTTCGATGCCGCGTGGAGCGGCGATCACCGGGCTGCGGCGCAGCAGATGAGTGAGTTGGCTGATAGCGGCACGCAGACCGATGACTTTCCCCGGTCAGAGGCATTTGTCAGGGCAGGGGAGCAATGGCTGCTGGCCGACGACCCCGTGGCGGCCGCGACTGGATTCCGGCGCGCGATCGCAATGGAGGGGCAAGGGGAGGTGGGCGGGGGGCCGGCCTTCACTGATCCGCGGGTGCCCTTGGCGCGCGCCCTGTTCCTGATGGAGCGGCCGGCCGAGGCGGACACGCTGATCCGGCAGCTCGAGGCGGAACAGCCAGGCAACCCCCGGATCTGCGATCTGGTCGCGGAACTGCTGGTGGAACGCTCGGATCTGCCAGGTGCGCTGCGCTGGGCCACCGCCGGAGTCGAGATGTGCCTCGGGCGTGCGGCCGGTTCCGGCGATGCCGCCGCGGGCGATAGATCCGCAGGCGATGCCGGCAGCGTCACGCCAGAGGCAGCGGCCAAACGCGTGCTGGCCCTGTCCGACGCTGACCGGCAGGAGCTGCAGCTCCTGCTGCGCCTGCGGTACCGCGTCCGCAATGATCTCGGCCTGCCCGAGGACGGCTACGATCTGCTGCTCGACGGGTTAGGCGCTACGTCCTGAGCCGGCTGGCGCGGCGGACACAGGGTGACCGCCGCCGACGGCCAGCTTGTCGGACATCGGGTCCAGGTCCACGACGACCTGGTCGCCGTCGCTGATGTCGCCGGACAGCAGCGCCCGGGCCAGCTGATCGCCGATAGCTGACTGGATGAGCCGGCGCAGCGGGCGCGCCCCGTAGATCGGGTCGAAGCCCGTGACCGCCAGCCACTCCCGCGCGGCCGGCGTGACCTGGAGCGTGAGCCTGCGAGCGGCGAGCCTGCGGCTCAGCCGGGATACCTGCAGGTCGACGATCTGGGAGAGTTCCTCGGTGGACAGGGCATCGAAGAGGACTACGTCATCGAGGCGGTTCAGGAACTCGGGCTTGAAGGTGGCCTGCACAACGCTCATCACAGCGTCTCGCTTCGCCTGGTCGCTGAGGCCCGGGTCGGCGATGTACTGCGAGCCGAGGTTGGACGTGAGGATCAGGATCGTATTGCGGAAATCCACCGTGCGACCCTGCCCGTCGGTGAGCCGGCCGTCGTCGAGGACCTGGAGCAGGATGTCGAAGACCTCCGGATGGGCCTTTTCCACCTCGTCGAGGAGCACGACGCAATAGGGCCGGCGCCGGACAGCCTCGGTCAGCTGGCCGCCCTCCTCGTATCCCACATACCCGGGCGGTGCACCGACCAGCCGGGCCACGGAGTGCTTCTCGCTGTACTCGCTCATGTCGACGCGGATGATGGCGCGCTCGTCGTCGAACAGGAACTCGGCGAGCGCCTTGGCCAGTTCGGTCTTGCCCACTCCGGTGGGCCCGAGGAACAGGAACGATCCGGTGGGCCGGTCTGGGTCGGCGATGCCGGCGCGTGTTCTGCGGACCGCATCCGACACGACCTGCACCGCCCTGGCCTGCCCGACCAGCCGCTGGCCGAGTTCCGCTTCCATCCGCAGCAGCTTGCCTGTCTCGCCTTCGAGCAGGCGGCCAGCCGGAATGCCGGTCCAGGAGGACACCACGTCGGCGACGTCGTCCGGGCCGACCTCCTCCTTGACCATCGGCGCACCCACCGGGATCGCGGAATCCGCCGGCGACTCGGACGCCGCGGCGAGTTCGCGTTCCACGTCCTTGATCTCCCCGTTCAAGATCCTTGAAGCGGTCTCCAGATCGCCATCCCGCTGCGCCCGCTCGGCCTGCCCTTGGAGATCGTCAAGCCGCTTCTTCAGATCGCCGACCCGGTTGAGGCTGGCCTTCTCCTGCTCCCAGCGGGCGACGAGCGCGGTCAGCTGCTCCTGGCGGTCGGCGAGATCGGCGCGCAGCCGCTCCAGGCGTTCCCGGCTCGCCGGGTCCACCTCCTTGGCCAGCGCCATCTCCTCCATCTTCATCCGGTCCACGGCCCGCTGCAGCTCGTCGATTTCCACCGGCCGGGAGTCGATCTCCATGCGCAGCCGCGACGCAGCCTCGTCAATGAGGTCGATCGCCTTGTCCGGCAGGAACCGGGCGGTGATATAGCGGTCGGACAAGGTAGCGGCCGCCACCAGCGCGGCGTCGGAGATCTGGACCTTGTGATGGGCCTCGTAACGGCCCTTCAGGCCGCGCAGGATGGCGATGGTGTCCTCGGCCGACGGCTCGCCCACGAAGACCTGCTGGAACCGGCGCTCCAGCGCGGCGTCCTTCTCGATCCGCTTGCGGTACTCGTCCAGCGTGGTCGCGCCGACCATGCGCAGCTCGCCGCGGGCCAGCATCGGCTTGAGCATGTTGCCCGCGTCCATCGACCCTTCCGCCGCGCCCGCGCCGACCACCGTGTGCAGCTCGTCGATGAACGTGATGACCTGGCCGTCGCTGGCCTTGATCTCGTTGAGTACGGCCTTGAGACGCTCCTCGAACTCACCGCGGTACTTGGCCCCGGCGACCATCGCGCCCAGGTCCAGGGCAACGAGCCGCTTGCCGCGCAGTGATTCGGGCACGTCGCCGGCGACGATCCGCTGGGCGAGTCCTTCGACCACCGCGGTCTTACCGACCCCGGGCTCGCCGATCAGCACCGGGTTGTTCTTGGTGCGGCGGGAGAGGACCTGGATCACCCGCCGGATCTCCGCATCCCGGCCGATGACCGGGTCCAGCGCGCCGTCCCGGGCCAGCTTGGTCAGGTCGACCCCGTACTTTTCCAGCGCCTGGTAGGTGCCTTCCGGGTCCTCGGTGGTGACACGGGCGTGGCCACGCACCTTCTCGAAGGCGTCGAGCAGCACGTCCGGTCCGGCGCCCGCCGCGCGGAGCAGAGCGCCCGCCTGGCCGCCGTCCGCGGCGAGGCCGACGAGCAGGTGCTCGGTGGACACATACTCATCGTCCAGCCCCCGGGCCCGTTTCGCGGCCGTCGCGAGGGCGGACAGCAGGGGCCGGGACATGTCGGGTGCGCTCACCGTGGTGCCGGCCGCCTGGGGCATCCTGGCCAGCAGGTCCTCGGCTCCCTTGAGCACGGTGGCCGGGTCAACCCCGATCGCGCGCAGCAGCGGGGCCGCGGTCCCTCCGCTCTGCTCGATGAGGGCGGCGAGCAGGTGCAGCGGGTCGACGTGCGGGTTGCCCCCGGCGGTCGCTCGCCGGACGGCGTCCGACAGCGCCTCCTGGCTCTTGTGGGTGAGTTTGTCGTCCATGAGCTGCTTTCTGTTCTCGCTGAGGGGGACTGGTTAGTCCGTTGCTTATCTGGTTTCGGGGGACGCGGCGGGCAGCGCGCGGCGGGCCGGGCCGGACGGCTCTGATTCCGGGCCGGGGCCGGGTGGCCGGCCGACAACGCCTCGGTCGCGGACCGGGACCAGCTGGGCGCTGCCGCCGCGGCTGCGCAGCAGGCCCGCCAGCCGGGCCGCCACCGAACGGGTTGATTCGAGTTCCATCCGGAGCTGGGCCCGCTCCGCGCGTATCTCGGCGAGCCGCGCGCGGGCCGCGGCGAGCTCATGCTCAAGTTCCAGGATCCGCTTGATCCCGGAGAGGTTGACGCCGTCCTCCTGGGAGAGCCGCTGGACCTCGCGCAGAACCAGGATGTCGCGCAGCGAGTACCGTCTCCCCCGGCCGGTGGCCCGGCCCGGGGAGACCAGGCCGAGCCGGTCGTAGGCGCGCAGGGTCTGCGGGTGCAGCCCCGCGAGCTGGGCGGCTACCGAGATGGCGTACACCGGCGTGTCGTCGGACAGCTCGAATGGACTGCTCATGTCGTCAGCCTCCCCACCCGCTCTCGCCTCGGTCTTCGGCCATGTCGGGTCACGCGCTCTTGGCCTTCTGCAGCAGGTCGTCCCGTGGGTCCTCGGCCGCGGTGGCCTCCCGGAAGGACTCCAGCGCCTCCCGGGCCTTCATGTTGAGATGCTGCGGCACCTGCACCTGAACGGTGACCAGCAGGTCCCCGTTGGTTCCGTCGGTGCGCCGTACGCCCTTGCCGCGGACCCGGAAGGTGCGGCCGTTCGGCGTGCCGGCCGGGATGCGCACGCTGACCGGCGCTCCCCGGTGCGCGGGTACCTTGACCTCCGCGCCGAGGGTCGCCTCCGGGAAGGTGACCGGCACGTTGACGGTCAGGTTGTACCCTGACCTGCCGAACACCGGATGCGGGGTGACGTGCACCCGCACATAGAGGTCCCCGGCCGGCCCGCCCCGCTCGCCGGGCACGCCCTTGCCCTTGAGCTTGATCCGCTGGCCGTCGGCGACGCCGGCCGGAATCCGGGCCTGGATCGTCCGGGTGCTCATGGCCCGCCCGCTGCCCGAGCACACCGGGCATGGGTCGTCGACCACCAGGCCGCGGCCGCGGCACTCGTGGCACGGCTCGGAGAACGCGAAGCTGCCCAGGTTCTTGCTCTCCTGGCCGGTGCCCTGGCAGTTCGGGCAGACCCGCGGTACGGTCCCGGCCTTGGCGCCGGTGCCCTTACAGGTCGGGCACGGGCCTTCGCCGGCCAGCCGCAGCGAGACGGTGACGCCATCGATGGCGTCACTGAACGTCAGGGACGTCTCGGTCTCCACATCGGCACCGCGCCGCGGCCTGGTCTGCGCGGTGGGGCGCTGGGCACCGAACACCCCGCCGAGCAGGTCGCCAAGCCGGCCACCGGTGCCGGTGTTCGTTCCGGTTCCCGATCCGCCGAACAGGTCGCCGAGGTCGAAGCCGCCGAACCCGCCTTGGGCGCCCCCGGCGCCAGGTGAGCGGAGCCCGCCGCCGAAGAGGGAACGGGCCTCGTCATACTCCTTGCGCCGCTTCTCGTCGGACAGCACGGAGTGTGCCTCGGAGATCTCCTTGAAGCGCTCCTCCGACGACGCGTTGCCCTTGTTGGCGTCCGGGTGGTACTTACGCGCGAGCTTGCGGTACGCCTTCTTGATCTCGTCGGGGGTCGCGGTCTTGGAGACGCCCAGGACCTTGTAATAGTCCTTCTCGAGGAAGTCCTTGGTACTCACTGGCATCTCCTGGGCGTCATTCGTTTCCTGATGTAGTCCTCCGCGATCCGGGCGGCCCGGGCCTGGGCCCGCCTCGCGCGGCGGGCCCGGCTCCAGCCGAGCGGTCCGGGCCGTTCCCGTCGTCATCGGGTTCCGCGACCGCGACCCTGGCCGGCCGGAGGATCCGGTCGCCCACCCGGTAGCCGGGCTGCAGGATCTGGACGCAGGTTGGCTCGGTGACTCCTGCGGAATATGAGTGCATGAGTGCCTCGTGCACTCGGGGGTCGAAGGGCTCGCCGGGGTCCCCGAAGGTCTCCAGGCCAAGCTTGGCCGTGGTCGCTTCCAGAGACTCCGCTACCGACTTGAACCCGCCGGTCAGCTCGCCGTGTTCCCGGGCCCGGCCGATGTCGTCGAGGATCGGCACCAGCCCGCTGAGCACGTTGGCGAGTGCCTGCTCGCGCACCGCTACCCGGTCCCGCTCGACCCGCTTGCGGTAGTTCGCGTATTCCGCCTGGACGCGCTGCAGGTCAGCAGTGCGCTCAGCGAGCCGCTCCGCTACGCCAGGATCGCCCCCGCCGCCGGGGCCGCCCGTGGCCGCCCGGTCAGGGGCGGGCCTGTCCTGGCCGGGCCTGTCCTGGCCGGGCCTGTCCTGAGCGGGCCTGTCCGGCCCTCCGGGACCTGGTGCCCCTGGGCCCCGGGACGCGGAGCCAGCCGTCCCGGAGCCGGGTACCGCGGAGCCCGGGGGCCCCGGGACCCGCGCCGCGGGTCCCGGGGCCGGCGCGTTACCGCCGCCCTGAGCCGGCGGTGGCGGTGCCCCGCCCGGCTTGGAGGCCGCGTGCCGGCCTGGCCGTGCTTTGACTGGCCCGCGATTTCCTGCGCCTGGCTGCGCCTGGCTTGCCTGGCCGGGATTCCTGACCTGCCCAGTCGCCGGATCTATGCGCCTGAGGTCTCGAATCACCGGTCCTTCGCTGGGCTCCTCCGGTGAATTCATCAGGCGGCGCCACCTTCTGCGTTACGGGGCTTGTCCTCGTCCACGATCTCGGCCTCGACAACCTCGTCGTCGTCTGAGGAGTCCGCAGCCGCTTCGCTCGCAGCCTCGCCCTCCGAGGCGCTGGCCTGGGCCTGGGCGTAGATGGCGGTGCCCATCTTCTGGCTCACCTGGGCCGCCTTCTCGCTGGCCTCCTTGATCGCGTCGGTGTCGGTGCCCTCGAGCGCCTTCTTCAGGTCGGTGATCGCGGCTTCCACCTCAGACTTGATGTCGTCGGGAACCTTGTCGGAGTTCTCGGCGAGGAACTTCTCTGTGGTGTAGGCGAGGCTGTCGGCGCGGTTGCGGACCTCTGCCTCCTCGCGGCGCCTGGCGTCCTCCTCGGCGTACTTCTCCGCGTCGGCCATCATCCGCTCGATGTCGTCCTTGCCCAGCGCCGAACCGCCGGAGATGGTGACCCGCTGCTCCTTGCCGGTGCCGAGGTCCTTGGCCGAGACGTTCACGATTCCGTTGGCGTCGATGTCGAAGGCCACCTCGACCTGGGGGATTCCGCGCGGCGCCGGCGCGATGCCAGCCAGCTCGAACATGCCAAGCTTCTTGTTGTACGCGGCGATCTCCCGCTCACCCTGGAACACCTGGATCTGCACCGAGGGCTGGTTGTCATCCGCGGTCGTGAAGATCTCCGACCGCTTGGTCGGGATCGTGGTGTTGCGCTCGATGAGCTTGGTGAAGATCCCGCCCTTGGTCTCGATGCCGAGCGAGAGCGGCGTCACGTCCAGCAGCAGGACGTCCTTGACCTCACCCTTGAGCACGCCAGCCTGCAGGCACGCGCCGACGGCGACGACCTCGTCCGGGTTGACGCCCTTGTTCGGGTCCTTGCCGCCAGTCAGATCCTTGACCAGCTCGACCACGGCCGGCATCCGGGTGGAACCACCCACGAGGACGACGTGCTGGATGTCGCCCAGCTTCACACCGGCGTCCTTGATCACCTGCTTGAACGGCGCCTTGCAGCGGTCCAGCAGGGCCGACGTCATCCGCTGGAACTCAGCCCGGGTGAGCTTGGTGTCCAGGTGCAGCGGGCCCTGCTCCGAGTGGGTGATGTAGGGCAGGTTGATCTGCGTCTCGGCCGAGCCGGACAGCTCGATCTTGGCCTTCTCGGCCGACTCCCGGAGCCGCTGCAGCGCCATCTTGTCCTTGGACAGGTCGGTGCCGTAGTTGTTCTTGAACTCCTTGACCAGCCAGTCCACAATGCACTGGTCCCAGTCGTCACCACCGAGGTGGTTGTCACCGCTGGTGGCCTTCACCTCAACGACGCCCTCGCCGACCTCGAGGAGTGACACGTCGAAGGTGCCGCCGCCCAGGTCGAAGACGAGGATGGTGGCCTCGCCCTCCTTGTCCAGGTGGTACGCCAGAGCCGCTGACGTGGGTTCGTTGATGATCCGGAGCACGTTCAGCCCAGCGATCGTCCCGGCCTCCTTGGTGGCCTGCCGCTGGGCGTCGCTGAAGTAGGCGGGGACGGTGATCACCGCGTCGGTGATCGTCTCGCCCAGGTAGGACTCGGCGTCCCTCTTCAGCTTCTGCAGGATGAACGCGCTGATCTGCTGGGCGGTAAACTTCTTGTTGTCGATCTTGACGGTCCAGTCGGTGCCCATTTGGCGCTTGACCGACCGGATCGTGCGGTCGACGTTGGTCACGGCCTGCCGCTTGGCGACCTCGCCGACAAGTACTTCACCGTTCTTGGCGAAGGCGACGACGGACGGCGTGGTCCGCGACCCCTCCGCGTTGGCGATGACCGCCGGCTCGCCGCCTTCGAGAACTGCGACGACAGAGTTGGTCGTCCCGAGGTCGATTCCTACCGCACGTGCCATGTGTAGTCCCTATGGTTGATCGTGGTCCAGAGTTGAGTGTTGCCGACGCAAGTTTGCCAGCGCCTGTCGCCGTTGGCAAATAGTTGAGTCTACTGTGCTCAACTTATATGCGCGCCTGATCATTCCCGCCGCGCGCTGGCGCCGCCTTGTTACTGGCGGGTAAGATGCCGGAATTGCCGCGCTGAGGCACCGCGTGATCAATAGGCAACGGGTGTGCAGCGTACGCTGGCAGCCGGCCCGGTGCCAGCCAACCACGGTGCCAGCCAACCACGGTGCTAGCAAAACCATGGGGCCGGATCATTCCTGCCGGTGCCGGACCAGGAGGTCTTCGTGGCCCTGCGTATCATCGTCGGACTCGCCCTGACCGCTGTCGCGGCCGCGCTCGCTGGCCGGCGGATGTGGTGGCTTTACCGGCTGGGACGCAGCGGCCAGCCTGCCCCGGAGCGGATCGAGGCGGTGCGCGAGCACCCGGCCCGGGACGTCGGCACCCAGGCGACCGAGGTGATCGGCCAGCGCAAGCTGCTCCAGTGGTCGGTGCCGGGCGCCGCCCATGCCCTGACGTTCTGGGGATTCATCGTCCTCATCCTGACCATCATCGAGGCGTACGGTGACCTTTTCAGCCGCACCTTCGCCATCCCGGGGATCGGCCACTGGGCCGCGATCGGCTTCCTGGAGGACCTGTTCGCGGTCGCCGTGCTGGCCGGCATCATCACGTTCGCCGTCATCAGGCTCCGCAACGACCCGAAGCGGGAGGGCCGCAAGTCCCGCTTCGCTGGCTCACACACCGGGGCCGCATGGCTCGTCCTGCTGGGGATCTTCCTCGTGGTCGCGACCCTGCTGGTCTACCGCGGCGCGCAGATCGATACCGGCGTCTTCCCGTACGCCCATGGCGCATTCGCCTCGCAGATCGTCGGGCACTGGCTGGCTCCGCTCGGCGCGGGTG
>JAWWPY010000256.1:0-27929 GCA_033854735.1 Streptosporangiaceae bacterium | reverse complement strand
GTCGCCCAGATCGGCGAGATCCTCATCGCCCCCGCCGTCATCTTCCTGCTGGTCAGCATCCCCGGCTGGCCCGCCAAGCTCATCAAAGCCACCGCCCTGTGCGCCGCCTTCGCCCTGCCCATAGTCGTCTACTGCTCGGTGTCACTCGCGGAAAACGGGCACTTCAGGCTGGCCTACACCGGAACCAACGATCTCTATGGGCGGCTCGTGCTCGCGACGAACTGCCAGGCCCTCAGCCTCCCCGCGGACGAGCGGGCCCTGTGCCCGGCCCGTCAGCAGGCGGTCCAGCTGGGTATCGACGGCCTGGAGCACGACCGACGGTCGCCGCTGCGGCTCTACGTGGCACCGCTCGGGACGAGCGCCTCAGCGGTCGTCGCCAACTTCAACCGCAGGCTGGAGATGCAGGACCCGCTGGGTATCGCGGCCGCTATCGGTAAGGACGCCGTGAAGCTGTTCGCTGTGCGGCGGCTACAGAACGCGGGAGACACGCCGATCAGCCGCTGGCAGTTCCAGGATGCCTACCCGCAGTTCCCGCCCTACGTCACCATCACCCGCGGGCAGCTCCGGATGGCGCAGCAGCCCACCGGGGTGATCCAGGTTCTCGGCCTCGGCCAGCCCTTCGGCGGCGGCAACCCGGTGGCGGTCAAGCCACTCGCCTCGTTCCTGCGCGACTACCAGCTCGGCGGCGGCTACACGCCCGGGCCGCTGTTCCTGTTCGCCGTGGTGGCCGGCCTGATCGGCAGCCTCGCTGTAGTGCGCCGCCGCGTCACCGCCGCCCAGCGCGCGACGGCCACGGCCTGCCTGCTGGTCTTCGTGACCGGCGCGGCGGTGCTGCTCGGCTCCGATGTGTTCCAGTTCAGCTGGCGTTACCAGCTCCCCGCGCTGGTCACCTTGCCCCCCGCCGGAGCCCTCGGCCTTACCGTCATCGCCGGCTACATCATGGCCCGGCGCCGGACCGGGACCGGGACCGGGACACCACCAGCACCACAGCCAGGGGAAGCAGCACCACCAGCGGCAGCCAGCGCGGAACGTACGCGGTGACGGTAGCGGAGATGAGCGCGCCGATGATAAGAGTTCCGAATACGCCCAGGCTGCGGGCGAGTCCCTCTGGTTTCTGCCGCGTCGTGAGCCCCGCCACGATCCCGGTGAGCGTTCCCGTCAGGTACGTGGTGGACATCTGGCCGAGCTGCCGGACGGCGGCGCCCTGCATTCCCATCGACACTGACACGAGCGCGAGCAGCACCAGCTGGCCGGTTCCGTGCGGGTGCCCGCCCTGCAGTTCCCAGCCCACGCAGAACGCGGCCAGGACGCAGGTCTCGGCGGCGAGCGCGGCCGTGACGGCGGGCGGCCAGGTCGCGCGGGGAGCCGCGGGCCCGGCTGGCCGCCGGCCGCCGGACCTGACCGCGATCGGTGCCCCGATGAGCACCCCGGAGGTGTAACTGGCCAGCGCTACCGCGCAGTGGATCGCGAGGCTGGGATCGTGCGACCCGGCTGCGATGCCCAGCAGCACCATGGTCCCAGTGACCACGCTGCTGAAGACATGGCCCAGGTGCAGGAAGCACGCGGCATCCACCGCGCCGGTCGGCAGCGTGAGCAGCACGACCAGCAGGTCCCGCGACCGCCTGGACAAATCACGCGGCACGGTCGGGCCCACTGGCGGCCTGGCTGCCCATGGCTCGCTGCACCTCGCGGATCGCGTCACTGACCGGCCGGAGGAGTTCCTCGTCCGGCAGCGGGAGAGCCGTCGGCCGTTCCCCCGCCCGCACCGCGCGGGCGAGTTCCGTCAGGGCCCCGGCCAGCTGCTGGACGCCGTCCGGTGACGGCCGGCCCTCGCCGAGGTCGGCCCTGACCGCCATCGCGGTGACCGTGTCCATCACATTCTCCAGCCCGACCAGGGCGGGCCACCAGACGGCGGCCCGTCTGCTGACCGAGCGTGGCTCCGCCATGGTGCGCTGGAATTCGGTCCGCAGGTCCAACAGAGCCCGGTGGGTCTGCCGCCGCAGCCGCGACCGCCCAGGTGAGCTGCCGAGAAGCGCTCGCTGTGCATAGAGGCCGACACTATCGACCGCCGCCGCGAACTGCCCGGGCAGGTGCGCATGCCAGCTCATCGGCCACGGAGCGTAGCCGATGAGAAGCGCGATACCGCAGCCCAGCAGGGTGTCGAAGAGCCTGTTGACGGCCAGCGTCCAGCCGGTGTGGGCCAGGAGGTCGATCAGTACCACCACGAGGGGGGTGAGGAAGATGGTGAAGAGGCCGAAATTCCGGCTCCGCCCGTAGGGCAGCAGCGGAGCCAGCACCGCGCAGGGAATCAGCAGGAACGGGCCGTAGGGGACGACCGCCAGGATCGCCGCGCCGGCGACTGCCCCGACGACCGTTCCGGCACCGCGCTGGACGGCGCGCGCGAACACTGACCCGAAGTCCGGCCTGAGCACCAGAGCCACGGTGAGCACGACCCAATACGATCGCTCAACGGACAATGCTTCGCTGATCACCGCGGCCACCCCGACGGAGATCATGAGGCGGATCGCGAAGAGCCCGGCCAGCCGGCCGCCGATTATCTCGCCGATCAGGTCATCGAGCCGGTCACGCGGGAGTGCCCGGGGTGGCGGCCGGGGGCGAGCAGGCGGCCGGCGCCCAGACAGGACATTCAGCACCCCGCGGAGCGCGTCCTGGAGGGCCCGCGCGCCAGGAGTCTCAGCGGGGTAGGCCGGAAGCTCGGGCACCGGAGTGGAGTACTGGATCGCGTCGGCGATCATGTCGATCGTGTCCGGCACCGCATGCGGCGGGCGGTTCCCCTCGACCGCCAGGGTGGTCGCCGCCTCTACCAGCGAGTGAGTCTGGCCGAGCAGCGCCGCCAGCCGCAGTTGCTGCGGGTCACGGCCCTCGGATCCGGCCCGCCGGGCCAGCAGGTCGTCCCAGGCCGCGTTGAGCGCGCTGACCACGCGCCGCCGGTCTTCGCTGGAGTGCCCCGTCCCGATGGCACGGAGCATGGCGGCGATGGCGCGGTAGGCACCGGCGGTACTGCGCTGCTCCGGCGCCAGCGGGGCCAGCAACCAGCCCGGGAGGAGCAGCAGCATCGCCCAGGCGGCCCCGGCCAGCAGCAGCCCAGGCGGTTCCCACCATGGCCGCACCATGCCGAGCGGCCCGGTGCCGAGCGTGACGTAGACGAGCAGCTGCAGGCCCACCGCCGAGGCGGTACTGCCCGCCACGCTGAGCAGCGCCGATACTCCGGCCACCGTGACCAGGACGGCGACGGTGATCCAGCCCCGCCCCTGGGCCAGGCCGCCGGTCACGAGGCCGGCCCCGCCGCCGAGCACCGCGACCGCCACGATGCGCCTGACCCGTGCGGGATAGGGCCCACCGCGGTCCACGACGACCACGAGCAGGCCGCCGAGCGCAGCCAGCACGCCGCGCTGGGCGTTGCCTGTCGTGAGCCCCAGGGCGAGCGGGGCACACAGGGCCAGGGCGGCCCGGATCATCGCGCCCCAGGGCACTGGCTCCTGGTTCGGCCGGATCAGTTCAGCCAGCCACGCCGGAGGGCCGGCGTCGGCCGGCCGGGCCACCTGCCGCAGCCAGCCGGTCAACGGACGCCCGCGGCGATCACATCTCCGGTCACCGGCTCATCGTCCCAGAAGCCGCCGAGGTGGCCGCTGACCGGCGCAACTCTGGATTCGGCGGGGCCCTGACGCCGCTCAGGCAGGTTTTACTCCGGCGAGCGGCAGAGCATCGGTGCTCAGGCGGCGCGGCGGTCGCGCGAGCTAGCCGCCCTCGCGGCGAGCACGTCGGTCACGCCACCAACGGCCGCGCCCAGGCCGCCGCGGGAAGCCCGGCCGGCGGCGGCCTGCGCCACCACCACCCCTTCCGTCACGAGGCGGCGCACCTCAGGCGATGTCCTGATGGCCTGCCAGGATGAGCGCACCCGTTGCAGGCCATCCCGGCCTCCGCTAACACCGACCAGGTAGCCGGCCACGAATCCGATGATTGTTTCCATGTTCTCCCTGCCTTGTCAGGGCCGCCCGTGGCTAGGGGTCGCCGTGTCAGGGGTCGCCCGGGCCGGGTCGCCGATGCGAGCTACATCTCGCGGAGTTCGAGGTAGCGCTTGATGTCTGGCAGCGACTGGATGATCGCGGCGAGCAGCACCGCGAGCAAGGCTGCCTTGATCAGTTTCGTAATCATGAATTGCCTCCTAGGGGCTCAACCTCGTCTGGTGCGAAGTACAGGAACCTGCCGTGGTTGCGCTGCATCTCGGCGGCCGGGTCGTCCTCCGGTACCAGCGCCAGGTGAACGTGGCCATCGACGTCGAACAGCACGGCTTCCACCCGCGCCATCCGGCCGATGAGGAAAAGGTCCTGCGCGTCGGCGCGCCGGGCGCCCGGGTGCATCCGGACCCGGCTGCCCCGGGCCACCCGGACGCCGCCGATCAGGACATGATCGGTCTCTGGGGAGACAGAACTGTCCGCACCCGGGTCCCACCAGGGAGCCTGGCCGGGCGTGACCGGGTCTCCGGGCATCTCGCCGGCCGGGGGGGACCCGCCGATCTGCGGGAACCCGCCCGCCTCGGGGAATCCGCCGATCTGCGGGAAGCCGCCTGCCTGCGGACGGGCGGCCGGCCTGAGGTACCGGATGGCCCCGTGCATGCGCTCCAGCATCTCCGGCGGCAGGTGGTCGAGCCGGTCCAGCAGCGCGGCGGCCCTGGGGTCGGTGCTGCGCGCCTCGCGCTTCTCCGAATCGGTCAGCGTCAGGGTGCGCAAGGTCAGAATTTCGTCGATCTCCGTGGAGTCAAAGAGCTCACCGGCGCTCTCGGCGGCGATCTCCGGGTGGTCATACAGGATGACCGGGGAAGCGAGCATCAGCTCATGGCAATCTTCCGGGCCCGCGAGCACTGGCCAGGTGGCCGTGTTGACGCAGCCGGCGACCATGCCCGCCGCCCACTCCGGTGGTGCGGTCATGGACAGGAACCTGCCACCGGGCACGCCGATCAGGCAGTGCGCCGCGACCAGGGCGAACCGGAGGCCATCCGCGCGCCGCCGCATCGGCTCGTCCGGCACAGTGTGGTTCTCCACCCGCACCCGCAGCCGCAGTACGCCGTAGGGGCCAGGCAGCCGCTGCGCGCTCAGCCGGATGATCCCGCTGAGGGCGGCCCACCGCCGGACCAGCCTGCCCGCGACCCGCCCGCCCGTATCGGAGATGTCCTCGGTGGCCTCGCCCGCCGCGATCTGGAACGGGACCTCGACCTCTCCCTCGAGCAGCGCGGCCAGGGAGGCGGTCGCCCATTGCTCGCGCTCGGCAGCTTCGTCCCAGGGGGTGACCTCGGACCCGTCCACCTGCAGCGAGCCCACGTCGCTGAACCCGTCCCCGGCGGGGGCCATATCCGATGGGGCTTGCCCGGTCCGCCGCTGCAACTGCAGGAAACGGAGCGCCACCTCGATCTCGGCGCCCGCAGCGCATTCGAGCAGGCACTCGGTCTGGCTGGCGGATGGCTCGCAGTCGTCGACGGCCCGGTAGGCCGGCGGCATCAGCACGCCGAACTGGAAACGTTCCTGGTTCTTCTGTGCGGAGCCCCGGTACGGATACAGCAGGTACCCCTCGTAGAGAATCGCGTCGGCGACCCGCTGCGCGTGCCCGAGGAACGCGGGATCGACGCGGGACCGCCCGCGTCTCATGGCTGTTCCTGCGATGCCTGGTCCTGCGATGCCTGGTCCTGCGATGCCTGGGCCAGCAGGGCCGCCAGGGTGGCGTCCCAGGTGGGGAGCGCCTTGCGGTTCTTGAACCGGATCAGCTCGTCCAGCGTCTCGCGGGTCATCCGGATCCAGGCGCTGTTGGGGAAGTGCGCGTCGACGGAGGCCCGCCAGACACTCACCGGGAGCCGGAAGGCGGCCTCCTTGCTCCACGGCACCTGCTGGACCTGGAGGCGGCCGTCGGCGGTGCCGAAAATCGTCCCACTGAACAGCATCAGCAGAGGGATCTCACCGGAGTCCAGCGCGCTGAAGTAGCGGGCCGATGCGATCTCGAGGTCGTAGCTGAACGGCACCGGCAGGTCGACCTGGACGCTGCCGGTGAAGGAGGGCACCATCACCGACAGCAGGGCGAACTGGAGCGGCTTGAGGGTATCCGACCAGCGCTGCGTCTCACCGAACAGGTCATTGAGCCGCTCCGCTTCGGCGTCGGTGTAGCGGCGGCGCATCGGCTCGATCCTGATCTGGCAGCGCAGCGCGATCGCATCC
The DNA here is from genome assembly GCA_033854735.1 of Streptosporangiaceae bacterium. Lineage (GTDB taxonomy): Bacteria > Actinomycetota > Actinomycetes > Streptosporangiales > Streptosporangiaceae > JAWWPY01. Next base: position 21,705 of record JAWWPY010000256.1, on the reverse strand, counting down.
ACCCGCTGACCGGTCGTCTCGCTGATCCGCAGTTGCAGCGTGAACGACGGCACCACCGCGTAACGCTCGGCCTGGGCGCCGACGCAGTCAAACGAGAGCTCGGCCATCTCAGGGCGCCCGGTCATCTGAAGGCGCCCTGAGATCTGAAGGCGCCCTGAGATCTGAAGGCACCCTGAGATCTGAAGGCGCTGTGCTAACTGAGGACTCCGGGCCAGCTGAGGACTCCGGGGTGAGGTCTTTGGCGCGGGCCCGTACGCCCGTGAGGAAGGCCTCGATGCTGGCCCGTGCCTCGGTGCCGCCGTCGAAGCCCTTCCACAGCATCCGCATCCGCCCGGCCAGCTCATAACAGGCGTCGACCGGCACGATGAAGTACTCCACGACGGCCTGGTCGCGGCAGATCAGCACGGCCTCGACGTCGGGCTCCGCGGCGCGCAGCAGCGGATGTGCCTCAGCCAGCCGGGCCCAGGCCTGCAGGTCAAGCAGGCACTCGGTGGCGCCGGCCGGGCTGGGGTAGAACCCGCTCACCTCGCCGCGCTGCGAGCTGTGCAGGAAGAAGGCCAGCCCGACCGGGATCTGCAGGTCGTCCCATTCGGACACGGACAGCGTCCGGGACGGGTCACGGGCATAGCGATCGGGTACCCCGTGGTACCGGCCGCCACCCGCGCTGCCGTGCGTGAACAACAGGTAGCATCCGCGGCAGACGCACATCAGGCTGGACTGCTCCAGGTCCGCCACATGGCTGTGACTGGGGCCCACCTCGGTGGCGCACATCTCACAGCGTTCCTGCTCAGGGCCCACCTCACGGGACGTGCCGACCCCCGGCAGCACCGTGGCAGCACCGCCGGCACCCCCGGCCCCCTCCGCCGGGGGGGCCGGCGGCGGCTCCAGGAACCTGCGCAATCCCATCCGGCCGGTCATGACCGCACCGTTTCCAGCGGCGCCGGGACCGCGACCCGGACACCCTGGCTGTCGGCGAGCAGCGGAAGCGGATCGAGATGGGCAGTCGGATCGCTCAGGCCCCGGCCCGCGGCCCGCACGTCATACACGGCGGCGCACTCGGCGCAGTCCAGCCGCTCGCCGGTGAGCGTGGCGCGCGCCAGCGAGGATCCGCAGGCGGCACAGGCGTCCCGGTAGGCGTACAGGGTGCCGCGGACGGAGCACACCAGCACCGGCAGGCCGCCGGCCACCGTGGCGAGCGGCCGCCCGCTGGGCGGCCCGATATCCGGCAGGGTGACCCAGGCGGCATCGCCCGCCGCAGCGGCCCCGGCGGCCGCGCCTGGTCCGGCACCGGGCCCGGGCGCCGCCGACCCGGGCGGGCCGCTACCGATCTGGAGCAACGTCTGCTGGCCAGCCGGCTCGCTCACGCCCTCCACGACGACGTCGCTGACCTCGGGCGCGGCTTCCTCGATGGCGCCCTGGATGGCCAGCCGGACCGTCACGGTGGATGACGGGCACCCATGGCAGCTGCCCTCAAGCCGCAGGTGCGCGACACCATCGTCGGTCACGCCGAGGTATTCCACCCCGCCCGCATGCGAGCCGAGGTAGGGCCGCACCCGGTCGAGGGCGCGCTGGATCCTGGTGTCGATATCCAGGGGGTGCAGGTCGTGCAGCACCAGCAGGCTTTCCACCAGCGGATCGGCCAGCAGCTTGTCGAGTACCGCCGCGCCGGCGTCGCCTGATTCATGCAGCGCCGTCATGATGTGGCCGAGCCCGTCGCCATACAGGCCGAGCAGGATGCGGACCAGTTCCTCCGCGGCCGGGGCCGCGGATTTGTTCCCGCTCGATCGCAAGGTGCCGAGCAGTTCCTCGACCCGCGCCCCGACCTGCCGAACCTCGGCCATGCGCCTCGCCTTTCCATCAGCCGATCAGGTCTGCCGCGCCAGGTCCGGCCCGGCCTGCGCGGGCCGGGCCGGGCCCGGGCGGGTCAGGTCGCCAGGATGGCCGCCATCGGCGTGTGGATCTTCTCAAGCAGCTTGCCGTTCCCGAGGGACATGTGCACGCCGCACGGCAGGCAGGGGTCGAAACTGCGGACGGCCCGCATGATGTCGATGCCCTTGAAATTGTCCGGCGAGTTCTCCTCGAAGATCGGCGTGTTCTGCACCGCGTCCTCGTACGGGCCCGGGGTCCCGTAGCTGTCGCGCACGCTGGCGTTCCAGGGTGTAGGCGGGTACGGATGGTAGTTCGCGATCTTCCCGTCACGGATCACCATGTGGTGCGACAGCACGCCCCGCACGGCCTCGGTGAACCCGCAGCTGTTGGCCTCGTCCGGGACGTCGAACGGCTCCCACGTCTTGGTGTGGCCGGCCCGCACCTCGGCCAGCGCCTTCTCCATGAAGTGCAGCGCGGCAGCGGCCGCGTAGGCCTGGAAGTAGGTGCGCGCCCGGTCCCGCTCGATTGCGTTCGACAGCGGCAGTCCCGCCTTGTCCACCGGGATCTTCCACTCGAAGGTGACCTCAGGCCTGCTGATCGTCCGGGGCAGGTTGATCTGCACGCTGTGGCCGGTGGACTTGACGTAGCCGAAGTCCACGAGCCCGCCCTGCGCCGTCGCCCACAGCCGGGCGATCGGCCCGCCACCGGTATCGGCGGCCAGGTAGTTGGTGCCGTCGAACCACCGCGGCGACATGACCCAGCTGTACTTGCTGTCGAAGTCACGCTTGGCTGGCCGCGGGATCGTGTGCTGGTTCCACGGGTGCCTGCGGTCCACCGGGTTGCCCAGTGGGTCGCGGGTCACGAACATCTCCTGGTCTTCCCAGTCCTCGTAGTAGGAGCTGCCGAGCAGGATGCGGATCCCGAGGTTGATATCGACGAGGTCGTTGGTGAGCAGTTGCCCGTCGCGGATGACGCCGGGGCTCACGAACATCTTCCGGCCCCAGTCGCTCATGTGGTCGTAGCGGAAGTCGCAGTGCTCGGGGTCGTTCAGGCTGCCCCAGCAGACCATGTCGGCCCGGCGGCGGCCCACCTCCTCGTACCCGGGCATGGCCTCGTAGAAGAAGTCGAAGAGATCGTCATGCATGGGCACGACCCGCTTCATGAACTCCACGTAGCGCATCAGCCGGGTCAGGTAGTCGGTGAAGAGCTGCACGGTGGGGGTGGTGCCCACGCCACCGGGATAGAGCGTCGAAGGATGGACGTGCCGCCCCTCCATCAGGCAGAACATCTCCCGGGTGGACCGGCTGACCTGGAGCGCCTCGCGGTAGAACTCGCCTTCCAGCGGGTTGAGCGACCGCATGATGTCGCCGATGTACTTGTAGCCATGGTCGCCGGCATGTGGGCACTCGGTGCGGTTGGCCAGCTCCAGCACGCCCGGGTTGGTCTCGCCCACCATCCTCGCGCAGAAGTCCACCCCGACCAGGTTCTCCTGGAAGATGTTGTGGTCGAACATGTACTCGGCGGCCTCGCCCAGGTTGATGATCCATTCGGCGAGGTGCGGCGGCCGCACCCCGTAGGCCATGTTCTGGTTGTAGACGGAGCACGTCGCGTGGTTGTCCCCGCAGATCCCGCAGATGCGGCTGGTGATGAAGTGCGCGTCGCGCGGGTCCTTGCCCTTCATGAAGATGCTGTAGCCGCGGAAGATCGACGATGTGCTGTAACACTCGACGACCTTCTTCTGCTTGAAGTCGATTTTCGTGTAGATCCCGAGGCTGCCCACGATCCTGGTGATGGGGTCCCAGTTCATCTCGACAATGCCGGTATCCTCGGCCGTCGTCATCGCTCATTCCTCTCGCTGCTATCGGGCGCCGCTGCCCACGGGCTGGCGCTGGTCGAGGTCACCAGGACTTCTGGTAGCCGGTGAGCAGGTCATCGCCCTTCTTCCGCCACTTGGGCTCCTCGTCGGCCGTCTTGGCCGTGAAGCCACGGAGTGAGCGGATCACCGTCCCGTAAAGGGTGCTCGCCGTCATCGACACCCTCGAACCAGGCGGCTCGTCCATGAACGGCATGAACTTGTCAGGGAAGCCCGGCATGGTGCAGGCGATGCAGATCCCGCCCACGTTCGGGCAGCCGCCGACCCCGTTGATCCAGCCGCGCTTCGGCACGTTGCACTTGACAACCGGCCCCCAGCAGCCCAGCTTGACCAGGCACTTGGGCGAGCCGTACTCGTTGGCGAACTCACCCTGCTCGTAATAGCCGCCCCGGTCGCACCCCTCGTGCACGGTGGCGCCGAACAGCCAGGTCGGCCGCAGCGCCTCGTCCAGCGGGATCATCGGAGCCTGGCCCGCGACCTGGTAGAGCAGGTAAAGGATGGTCTCCGAGAGGTTGTCCGGATGGGTTGGGCAGCCGGGGACGCAGACGATCGGCAGGCCGGCCTTGGACCGCCATTCCCAGCCAAGGTAGTCAGGCACCCCCATCGCCCCGGTGGGGTTACCGGCCATGGCGTGGATCCCGCCGTAGGTGGCGCAGGTGCCCGCGGCCAGGATCGCGGTGGCCTTCGGCGCCAGCCGGTCCAGCCACTCATTGGTGGTCATCGGCTGGCCGGTCGCCGGGTTGTTCCCGAAACCGCACCAGTAGCCCTCATCCTTGATCGCTTCGTTCGGGATCGAGCCCTCGACGACGAGGACGAACGGATCCAGTTCGCCGCGGTCGGCCTTGTGCCACCACTCGATGAAGTTGTCGGCGCCCTGCTCGGGGCCGCACTCGAAATCGATCAGCGGCCAGTGCACCGCGACCTTGGGCAGGCCGGGGAGCGCCCCAAGCGCGATTTCCTCGATGCTCGGCTGAGTAGCTGCGGTGAGCGCCACCGAGTCCCCGTCACAGCCCAGCCCTCCGTTCATCCAGAGGATGTGGACGACCGGCTCGGCCGTCGTTGTGTCGTTGGTCTGTTCGGCAGTGGCCATTGCTAGGCCACCTCCTCGCTGCGGTGTCGGCGGGATGGTGGATGCGTCGGGGCCTGGCGATGATGGGCCTGGAGATGCAGCGCTTGAGACGCGGCCTGCGCTGCGGTGCCTGAAGATGCGGCTGGCGGCGCTGTGCCGCAATACGCCTCGCCTGGCGATGAGGCGCGTGGGGGTCAGCTGCCCGGGGGCCGGGTTCGTGGCGATCGACGGCCGGGAACGAGGAGGCCTGGCGGCGGCGGACCCGCCGGATGTCAGGAGTTACTCGCCGCCTGGCGGGCCACTCTGACCGCCGGACGGCCCGAACCATGGCGGGCGCGACAGCGCCGGGGAAACAGTTCATGGCAGGACCTGCCTGCGCCGTACGCAGACGCCGTCATGCTAAACCTGGCCCCAGGAGGTGGCAAGACGTAACAGTCAAGTCAACGGACAGAAATGTCTTGTCGGGCCGACAGAGTTGGGATCAAATTTGGTCTGGCGGGCAGTCCAGCCGCCGCCGACACAGAACTCCTACCAGGCGCGCAGCATCCGGAATGGACGCGTACCCTGTGGTCAAAACGGTCGCTTCTGACCGGACGCTGGGTCGGCCGACCGATGGCCGGAGGCATGACGAGGGAGACACCGGTGCCTGATCTGGACGACGGGCCCGGGGGACCACTGATCGAGGTCGTCCCCGTGGTGGTGCTGTCCCAGACGTTTCCGGCGCGTCCGTCATGGATCCCCGAGATCAGGGACTTCGTCCGCCGTTGCCTGGCGGAATCGCCGCTGACCGAGCAGGGTAACCGCGAAGTCGGGGAGACGGTCTTCCGTGCCCTGCTGGACGCGGCGGGTCCCGAGGGCGCCATCCAGGTCTCGTTCCGGATCTTCCCCGAGCACGTCGAGGTCGATGTGCTCCACTCCAATCAGCCGGTCGCCACCCAGCCTGTGGCCACCACCCGCCCATCACCGGCCAGGACAGCAGCGCCCAGGCGGCCGGACACGTTCGCCGACTGGATGTCCAGCACGCTGCGGCGAGAAGGACTCACCCAGGAGGCCGCGGCCCGCCAGCTCGGCGTGTCAGTCAAGACTGTCGGACGCTGGGTCGGCGGCGAGACAGAACCGCGGCTCCGTGACCTGCGGCGGATCCAGGAACTCTTCGGCGAACTGCCCTTCCCCTAGCTCACCGGGCTGTCCGCGAGTTTCCGCTGGCCAGCCGGGCGGCCGGGCCGGACAGGCGGCCGATCCAGCCGACAGTCCGGCACACTGTAGGGTCATCCCTGTCCGGTCATCTACTGGACGCCCCCCCACAAGTGTCCTAACGTGCTGGCATGGCGGTTCCTGCTGGACACCACCGACTCGCCCCCGAGGTCGGGCACATCGTGCTCCGCACCTCCCGGGAGGGCCTGGCTGCGACGGCAGGCCATGACCTCACGATCGACGCCCCCCGCTGGTCGGGTGATCTGATCGTGCAGGACGACGGCACCCCGGTCTCCCTCGAGGTGCGGATCGACGTGGGGGCACTGACCGTGCGCGAGGGCGGCGGCGGCCTCAAGCCGCTGACCGACCGGGACCGCCGCGAGATCGGCGTGACCATGCGCCGGCTGCTCGACACGGGCCCGTACCCCCAGGCGGTCTTCGCCGCTACCCGGTTCGAGCCGAACGGGGACGGCGGCATGATCGAGGGGGACTTCACGCTGCACGGCACGTCGCGGCCACTGCGCCTGCAGGTCATTCAGACCGGGCCTGGCCTGTACCAGGCCACCGGCTCGGTCGTGCAGTCCTCCTACGGCATCAAGCCGTATTCCGGATTTTTCGGGACGCTCAAGGTGCGCGACGCCGTCGTAGTCGAGGCCGAGGCGAAACTGCCCGCGCCATGAGATGACTGAGAACGAGACTTCGCTGAGGAAGTGACCGAGGCAGTGCGGCCAACCATCGGAGACGACGACGTCGCCAGGCTGTTCGACCAGCGCGAAGGGCCGTTGCAGGATCTGGCCGATCACGCGGGCACGGTGGCGGCGGCTTGTCACGCCATGGCCATGCGTTTCCATCAGGGTGGCAAGCTGGTGGTGTTCGGCACTGGTGCGGCGAGCACCGACGCCCTGCACGTCGCTGTGGAGTTCGTCCACCCGGTGATCGTCGGCAAGCGTGCCCTGCCCGCCATCTCGCTCACCGCGGACATCGCGACCGTCACCGGGCTCGCGGCCCGCGATGGCATGGGGGGGATCTTCGCCCATCAGGTCCATTGCCTGGCCAGGCCGGCTGACATCGCGCTCGGCATCTGCACTACCGGCAACGACGAGAGTGTCCTGCGCGGCCTGGTCGCCGCGCACGACCTGGGGATGCTGACGATCGCCCTGGCCGGCGGGGACGGTGGCGCGATCGGGGCCAGCCCAGCGGTTGATCACCTGCTCGTCGCCCGGTCAGCGGACCCGCAGATCGTCAAGGAGGTGCATGTGACCGCGTACCACCTGTTGTGGGAGCTGGTGCACGTGTTCTTCGAGCAGCCAGGCGTTCTCGACCCGGAGGTGGTGGGATGACCACCGGAGGCGGCCGCACGGGGCCGATGACCGCCGGAGGCGGCCGCACGGGGATGCAGTCAAGCACGTCGGCCCCGACGGCGCAATCCCCCAGCCCGTGCCTGGACGAGGTATGCGTGACCTGCTCAGATACGGCAGTGGCGGTGACCGTCGTGCGGCTGCTGGCCAACGATCTCGCGATCGTGGACACGGGCTCCGGTGCGGAGGAGGTCAGCGTGGCCCTGGTGGCCGCGGATGTCGGCGACACGATCCTGGTGCACGCAGGCGAGGCGATCGCGGTGGTGCCCGGATGAGCCCGGCATCCTCGCACGGCAGCACGGCGCCGCACGGCAGCACGGCGGACACCTCGGCGATGGAAGCGCTGTACCCGTTCCTGTACGCGGGCAAGACCGATGTCGCCGCGGTGCTGGAGGGAGTCCGTCACTCGACCGTGGCCAAGGTGCGCGAGATCACCCAGCTGCGCAGCGCGGTTGCCACCCGGGACTCGGCCCGCCTGCTGGCGTGCGCGCAGGACATGGCGGTGAGGTTCGCGGCCGGAGGCCGGCTGCTTGCCTTCGGCAATGGCGGCAGCGCCACCGACGCCCAGCAGATCGCGACGCTGTTCCTCAACCCCGGCCCGCCCGGCCGGCCGCTGCCCGCGTTCGGGCTGGCCAATGACACTGCCGTGGTCACCGCCCTGTGCAATGACATCGGCGTCGAGGTGGTGTTCGCCCGGCAGGTCGCGGCGTTCGGCGGCCAGCAGGACATCGCGGTAGCGCTGTCCACCAGCGGCAATTCCGAGAACCTGCTGCGTGGCCTGGACGAGGCGGCCCGCCGAGGCATGCTGACCGTGGGCATCGCCGGATACGACGGGGGGAAGATGTCCGAGCTGGATGGCCTGGATTACCTCTTTGTCGCGCCCTCTTCTTCGGTGCACCGGATCCAGGAAGCGCAGACCACGATCTATCACGCCCTGTGGGAACTCACGCTGGCCGTCATGGGCGACGGCGAGGGCCCGAGATGACCGGCCGTACCCTGGTCGCCTGCCTCGGCAACATCTTTCTCGGCGACGACGGTTTCGGGGTCGAGGTGGCCAAGCGCTTCGCCGGGCAGGAACTACCCGAGGGTGTCCGGGTCACTGACTACGGCATCCGCGGCATGCACCTGGCCTACGACCTGGCCGAGGGATTCGACACCACGATCCTGGTCGACGCCATGCAGCGCGGCGACGAACCAGGAACCGTCTACGTCATCGAGCCGCAGCCCGCTCAGCGCCCGGCGGGCGGCGACGCCCCGGGCGGAGGGACCAGCGGAGGCGGCGGAGGCCCTGCGACCGGCGGAGGCCCTGCGACCGGCGGAGGCGGGACGACCGGCGGAGGCCCGGGGACCGGCGGAGGCCCGGGCGCCGGCGGAGGCGGGGCGGCGGACGGCAGTCCGCTGGCCGCCATGAGCCTGTTCGACGCGCACGGGATGCAGCCGGAGGTCGTGCTGGACATGGCCGGGACGCTGGGCGCCGAGGCCGGCCGGGTGCTGGTGGTGGGCTGCGAGCCCGCGAGCCTGGAGGAGGGGATCGGGCTCAGTCCGCCGGTCGCCGCTGCGGTGGACGAGGCGGTTCGCGTGGTCACCAGGCTCGTCACCGGCGGCGGCCCCCGGTACGGCACTCCCCACCAAGGCACTCCCCACCAAGGCACTCCACAGCAAACACAGCAGCAAAGTGCTCTGCAGCAAAGTACACAGCGCAGCGCGGCGGACCCGCCGCCGTAGGAATCACGGGAACGCGATAAGGCAAGCCGTCCGAAGACCACGAAGAGGTGATCGCATGTGCCTTGGCATCCCAGGCGAGGTGATCGAGTTCCTCCCTGACCAGCCCGATCTGGCCAGGGTGGACGTCAGCGGCGTCAAGCGGGTGATCAACGTCGGCCTGCTCGCCGACGACCCGCCTGAGCCCGGCGAATGGGTGCTCATTCATGTGGGCTTCGCGCTCTCCAAGATCGACGAGAGCGAGGCAGCGGCCGCCCTGGAGTTCCTGGAGGGGATCGGGCAGGCCTACGCGGACGAACTCGCCGCGCTGCAGGAATCACGGATCGAATAGGAGCGTGCACCAATGCGGTTCGTCGATGAATTCCGGGACGCCGACAAGGCACACGCCCTGGCCGCGAAGATCGCGGGCCTGTGTGAGCCAGGGCGCCAGTACAAGCTGATGGAGGTGTGCGGCGGGCACACCCACACGATCTACAAGCACGGGCTCGAGGACTACCTCCCCGAGTCCGTCACCCTGGTGCACGGCCCCGGCTGCCCGGTGTGCGTCATCCCGATGGGACGGGTGGACGACGCGATCCACCTGGCCGCGCAGCCCGACGTCATCATGACCTCCTTCGGTGACATGATGCGGGTGCCGGGCAGCCATGGATCGTTCTTCGACGCCAAGGCGGAGGGCACCGACATCCGGATGGTGTACTCACCGCTGGACTCCCTGAAGATCGCCAGGCAGAACCCGGACAAGCGCGTGGTGTTCATGGCGATCGGCTTCGAGACCACCACGCCGTCCACCGCGATGACCGTGCTCCGCGCCGCGGCCGAGGGTCTCGCCAACTTCTCGATCTTCTGCAACCACGTCACGATCATCCCGGCCATCAAGGCGATCCTGGACTCACCCGATCTGCGCCTGGACGGCTTCATCGGCCCCGGCCACGTGTCCACGGTGATCGGCTGCCGCCCGTACGAGTTCATCGCCCGGGAGTACGGCAAGCCGGTCGTGGTGGCGGGCTTCGAGCCGCTGGACATCCTGCAGTCCATCTACATGCTGATGCTGCAGCTGTCCGAGGGCCGCTCGGAAGTGGAGAACCAGTACACCAGGGTGGTGCCGTGGGACGGCAACCTCGCCGCACTGAAGGCGATCAACGAGGTGATGGAGCTGCGGCCGTACTTCGAGTGGCGCGGGCTCGGCTTCATCTCGCACTCGGCGATGCGGATGCGCCCGGCCTACTCCGCCTTCGACGCCGAACTCCTGTTCCGGGTGCCCGGCGTGCGGGTCGCCGACCCCAAGGCGTGCCAGTGCGGCGAGGTGCTCAAGGGCGTGCTCAAGCCGTGGGAGTGCAAGGTGTTCGGCACCGCGTGCACCCCCGAGACTCCGATCGGCACCTGCATGGTCTCACCCGAGGGCGCGTGCGCGGCCTACTACAACTTCGGCCGGATGAACCGTCGCCGGGTGGTCGAGGTGAGCATTTCATGACCGGCCGGACGGCTCCCGACGCGGCGCCCGGGCCGCGGGGCAGCTGGGTGGATGAAGCCCTGCGCGAGCACGAGGAACACACCCGGGCCGAACACACGGGGGCCGCCATGTCGCGGCCCGCGACCGCGGCACCAGAGCGCGAGCAGCAGGTACTCGACCGGATCGACCGGGCCCGCCGCCGCCGGCCGAAGGTCAGGGAAGAACGGATCACCATGTCGCACGGTGCCGGCGGCAAGGCCACCCGCACCCTGGTCGAGGCCATCTTCCTGGATGCGTTCCGCAACCCGCTGCTCGAGCCGCTGGAGGATTCGGCCCAACTGCACCTCAACGGATCCCGGGTGGCGCTCACCACCGATTCTTACGTGGTGTCGCCACTGTTCTTCCCGGGCGGGGACATCGGTGATCTCGCCGTCAACGGGACCGTCAACGACCTGGCCGTGTCCGGCGCCACCCCGCTGTATCTGTCGGCCGGCTTCATCCTGGAGGAAGGCTTCCCCGTGGCCGACCTGAACCGGATCGTGGCGTCCATGAAGGCCGCCGCCGCGGTCGCCGGGGTCCAGGTGGTCACCGGCGATACCAAGGTGGTGCAGAGGGGCAAGGCGGACGGCTGCTACATCAACACCGCGGGGCTCGGTGTGATGGAGCATGACGTGTCGCTGGGCGTGGCGACCGCGCGGCCGGGCGACGCGGTGATCGTGTCCGGGCCGATCGGCGACCACGGCGTGACGATCATGCTGGCCCGCGGCGAGCTCGACATCGAGGCTGACATCGTCTCCGACACCGCCGCCATGAACGGCATGATCGCCGACCTGCTCAGCGCGACCACCGGGGTCCGGGCCCTCCGGGACGCTACCCGCGGCGGTGTGGCCACCATCCTCAACGAGGTGGCCACCGCGGCCAACGTCAGCGTGGTGGTCACCGAGAACGCCATCCCCGTGCGCACCGAGGTGCGCGGCGCCTCGGAACTGCTCGGCATCGACCCCATGTACGTGGCCTGCGAGGGCCGGCTCGTCGCGGTGGTGGACGGCGCCGAGGCGGACCAGGCGCTGGCCGCGCTGCGCGCCCACCCGCTCGGCGAGCAGGCCGCGATCATCGGTCACATCGCCGATGAGCCGCCCGGCATTGTCCTGCTCAAGACCGCGTTCGGCGGCACCCGGATCGTCGACCTCCTGGTCGGCGACCCGCTGCCGCGGATCTGCTGAGCGCTGTCCGCCCCACCAGGGAAGGGCTGTCCGGGTGCACGAACTGGCGATCACCGAGGGTGTCGTGGAGGCGGTGACCGAGCGGCTGCCCGACGCCCGGATCAGCTGTGTCCACCTGGAGATCGGCGCGATGTCCGGCGTGGTCGCCGACTCCGTGCGGTTCTGCTTCGACCTGGTCACCGACGGGACGAACCTGGCGGGCGCCCGGCTGGAGATCAGCGAGCCGCCCGCGCGCGGCCAGTGCCGGGACTGCGCGGCGGAGTTCGAGCCGGACGGCCCGATCGCGCTGTGCCCGTGCGGCAGCGCGGACGTGGCGATCCTGGCCGGCTCCGAGTTGCGGATCATGTCCGTGGAGGTGGCCTGAGATGTGCGCGACCTGCGGTTGCGGGGACGACGCCGGGGTCAGGGTGTACGGTCCCGGCCACGTTCACGACAGCCACGCCCAGGACAGCCACGCCCACGACAGCCACGCCCAGGGCAGCCACACTCACGACGGTCACCCGTACGACGGTCACCCGCACGACCATGACGGCGGGGCCGCCCGGACCGTCATGCTGCAGCAGAAGGTGCTGGCCAAGAACGACCGGCTGGCCGAGGCCAACCGGGCCTGGCTGCGGGAGCGCGGCATCTTCGCGGTCAACCTGATGAGCTCGCCTGGCGCCGGCAAGACCACTCTGCTGGAGAGGACGGCCCGGGAGGCGGGTGCCCAACTCGGCCTCGCCGTTATCGAGGGGGACCAGGAGACGACCCTCGACGCCGGGCGCATCGAATCCGCCGGCGCCGCCGTGGTGCAGATCAACACCGGCGCGGGCTGCCATCTCGATGCCGCCATGGTGGCCCAGGGGCTGCACGTCCTGGAGCCGCGGCCAGGATCCGTTGTGGTCATAGAAAATGTGGGCAACCTGGTCTGCCCGGCACTTTTCGACCTTGGCGAGCAGGCCCGGGTGGTGATCGCCTCGGTGACCGAGGGCGCCGACAAGCCGCTGAAGTATCCGCAGATGTTCCGGGCCGCGGACCTGGTCCTGCTGGCCAAGGTGGACCTGCTGCCCTACCTGGACTTCGACACGGCCCGGCACGCCGCCGACCTGACGAGCGTGAGCCCACGCGCGGAGATCCTGCCGGTCTCGGCCACCACCGGCGAGGGCATCTCCGCCTGGTACGACTGGCTCCGCCAGCGCACCGCCGCCCCCCGCTGATTTCCGCCGCAACGAACCCCGGCCCGGGCTGCCCCACAGCTCACGGGCAGCGGGTGACAGCTGTGCCGCTTTGTGTACGCAGCCGCTCTGCCACCGGGCACGGCGGCTAGGGTGAAAGTCCGCCATGTCTCCAATGTCGTGACGAAGGGCGCTGCTGTGACAGCGAAATGGTTCGTCGGCGTTACCCCGGCCGGCCCGGGTGCTGACTTACGAACGAACGTCCCGCACTCGGCGCGCATCTGGAACTACTGGTTAGGCGGCAAGGACAACTTCCCCGCCGACCGCGCGGCCGGTGACCAGGTCCGCCAGATCTTCCCCGGCATCGTCCACACCGCCCGCGCGCAGCGGGACTTTCTCGGCCGGGCCATCCGCCACCTGGCGGGTGAGGCGGGAATCCGCCAGTTCCTGGACATCGGCACGGGGCTGCCGACGGCTGACAACACCCATGAGGTCGCCCAGCGGGTGGCCCCCGAGTCGCGGATCGTCTACGTGGACAACGACCCCATCGTGCTGGCCCACGCCCGGGCGCTGCTGAGCAGCAACCCCACCGGGGCCACCGACTACGTCGACGCGGACGTGAGCGACACCCGGACCATCGTCGACGCCGCGGCCAGAACCCTGGACCTGACCCAGCCCACTGCCCTCATCCTGCTCGGGATTCTGGGGCACGTCAGCGGCGACGAGGAGGCCCGGTCAATCGTGCGCCGGCTGCTCGATGCCGTAACACCAGGCAGCTACCTGGTGATCGCTGACGGCGCCAGTGTGAGTGCAGCGGGAAGCGAGGCCCAGCAGCGTTATAACGAACGCAGCCCCCTCCCGTACCACCTCCGGAGTCCGGAACAGATCACCGGGTTCTTCGAGGGCCTGGAACTGGCCGAGCCGGGCGTCGTGTCGTGCTCGCGGTGGCGGCCCGACCCAGGTTCCCCGGTGAACCCCGACGACGCCGAGGTGTATTGCGGCGTGGCGCGACAAGACTGACCGGCAGGCGACGCCGCGCCGGCCACTGCAGGCCTGCATGGCATTGCGAAGCTCTACGCTGTGAAGCGAGGTGATCAGTCATGACCGCAGAGGCCCGCGGAGTCACCGGACACGGTGCCCCGTTCCTTGCTCAGCCGGAGAAAGCCCCGAAGGCCATCCGTGCTGCGCTCCTGCCGGAGGATGCCGCTGAATTCGACGCGGAATTCCGGGCTGTCATGGCCCAGGCCACCAAGACCATGGACCTAGCGGGGGTCAGCGCGTTCATTGAACGATGGTGGCGGGTGGCCTGGTCGGCGGGCCACCCAGCGGAGCACCGGGCGATGCTGGAGCACGCCGACCAGCTACTGGCAGGAGAGGCCTTGCCCACCACCCCGTGGGCGGAGACGCGATCCAGCCTGGGGTTGTAGGTGTACAAGGTCGAGTCCGATGACCAGGCTGGGCACCAAGTAGCTGCACTGCCGGAAAATGCACTGGTTGCCTACGCATCCCTGATCGACTTAATCGCCCTGCATCCCTGGAGCGGCGAACCGCTGCGCGGCACGGACTCCACATCTCCGATGCGCACGCATACTTTTGGGCATAACGGCACCGGCCTGGCTATCTATCTCATCCTGGAAGATCAGCAGCGTGTCGTTGTCTTACGTGTGCTCTGGGCTGGCTGACCCGCCGTTGAGCAGAGCGCGCAAGGCGTCCGCGAAGCGCGGGTGGCGCGACGAAGATCAGAGCTAATAGAGCGATCGTTCGCTTTGGAGAACTTATGGACTCGTGTCTTCGTCGCCACGCTGTCGTCACCGGCTCAGCCAGCGGCATCGGGCGCGCCACCGCGCTGCGGCTGGCCGCCGGCGGCTACCACGTATTCGCCGGGGTGCGGCGGGAAGCCGATGGCACGGCCCTGGCCGCTGACGCTCCCGGCGCCGGAATCCTCACGCCCGTCATCCTCGATATCACGGACGCCGGCCAGATCTCCGCCGCCGCCCAAGCGGTAAGCGAGCACCTCGCCGGGCGCGGGCTGGATGGCCTGGTCGACAACGCGGGCGTGGGGGTGTCCTGGCCGATGGAGCTGATTCCGCTGGACATGCTGCGCAGGCAGCTCGAGGTCAACGTCGTGGGCCAGATCGCTGTGGCCCAGGGGTTCCTGCCGCTCATCAGGGAGGCGGCCGGCCGGATCATCATGCTGGGATCGATCGGCGACCGGCTCACTATCCCCTTCGGCGGCCCACTGAACGCGTCCAAGTACGCGGTGCACGCCCTCAGCGACGCGCTCCGCCTGGAACTCGGGCCATGGGACATCAAGGTCGTGCTGATCGAGCCGGCCAGCATCCGGACCCCGGCGGTGGCCAAGCTCGCGGCCGACGCGGAGCGAGCGGTGGCTGAGTTTTCCCCCGCTGGGCGGGAGCTGTACGCGGACGCCTACCGGGGGATGGTGCGCCGCGCCCTGGCCCGTGAGCAGAATGGCAGCGACCCGGCCGTGGTCGCGGCCGTAATTGCCGGCGCCCTCAGCGCCCGGCGGCCGCGACGGCGCTACCTCGTGGGCAAGGACGCCCGTGTCCTGGCCACGGCGGCCCGGCTGCCAGGCCCGTTGCTCGACGCCCTCCGCCGCCGCATCTTCGGCCTGCCCCGGCCCGGCTCGGCTACTACTCAGGCGGACCATCAGACTTCTTGACGGTCTACGAACGAATAGGGCGGCCACGGGCCGGTCATGTCAACCCGCAGTCCGGCGTGCTCCTCGGTCAGCTTCCGCACGACCCCGCCGAATTCGTCGGCCCGCTCGGTGTCGAGCAGGTAGACGCCGTTGAGCACCATCCATCCCTCGGGCGGGTACGGGGCGGGATGCCGCCGGGTCGCGACGGCGATCCCGCTGAGCGCCCGGTCGATCTTCTCGGCGCAGGTTTCCGCTTGATGCCAGCGCGGCCCCCGGACAGGCAGGCCATCCTGCTCGCTGAGCGGCGCAGCACCGGGGTCGTCTCCGTCGTGCGCGTTGCTGTCGGCGCCGGGCTCCATATGGACCTTCACGCCCCACTCCTGCGTCCCACGGAACGACTGCAGCAGGACGGCGAGTTCGGTGTGCCGCTCCGCCAGCAAGGCGCGGATCGTCATGTCGTCGGGGTAAATGGTGGCGAGCCGGAGCGGCACGACGGGGGCATCCGAGGCCACGCCCGCGACCACGTCATTATGGGCCCGGCCAATCGTCTCGATATTGGCCGGGTCGGCGAGGAGACTCGCGAGCGAGCTCTCGCCGAAGGCTGTGGCGTCGACTGAGCCGACCACAGCGCTGAGGTCCGCCTCCGTCACGGTGCGAACCGGCTCCCCGCCGACACCAGTCAGGCCGGAGAGCCGAACCGGATCCAGATCCATAGTGACCGCGTACACCCAGACGACCTTGTTCTTCACGGCCGGGCCGACCAGCCTGGCCGACCGGCAGCGGCAGGAGACCCTGGTCGCCACGCTGTTCGGGGCTGTCCGCGTCTGAGACATCTCGATCCTCCTCGGGGAGTCGGCTTCGGCGGCGGGGTGCCAGCCTGGGTAACGCCACAATTAACTCAGCGACGTCGCGGGAACTTTTGTCACTCCCGTGGCCCGATGCGGCTGGCCAGATAAATGTGGGCGGGACGGCAGTCGCGCGCCTGCCGTCCCGCCCGCCGTCGTCATCGGACGGCGTACCTGGAGCTCCTCAGCCCACCGGTAGCTGGGACAACACCGAACCGGGCAGCTGGGACAGCACTGAGCTCGGCAGTTTGGACAGGACCGACGCTGGCAGCTGGGACAGCGCTGAGGTGGGCAGCCGGGTCAGGATCTGGGACTGCGCCGAGGCCGGCAAGGTGCTCAGGACCTGGGCGAGCGCCGGGGCCGGCAGGGTGGTCAGCACCTGGGTCAGCGCCGAGGTGGGCAAGGTCGTGAGGACCTTGGTCCGCGCCGAGGCTGACAAGGCAATGAGGACCTTGGCCCGCGCCGAGGCCGGCAAGCCGGTGAGCACCTTGGAGAGGTCCGGCGCCGGCACGGTGGTCAGCACCTGAGACAGGCCCGAAGCCGGCAGGCTGGTCAGCACCTGAGACAGGCCCGACGCCGGCAAGGTCGTCAGCACCTGAGACAAGCCCGAAGCCGGCAGGCTGGTCAGCACCTGAGACAGATCCAGCGCCGGCAGAGTGGTCAGTACCTGAGACAGGCTCGAAGCCGGCAGAGTGGTCAGCACCTGAGACAGGCCCGACGCCGGCAGGCTGGTCAGCACCTCGGACAGGCCCGACGCCGGCAAGGTCGTCAGCACCTGGGAGAGCCCTGAGGCCGGCAGGCTGGTCAGCACCTGGGACAGATCCCCGGCTGGCAGCTGGGCCAGGGTGCTCGAGAGGACCGGGGCCGGCAGCTGCGCCAAGCCATCCGGCCGCGGGAGCCTCGGCAGGTCCAGCAGGAGTGCGCAGTAATCCGCGACGTTCGTCCGGCTTTGCACGGTAGTGACAAGAGACGAGAATTCCGAGCTGCTGAGCACCTGGGTCAGCATGGGGCTGGCCAGAGCCTGCTCCAGGCCGGCCTGGCTGGCAGCGCCGCTCGCTGCCACGTTGGCCGACTCGGCCCGAGCCGCGAGGGTCCGGCACAGTCCCGGCGCGTCTTGTGGCAGCACAGCTTGGGCGCTGGTCGCGGAGGCGCTCGCGACGGGCCCGGCCGAGACCGAACCGGCCGGCTGGCTAGCGCCAGGGTTCGCCGGGGCAGGCCCAGAGCCGGTAAACAGGCTGGTGCTTGCGGCGAGCGCTACCCCGCCAGTCGCGAAGGTGGCCAGCGATATGGCGAGAACCTTCGCCGTCAGGAGTTGCGCGAGTGGGGACTTGATCATCTGCCCTCTCCGGGAAGTCGTGGCTGGAGCGAGATGATGCGCTTCGAACGCGGCCACCGCCATCTGCTCGCCGGCCCGCTCGCTCTCGCGTCCTGGCGCCGCGGCAGCGGCCAGCACGCGGGTCAGCTGATCTGGGCCCGCGCCCGGACCGGCCGAACCGTCGAGCAACTGCTCGGCGGCTTTCCGGGTGATCCTCCGGGGATGGCTTGTGTTCATCTCACTCCCTCCAGCGTCAAGTCCCTCGCTCCTGTCACTCCTCCCATCGCGTCACTCCCTGAGCCGTCCTCGCGGCCAAGGCGGCCCGGTACCGGGTGGCCCGGGCCGCGGGTGATCTCCCGCCTGCTCCAGGTGGCTGGCTAAGGTGCGAAGCCCCCGGTAGGCAGCGGTTCGCACGGCTCCGGCCCGCTTGCCGAGGACCTTGCCCGCGCTCTCCGCGTCCAGCCCGACGACGACGCGGAGCAGGACTGCCTCGGCCTGATCGGGTGGCAAGGTCGCGATCAGGCGGACTGCCGCGTCGGTGGAAACCGCGTCCATGGCGCGCGCTTCCGTGTCATCGGGGGCAGTCAGATCAGTCAGTTCGTCGACCGGCACCGGGGTGGTCGGCGGCCGGCGGCTGTGCCGCCGCAGATGATCGAGGGCGCGGTGGCGGGCAATCGTCGCGACCCAGCCCCGGAACCCGTCGTAGTCGCCATGGAAGCGGTGGAGGTCGCGGGCGACCTGCAGCCATGCCTCGGATGCCACGTCCTCGGCGTCGTCACCGGCCAGGGTCCGGAGGTATCGCAGCAGCCGGGGCTGGATGTCCCGGTACAGCGCGCGGAACGCGTCCGAGTCCCCGCTCTGCGCATCGGCCAGTGCTGCGGCGAGATCCGGAACAGCAGGCCGCGGCCGGGCCTGAGACGATGGCCTGTCCGCGTCTGTGAAGGGCACGGCTGTATGCACCGGTCGATCCATGCGGCACATCATGGGCCATCGCAGGACGGAAAAGCACCCGAAGGTCCCATGTCATCAAAAATCCGTCTTGCCCCCATGTGTGGCTCGCCAGAGCCTCCCCTCGTCGCCCCTGGGCGGCGATGAGGTCACGGCCCGGCTGGCCCTCCCCGCCCGCCGAGGGATCCAGCGTCAGACGCCGATAACCACGATCTCGCCCTGACGGCCGTGTTCTTTTCTCGCCGATTCGGGCGCGCTACTCGGGCGGCGGCCTGGTCCAGATAAAAGTGCCCAGCCTCTTATTGGCTGCGGAATCTCCTATGCGCGGGAGTCATGGAAGAGTAATGTTGAAAATGTTGCTCCGGACCCAGGCACACCGCGAATTTATCGCGGTTCGGCACGGGCCCGGAAATTTTTTTACCGTTCGCACGAATGACGTCCGTAAGAGGCTGCTTAGTATCCCCCTACCTCGCTCCCTGCCATCGCCGGAGCGGCGATCCTGCTGCTCGCAGGCCCTCTTAACCACCCGGCCCCGGTTCCCGGCTGAGCCGGTCTGTCAGTGTCGATCCACAACGTAAAGGTTCGGAGTGCGGCATGATCGTAATTTTTGGGCTCGTCATCCTGGTCGCTGCGGTGATCGTCGGGGTGGGCGGTGTTCTCGGTAATGGTGGCAATGGGCATGCGCTCACCCACGGGTTCTCCTTGTTCGGCTATCACGTGACCGGATCCACCGGCACGCTATTCCTCTACGGCATTGTGGTCGGAGCGGTTGCGCTCTTCGGACTGAGCCTGCTGCTGGCCGGCGCGCGGCGCACTTCTCTTCGCGGCCGCGCGGCACGGCGCGGGCTCAAGCAGTCCCGCCACGAGACCGCCACCGTCAGCCGGGATCGTGACGACATGATTGACCAGCGCGACACAGCACGCGCCGAAACGGCGAGCGCACGGCAAGACGACGCGGCCCGCGGCGACACTCAGGCCGACTCAGAGGCCGGCTCAGAGGCCGACTCAGTGGCCGGCCAGCCCACCGCCGCCGTCCCGGCCGGCGAGCCCGTCGCCGCTAAGTCAGGCAATTAAGTCACCGACACAGTCATGCGCTGTAGTCGCCTGGCACAACGAAGGCTGCTAGCCCGGCGCGGCCCGGGCCCAGATCGGACCAGCCGCCGGCGAACGGCAGGACCGCGATCGCCGCGGTGGGAAACTTCAGCCTGACCCGCTCCAGCACGGCGGGGGCGCCGCCCGTGGCGGCGTCCCCGGCCAGCAGCAGGGTCAGCCCACTCATCGTCGGCTCGTGCCCCACCACCAGCAGGGTTCCCACTTCGGGCGATGTCTCCCGGACAAGGTTCAGCAGCTCAGCGGTGCTCGCCCCGTAGACCCGCGGCTCGAACCGGACCGACGGAGACGCGCCCAGTTCAGCGGCGGCGAGCTGCCAGGTGTCACGGGTGCGCCGTGCTGTCGAGCAGACCACGAGATCTGGCACGTACCCGGACTGGCCCAGCCAGCGGCCGGCCCCCGGTGCGTCACGCCGGCCCCGCTTGCCCAGCGGCCGGTCGTGGTCGGCCCCGTCCACCCAGGCCGACTTCGCATGCCGGAGCAGCACCAGCCGCCTGCTGGGATCGGTCGCCATAAGGAAAGGGTGCCAGAATCCGCCGGGCGCTGATCCGTGTGGGTCGGCGGTGAAGCGTTAGTCGCTGATCTTGATAACGATCCTGCCGCGGGCGTTGCCGTTGGGGATCGCTCTCCCTGATCAGTGCTGGGTGAAGACAGCCCGGATGGTGAGGGTGTTTTTCATGGATGTGCCCATCTGGCTCCAGGTGAGGCCGAAGTCCGACCGGTCGATGCCAACCTCGGCATCGAACTGCACGGCCTCGTCGCCAGCAAGGGAGATCGCGACGGGGAAGGTCAGCGGCAGGGTGCGGTCGCGGACCTGCAGGGTCCCGGTCACGGTGGCCCCCTCGCCGGTCAGCGTGAGCCGCTGGGCTTTGAAGATAATGTGCGGGTGGTTGTCGCTGTCGAAGAAATCGGCGGAGCGCAGGTGCGTATCACGCTTCTTGACCTTGGTGTCGATTGACGCCGAGCTCACCCTGATTTCGCCGCTTACCTCCCCGGTCTCCGAGACGGTTCCTTCTCCTGAAAGCTGGCCGAAGCTGCCCTTCACGGGGACCAGCCCCCAGATGCTCCTGCTCCGCAGGGCAGCGGTGGACCGCGACGGGTCCAGGGTCCACAGGCCGGCGAGCGAGCCGTCCGCCAGCCTCGTCCGCAGCCTCGGGTCGGTCAACCGCGCAGGTGAAGCCACATTTCCTCCAACTATTTTGTTCTTATATCCGAATAGTTTTGATGCCCGAACCGTATATACTGGTGGTGTTCATGTCAAGGGAGGACCGTGGCGGCCGAACCGAGCGACTCCGGGCACTCCGCGGTGTGCCTGCGGCTCATGCAGCTGCTGCCCCGCATCTCCCGTGGGATGCGCCGGTCCCAGGACCGCGCGGCGCCGCAGTCCCTCACACCGCTGGGCCCCCGGCACGGCGCCGCCCTGGAGCAGTTGCGGGAGGGGCCACTCACGGTCGGCGCCCTGGCCTCCCGGCTCGAGCTCACGTTGTCCACGGTCAGCGGCGTCCTGGCCGACCTCGACCGGGCGGGCTTCATCGACAGGCACCCCGACGAAGTCGATCGGCGGCGAACCATCGTGCAGATCACACCGGCCAAGAGCGCCCTCATCGAGCAATGGCTCGACGGCGCCGCCCAGCCCCTGGCCCGGGTCCTCGACCGGCTTGCCCCCCCGGAGCGGGCCGCTTTCCTCAAGGCCATGGACATGCTCGAAGCGGAACTGCGCGTCCAAGACGCCGGGCACTAAAGATCTTTGATGGTGGAGCGGACCCGGGCGCCGCTCATGGTGGCAGCAACTCGCCCGACAGCGCCCGGTCGAGGTTGCAGGCGGCGCTGATCAGGGCGAGGTGGGTGAAGGCCTGCGGGAAGTTGCCCAGCGCCTCGCCGGCCGGGCCGATCTCCTCGGCGAACAGGCCCAC
>JAWWPY010000255.1:0-3115 GCA_033854735.1 Streptosporangiaceae bacterium | reverse complement strand
AGTCGAAGTCCTCAGCGGAGATGAGCACGGCGTCCCCGCCCTTGGAACTGATCCTCACCGGCACATGGTCGTCGTTAACCTGCTGTATGAGGGGGAACAGGCGCGAGCGAGCCTCGCTGGCGCTGATGGCCACTGCCACACGCTCCTTTCTATGTGGTACGAGTTAACTGTACCACATAGGTACCGAATTTAGGTACCAGTGCGCTCCGGCCGACGGCTGTTAGTGGACCGCGGCCGGTTTAGGTGGCCGCATCCCGGGACTGCCGCAGGCGGCGGGTCTTACCACGGGCGTCGCGCACCACCCATGCCCCGCGGCCTGCCGGGCAGCTGCGAGCGGGCTTCGACCTGCAGCGATCCACCAATCGGCGTGCGTTCCCACGTTCTGGGTGCCCTGCCGGGGGCGCCCTTAAGGAACAAGTGATGGCGAAGATCACGCCTTGCGCGCAACGCCCGGATCCGGGGTTTCGCCGCACGATCACTTCTCACCTCCGCCGTTCTGGTCGGCCGCGGCCGCCCTCAGCCGGCGCTGCGAGCGCACCGTAGAAGCCACGGTCAGCGCCACGATTCCGATCGTGAACCACCAGCTATAGCGGGAGATGGTCATGGCCGCGACGACCGCGTGGTGACCTAGCGCGTACCCCAGCCCGGCGAGAAGGCCGGCCCACAGCAGAACGCCGATCAGGTCCAGGATGAGGAACACCACGAGCCTCATCCCGGCCCAGCCGGCTATGACAAAGATGATCGCCCTGGGGATGGGGAGGAAGGAGCTGGCCACCACAGCTGGCCAGGTGAACTTGCGGCCGGCCCGCTGCACGCGCGTCATGTGCTTAGCCGCGCGCCGGCTCCCGGGCAGGGCCATGATGAACCGCTCGCCCCACAGGCGCCCCGCCCACCAGTACAAGGGGTCGAACTTCATCAGTCCTGGAATCGCGGCGAGCAGGACCACAGCCAGCGTTCCGTGCCCGACCCGGGCAAACGCGGCGGCCGAGATGATCGCTTCGATGCTGCCGTTGAGCAGTTCAGCCACTACCGGGTGAGTGCCGATCAGCGACACCCGCAACGGCAGCAGGGCCCAGTAGGACAAACCGCTGAGCACGATGCCCAGCCAGCAGAGGATGTCGGCGGTCCGCGGCTTCCCCTGCCAGGGCAGCCGCGGATCGTCGCCCGGAGCCGCCTTCCCGGGCGCGGCCGCCGCAGCGGCAGCCGCAGGCTCCGCAGCCTCGGCGGACTCCGTCCCGGGGACGCTCATGACGCAAACTCCCTGATCTGCGCGCACTCTGCGCGGCGGCTACGAGGACCAGGCACGGAATCACCCGGCCCGTCGGCCCAGCGTAGGCGCTGCGCCGGGCCGATGTTGCGCGGCAAGCCCGGCCCGGGCGAGCCGTTCGCGGCGGATGGAGGCCCGCACCGTCGCGGCATGAGCGGTCGCGTCTCAAGATCACTCAGCGCCTGCTGCCCCTGGGCCCCCGGATAGCGGCGGCGGGTGCGCTAACCGTTTCACGGCATCGCCTCGATGCTGGGCTGCGCGGGCATGGGTGTCTCGTAAGATCAGCGTCCGTGTCATCGGCCAGCTATCCGAACTTCGCAGGCAAGCACGCCGAGGAAGCGATGTTCACGCCCGCTGATTTCGCCGCCTACTTGCGGCGGGTCGGCGCCCTCGAGAGTTACCAGCCTCCCGCCGGTGTAGTGCTGTGTTATCAGCGGTCCCTCTATAACCATGTGCTGCACGCCGAAGGGCTGAAGTCACCCGAGCGCCGGGGCGCCCTGCACGGGCTGCTGCCGCTGCCGAGCACCGGCGGCAGAGTCGGGCTGCTCGGCCAGTTCGGGATCGGGGCACCGGCGGCGGCTGCGGCGCTGGAGGAGCTGGCGGCGATGGGCACATCGGCCTTTGTCTCCGTCGGCACGGCGGGAAGCCTGCAACGCGACCTGAATATCGGCGATCTGGTGCTCTGCGAGGCCGCCATCCGGGACGAGGGCGTCTCTCACCATTACCTGCCTCCGGCGAAGCTGGCCACGGCAGGGGCGGCAATGAACGCTGCCCTGGGGGCAGCGATGAGACAGGCCCGTGTTCCGTTCCGGGCCGGGACTTCCTGGACGATCGACACTCCTTACCGGGAAACTGTCGCCGAGGCTCGCCGCTACCAGGCGGAAGGAGTGCTCTGCGTCGAAATGGAAGCCGCTGCACTGTTCGCGGTCGCCGAGGTCAGGGGCCTGCAAGTCTCCTCGGCCTTCGCCATCAGCGACTCCCTGGCCGACCTGGTCTGGAATCCTCAATTCCACGGCCAACCGGTCCAAGCCGGCCTCATCACGCTGTACGAGGCGGCAGTGAGCGCCCTGCAAGCAGCTAATCAGGACACCGGGACATCATGACCCTGGTGCCATGGCACCTGGACCCGTCAATTCGTTGCGCGAGGGTCCGGGGCCAGTAACTACTGGCCGCGGATGAGGCCGAGGGAGCGGGCCCGGCTGACCGCCTCGGCCCGGCTGTGGACCCCGAGCCGCTTATACAGGCGTGCCGCTCGCTCCTTGGCTGCGGACCGGGAGATGCCCAGCTTGTCGGCGATCACGGAGAACGGGAGTGGTTTGGGGAGGTACCTCAGCACCTGGGCCTCGGCCATGGTGATCGACGCCGCGCTGACCCTCGCGCTGGCCTCGCCGGCCGCCTCCGCGGCCACCTCGTCAGCGGCGCCGATGACCGCCAGGGACTCAGCCAGGTGCGCGGCCGCCACCTCATCGTCGGCTTCAATAGTGGCGGCGTCTTCGGCGACAGCGTCAGCGGTGGCCTCGTCGGCGGCGGCCACGATCAGCCCAGCTGCAGTCAGGGCGGTGACGGCCTCGTGGGCGGCCGCCTCCTCGACCAGCCCGGCAGTGAACAGCGCCCGGACGGCGGCAGCGGCCGCGGCCGACTGGATCTGCTCTGACTCGGCCACCGCCTCGGCCGCTTCGGCGCTGGCCGCCACCGCGGCCAGCAACGCCGCGGCCTCCTCGGCCTGGGCCCGGGCAATCACCGCCGACGCCTCCTCCATGGCGGCGACCTCGGCGCCCACCACCAGCCCCGTCTCCGACGTCAGGAAGCCCTCACCGATCAGCGTGCCGCCGCTCTCGGCGATTGCGT
>JAWWPY010000254.1:0-5433 GCA_033854735.1 Streptosporangiaceae bacterium | reverse complement strand
CTTCGGGTGCGGTTGCGTCGCGCGTTACGAGCTGGACGTTCGCCCTGGTGTCGGGAGAGGTGTAGCGGGCCACCCATCCCATGTTGAACTCCTCGGTACCCAGCCCGAGGTAGCCGGTGTAGAAGCTCTTCGCGGCCTCAACGTCAGCCACTCGAAGGTTGGCCGTAATGCGTGTGGCCCGCATGCGGTCCTCCTGTCTGCAACGGATGTGCATGATGATCGTCCGAAAGGTGAGGCGGGCCGACTCGCGCACTCCCGCGATGGCTGTTCTCCCGTGGCGCACGGAAATTACCGAGCGCCACGCGCCACGCACTCAATTCGGCTACTTGTTGGCTTGCCCTAGGACCGATACCCGGCCAGGCCCGGTCTAGTACGACAGCAGCCAATCGCTAACTGACCTGGGTGATCTCGGCATCGCGAGTGAGGCGCGCACGCTGGTGGTGCCAGCGGGAGCGAGCCTGGTGGCGGCGTCGCCAGTCCAGCCAGTGCGGGGCGTGGCCGGGCGGCCAGGGCCGGAGCAGTAAGGCGGCAAGCAGGCGCCGGATTTCCGGGACGGTCAGCGGGATCATGCCCGGGTCGGCGGGAGGCGGCTGGCCGGGCGTGGCTGGCGGCGCCGCCTGGGTGTCAGTGCGGCAGCGCAGCAGGGCGGCGGTGACAGCGCAGATCGCCAGAGCGGCCATGACCAGGACGGTGTGCCGGGCGATGGCGGTGCGGAGGCGGACCTGCGACTCGTCCAGGTCGAAGCAGTCCTTGCCCAGCCCGAAATCCTCCTCCAGCGTCCAGAGCAGCCCGGCGCCGCGGATCAGCCGGGTCATGCTGACCGGCTGGCCCCCGGGCACGTGGCAGTAGTGAAAGGCCAGCCCCCCGGTTGCCAGGTGGCGGCGGATCAGCAGCCAGTGCCGCGGGGAGACAGTGCCCAGCCACGCCCATGCATACCAGCGGTCGCCCTTGGAGCCCTTCCCGGCCGAGCGGACCTCCCAGCCGGTGCCCGCAGCGGGCGGCGGATCAGCCCGGCTTACCCGCCTGGACGACTACATCTGGCGGCCACCCGGCACTCGGGCGAACGTGGTGACGGGTCAGGCCGGGGCGTCGGCGTCCTGCATGGAGGCCGCGGACTCCCCGGGGCCCTGCTGCGCCGCCGCCGGATCCATCCACATGACCTGCCAGCCGTGGCCGTCGAGGTCGAAGAAGCTGCGTGAGTACATGAAGCCGTGGTCCTCGGGGCCGTCCGCCTCGGTGCCGCCCGCGGCGAGCGCAGCCTCAGCGACCGTGTCGACCTCATCGCGGGCTGACACGCTGAAGCAGTAGAGCGCCAGCGTGTGCGTGGTGGGATCGGCCATCGGCAGCTTCGCGAACTGCGCGAACCTCTCGTGGCTGAGCAGCATGACGAAGGCTTGCTCGCCGACCAGCATGCAGGCGGCGGTCTCGTCGGTGAACATCGGGTTGTAGCTGAACCCGAGCCGCGCGAAGAACGCCTTGCTGCGCTCGATGTCCGCCACGGGGATGTTCACAAACAGCATGCGGCCGGCGTGTGCGGGTGCGGTCATGGCAGGTCTCCAGTCCGGGGTCCGGTGGTGTACGTGGGGGTAGACCGGCCCAGCCTGCAGAACTCATCGGTGGTCCCGGGTCCGATTGCCTCCAGACCCCTCCCGGCCGGCGCGCGCGGCGGCATTTCGCTCCGCTGCCCCCTGTCGAACCGCTGTTCCTAACCCTCGCTTCTCCAGGTCAAAGGCCGATTGGCTGCTGCCGTACTAGGCGCCCGCCTTGCGCCCTGCCGAGGGGTAAGTACTAGCGGCGGCCGTCGCGAGGTGTCCTTATGCTCAGACGGCTTGCCGAGAAGGCTGCATCGCCGCTGTTCCTGGGACTCGCCTGGCCGATCGAGCTCGTTGGCGACGGGTCTGTCCAGGCGCTGAGGAACCGTAGCGTTTCGCGGGAGCGGGTGTCGCCGGGCGGTGCGGTCATAGCGATGATGGTCTGCCCGTCGTGCGCCGCCTGCAGCAGTTGCCAGTCCAGGGTGAACGCTCCGGCAACTGGGTGCCGCAGAGATTTCGTGCCGGACGTCTGGTAGTCGACATGACGTTCGGCCCACCAGCTTCTGAAGTCCGGGTCGTGTGCCGACAGGTCGTCGACCACCTCGATCAGCCTGGGGTCGGCTGGATGTTCCGCGACAGCCGTGCGGAGGAATGCGACGCAGATACGCGCCATGCTCGGCCAGTCGTCGTAACGGCCGCGCACCCCGGAGTCGAGGAACAGCAGCCGCACGAAGTTGCGCTGGCGCCGCGGGATCTGACCGAAGTCGATGAACAGCGCGGTGGCGAGGGAGTTCCAGGCCAGCACGTCGAGGCACCGGCCGAGCACCATCGCTGGGGTGTTGACCAGGTTGTCGAGCAGCAGCTGGGCCTGGGGCTGGACGCGTTCGGCCGGCGTGGTCCGCGGCGCGATTTTCTTGTTGGTGAGTTTGTACAGGTAGGTTCTCTGGTCGTCCCCAAGGCGCAGCGCGTTAGCGATGGCGTCCAGCACGTTGATAGACGCACCGGCCAGCCGCCCCTGTTCCAGTCGCGTGTAGTAATCAGTGCTGATCATCGCGAGCTGGGCGACCTCTTCCCGCCGTAGGCCCCGAACCCGGCGGGAGCGATGGGCGGGTGGCAGGCCGACCTGATCGGGGCTTAGCTCCGCCCGGCGGGCCCGCAGGAACGCTCCAAGCTCACGGGACTGGTGGACCGAACTGTTCACCCCCGCATTGTCTCATCCAGGCCGCTGGCCTGCCTGGGTCAGATTCTTCCTAGGTACGTTCCGGTCCTGGTGAGGCGGCTGTCATGTGGCCGAGGGTGGGACGTGGGAACGCTATCGCCGACGTGAAATGAGAGGAAGCCCCATGCGGGAAAACATCACCTTCGCCAGCGACGGCCGCAAGCTGGCCGGCCACCTGTACCTGCCCGACGATCGCTCGGCGGCCGAGAAGCTGCCAGCCGTGGTCGTCGTCGGCGCGTCATCGGGAACCATGGAGCAGACCCCGGCGGAGTACTCCCGACGCCTGGTCGCGCTCGGCTACGCTGCCCTGGCGTTCGACCACACCAGTTACGGCGAGAGTGAGGGCAGCCCGCGCAGCGACGAGAACCCGTTCGCCAAATCCGAGGACATCAAGAACGCGGTCACCTTCCTGAGCGGCCGAGCTGAGGTCGACCCCGCCCGGATCGCGGCCGTTGGCGTGTGCGGCGGCGGCGGGTTCGCGCCCTACACGGCCGTCGCGGACCGGCGCATCAAGGCCGTCGCTACGGTCAGCGGGCTGCCGGATCTGCGCGGCACGCTGACCGGGGGCTTCGCCGGTGACTGGCACGACCTGATGCACGCCGCGCAGAGCGCCCGCGAGGCATATGCGCGGGGGGCCGAGCCACAGTACGTGCCGTTCATGCCCCCCGGCTCACAAAACGAATGGGTGGAGAACGGCAGGAAGTACTACCTGACCGGGCGCAACCCCGATCCGAACTGGAAGGACCAGACGCTCGTCTGGTCCTTCGACAAGATGCTGCAGTACTCGGCGCTGGACATCATCGGCCTGCTGGCTCCCACGCCCCTGCTGCTGATCGCCGGCTCGCGAGCCGAAACCCTGGCGCAGAGCCAGGCCGCCTACGACAAGGCCAACGAGCCCAAAGAACTGTTCATCGTCGACGGCG
Source organism: Streptosporangiaceae bacterium (assembly GCA_033854735.1). Taxonomy (GTDB): domain Bacteria; phylum Actinomycetota; class Actinomycetes; order Streptosporangiales; family Streptosporangiaceae; genus JAWWPY01. The sequence goes on along the minus strand of JAWWPY010000254.1, from coordinate 1,759 downwards.
GCATGCATTTCGACTTCTACGACCAGCCTGAATACGTCGAGCCCGCCGTCGCCAAGATCGATAGCTTCCTTAAGGCCAGCATGTGACCCGCACCGGCCTGCTGATCTGCGTCAACGTGGTCAGGAATCCGGGGACCTGAGTTGAACGGCGGCGAGTACGGCGCCGAGTGGCTTCGGCATGCGGTTGAGGTCGATCGCGTCGACGAGCAGGCGCGCGTAACGGAGCTTGCGATACGAGCCCGCGCCCAGGAAGCGCCGCAGCTGCGCTTCCTTGCGCCGTCCCCGCCACGCGGGCTGCCGCTGCATGCGGCGAAACGAGCCGAGATCGCCCTGGGAGCTGAAGAGTTCCTCGACCAGTGCCGTGCCCGCCGCGCGGATGAGCTCTTCCTCCAGATCCTCCACGCAGACATGAAAGCCCATGCGCTCCAGGTCGGCACGCGACCGGGGCGAGCCGACACCAGCCGTCACAAGGCCCCGCCGGACGATGTCCTCTGCCCCGGCATCACACAGGCCGGCGAGCGTCGTCCCTGCCCCCTGGGGGCCGAACTGCCTCAGGTAGCGGGCGACCGCGTGCACACCGCCGACCGGAACGACCGTGACGCCTTCCGCGCCGAGGCGCCGACCGTAGCGCCCGGCCAGCGTCTCAACAGCGATCTGGTCGCTGATGCCCTCGACCAGGACGACAGCGCGGGCGCCGGCCGCCCTCGCCAGCGCCATGACGGTCGCCTGGCTCGCGGCTGCAGGGCCGCTCACATAACCGGCGGGGAGCTCGCTGCGCCTGTCTCTCTTCATCGGAGCCCTGCTAAGACGACTGCTTCGGCGTTTTCTGCCAGGCCGAAACGTGGCTCCTGCTGTCGCCGGTAAAGGGCTCGCGGTTCCAGCCTGCCCAGCGTTCGCGCAGGGTCATCCCGGCGATCTGCGCCATCAGGTCCAGCTCGGACGGCCAGACGTAGCGGTGCGGCGTGGAGCGGATCTCAACCTGCCCGTCCGCGACCCAGTAGTGATGGGAGTAAGCGATCTGCGAAGCGATGTCGTACTCCTCGAAACCCAGGTGCGCCGGGGTCACGGTGAACGGGTAAATGGACTGTCCGGGCGGCAGGCGTCGCAGCTCTGGGATGTAGTTCTCGATCACGAAGCAGCCGCCGGGCTCCAGATGCGCCGCCGCGTTCCGGAAGCACGCAACCTGCTGTTCTTGGGTCGTCAGGTTCGTGATCGTGTTGCGCACCAGGTAGACGAGCGTGAAGGCCGCGTCCACCCTGGTCGTCGCGAAGTCACCGATCGCCACGGTGATGCCCTCCGCGCCTGGCTCGGCCCGCAGCCGCGCCACCATAGCGCGGGACAAGTCAATCCCTTGTACGCGGACACCTCGTCGGCTCAGCGGCAGCGCGATACGGCCAGCGCCGATCCCCAGCTCAAGAGCGGTACCCGATCCCGCGAGATCGGCGAGGAAGCTGACAGCGGGGTCAATGACCGCCGGGTCAAATAGCTCCGGCCACTTGGCCCCGTAGGTCTCCGCAATCCCCTCACCGAAGTAGTCCTCTGGCACAAGCCCACTGTGCGCACAGGCTCCTGGCAGCCGCTACTGATTTACCGGCAACCTGAGTCGTTAGCGCTGGCACGATCGATCCGTAGTGGGTTGCCTGGCGTCCGGGCGGCCAGCGCCAGCCGGTTTACGGGCCAGCAGAAAGGCCTGCGGGGTCCTCTCCGGGAAGTCACCGTCCTCATCGGGCTCGCGCAGCATCCGGGCACGCACCACCAGC
>JAWWPY010000253.1:0-45222 GCA_033854735.1 Streptosporangiaceae bacterium | reverse complement strand
TGGAGCGGGCCGGAGGGCGGCGATGACCACACCCACGAGGCCCGCGGGGGCGCCGCCGGGCCTGTCTGCCCCGGTGACCGCGGGGGTGGGCGCGAGCCTGCGCCGGCCGGACGGCGCGGCGAAGGTCAAGGGCGAGTTCGCCTACTCGAGCGACATGTGGATGGAGGGCATGATCTGGGGCGTCACCCTGCGCAGCCCGCATCCTTACGCCCGGATCCGCTCCGTCGACATCGGCCCGGCGCTGGCCATGCCCGGCGTCTACGCCGTGCTCACGCACGAGGACGTGCCAGGCCGGAAGTTTTACGGGCTTGAGATCGTCGATCAGCCGGTGCTCGCCGTCGACACGGTGCGCTACCACGGTGAGCCGGTCGCGCTGGTCGCCGCCGATCACCCGGAGATCGCCCGGCAGGCGACCAAGGCCATCCGGGTCGACTACGACGTCTACGAGCCGATCACCGATGCCCGGCAGGCCCTTGGCCACCCGCGGTGGAATCAGGTGCACAATACCCCCGGTGCGGTCAGCGAGTTGTCGCGGGAACGGGCGGCCCTGCACCCGCAGGGCAATCTCGTCAGGCACCTGAAGCTCAGGAAGGGTGACCCTGAGCCGGTGGCCGATGTCGTGGTCGTCGGCGAGTACGAGGTGGGAATGCAGGACCAGGCGTTCCTCGGCCCGGAGTCCGGGCTCGCGGTCCCCGCCGAAGACGGCGGCGTGGAGCTGTACGTGGCGACCCAATGGCTGCACGTGGACCAGAAGCAGATCTGCGCGGCGCTCGGCCTGCCGCCGGAAAAGGTGCGGCTCACGCTGGCCGGTGTCGGCGGGGCGTTCGGCGGCCGTGAGGACCTGTCGATGCACGTGCACGCGTGCCTGCTGGCGCTGCACACGGGCAAGCCGGTGAAAATGGTCTACAACCGGGAGGAGTCCTTCTTCGGGCACGTGCACCGCCACCCGGCGGCGATGCGCTTCGAGCACGGTGCCGACCGCGACGGCACGCTGGTCTACGTCAAGGCGGAGATCTACCTCGACGGCGGGGCCTACGCCTCGAGCACGCCGGCCGTGGTCGGCAATGCAGGCACGATGGGGATCGGGCCGTACGTCGTGCCCAGCGTCCAGGTCGATGCCTACGGGGCCTACACCAACAACCCGCCGTGCGGGGCGATGCGCGGCTTCGGCTCGGTGCAGACCGCCTTCGCCTACGAGGGCCAGATGGACAAGCTGGCCGCCGAGCTCGGCATGGACCCGGTGGAACTGCGCTGCCGCAACGCGATGACTGAGGGTTCGGTGGCGCCGACCGGGCAGGTGGTCGACAGCGCCGCGCCGGTCGAGGAACTGCTGCGCCGGCTGCAGGCGATGCCGCTGCCGCGGCCACGCGACTCCGGGGAGGCGGCGGACCTGCGGGACATGCCGGGCGGGGTGGCGAACACCACCCACGGCGAAGGTGTCGTGCGCGGGATGGGCTATGCGGTGGCCTACAAGAACGTCGGGTTCTCCGAGGGCTTTGACGACTACTCGACGGCGCGGGTGCGGCTTGAGGCCGTGGCCGGAGAGGCGACGGTGACGGTGCATACCGCGGCGGCCGAGGTCGGTCAGGGTCTGGTCACCGTCGAGCAGCAGATCGCCCGGACTGAGCTCGGCGTCCACCGTGTCGTCGTACATCCCAAGGACACCCAGGTCGGCAGCGCCGGCTCGACGTCCGCTTCCCGGCAGACCTATGTCACCGGCGGCGCGGTCAAGGCGGCCTGCGAGAAGGTGCGTGAACGCTCGCTGGCGGTGGCCGCGCGCCGGATCGGGTGCGCCGTGGCGGATCTGCGGCTGGAGGGCGGCCGGGTGGTCTCGCAGCGCGAGGGCGTCATCGGGGACCTGGCGGATCTGCTCGGCGATGAGGTCATCGACGAGACCGTTGAGTGGCACCACCGCCCGACCGAGGCAGTCGATCCCGAGACCGGACAGGGCTTCGCCCACGTGCAGTACGCATTCTCAGCGCATCGCGCGGTCGTCGATGTGGATACCGAGCTCGGCCTGGTCAAGGTCGTGGCGCTCGACTGCGTCCAGGACGTCGGCCAGGCCATCAATCCGCAAGCCGTCCTCGGGCAGATCCAGGGCGGCTCCGCGCAGGGGATGGGGCTGGCCGTGATGGAAGAGATCCTGATCAAGGGCGGCAAGATCAGGAACCCGTCCTTCACCGACTACCTCATCCCGACGATCCTCGACATGCCCCCGATGCAGATCGAGGTGCTCGAGTACGCCGACCCGAACGCGCCCTATGGCGTGCGCGGCGTCGGCGAGGCCCCGGCCATCTCCTCCGGGCCGGCCATCGTCGCGGCGATCCGCGACGCCACCGGGTTGCCGCTGCCGCGAGTGCCGGTGCGACCCGAGCACATCACGGGCACCTGAGACCGCTCAGGCGCGCTGGCTCTGATGCCGGGGTGACGGATGTTTCGCGGGTGATATCACGATCCGCGGTAGGTGGAGTAGGCGAACGGGCTCAGCAGCAGCGGCACGTGATGATGCGCCGCCGGGTCGGTGACCCGGAACATGACCACGACCTGCGGGTAGAACGTCTCGATCGTGAGGTAGGCCTCGGTCTCGAACACGATCCGGTACACGCCCGCCTCAGTGTGGCCGGCCAGGTCGGGCACCCGCCCATCGGCGTCGGTGGCGCGGCGGGCGAGTTCGGGCCAGACGCCGCCGACGCGCCGGCCGAGGACAAGCTCCAGCCCCGCTGCGGGACGGCCGGTCACCGCGTCCAGTACGTGCGTCGAGATGCTCATAGGTGTCTCCCGCTCGCTTCCGGGGCGCTTTACGCGCCGCCTTCCCCTCGTCCCTCGTCCCTTGCTCCTCAGTCCAGGCGGCACCGCGCTCCGCCAGCTCGCTCACTGGTGCCCCTTACCTGAACGTCTTGGCCAGGCGCAGCCGGACAATGTCGGCCAGCTCAGAACGGACGATCGCGCGCTCAGCCGCGGCATCGTTGCCGAGCCGGCCGTCCAGCGCCGACAGCATCTCCGTGGCCGACCGGCCGGTCGCGCAGATCAGGAAGACATGCCCGAACCGCTCCTCGTACTCAGCGTTGCCGGCCCGGAGCCTGGCCTGGACGTCGCCCCCCGCGCCCGCGGTCGCGGCCTGCTCCTGCCGCGACCACGATGCTTCCCGGCTGCTGCCCGGGGTGCGATCGCCGATCCGCGGGTGCGCGGCCAGCGCCTCCTCGATGTCGGGCCAGCTCAGCGCAGCGATCGCCGCGTCCGACGCGGCGGTGAGCGCCTCAAGCGACTCATACGGCCGCCCGCCGACCAACCGCTCGATCCAGCGGATGCTGGCGCAGGACGGCCGCAGCCGCGTGGCCGCGTGGCCCGGCGAGGCCCGGTCGAGCTCGGCAACCTGTACTAGCTCGGTATCGGTCATCGCGACGACCTTAACCCGCTGCGACTGGCGGCCGCCCCGGCTGTCAGCGATGGTAACATAAAGTAGTTATCTGACTCCGATTAGTAATAAGCGGACCTGGCCATCTCATGTTGCGTGCGTACACCACCAGGGCCCTGGCCGCCACGGCGTGCGCGGCCGCGGTGCTAAGCCTGGCCCCGATGCTGCCCGCGCACGCGGGCGCCCCCAGGCCGGCGCGGCTCTCCGGTGGCCCGCCGGTAGTCACCGACACCAACTGCGCCGCCGCCCACGAGTGCGGGATGGCCGGATACCAGGCCAGCAGCCGCGGCTTCCGGTACGCCCAGGCCCTCATCACTGTTCCCGGCCATACCGGCTCGGTGAGCACCGACCCGGCCCTGTATGTGGCTCTGGACCACCCAGGTGGTTCCCGCTACGGCTCCGCCCGCGCTGGGATCGAGCCTTGCGGGCCAGGCTGGAAAGGCGGCCGCGGCTGCCCGGCCGGGGACACCAGCGGATGGGAAATCTTCGCCCGTGTCGAACAGCCCGGAACACGGGCAGGAGGCATCCTCCGGGCGCTGCCCACGGCCGTGCCCGGCGGGACGGTCTTCGCCAGCGTCTACTTCAGCCGGGCCGCGGGCATTATCCGCGTCCATGTGCACGGGCCACGCCAGGGCGGGTTTACCGCCACCTTCGCCGTGCACCAGCCCGTCTACACCAGGGCCGAGGCCCTCGCCGACTGGACGCTGGCCACCGCCCGGCCTCGCCCCACCCCGCCCGCGCCGACCGCCACCACCCGCGTCACCCAGTTCGGCCAGGGCGCGTTCACCACCCTGGGCGGCCACCCGGGGACATTCCACGGCCGCTGGGCACTGCGCCCCGTCGAGGCCACCACCACCGGTCGCGCACCCCCGGACGGCGTCCTGATCGTTCGGCCCAGCGGCCTGTGGACCGGCCCCGGCGGCGGCTGGGGGAACACCTTCGGCATATGGCTCACCGGCGGCCCAGCCACCCCCACCCCCACCCCCACCACGCCTCCCGGCGCCCTCGTAAAAACGGTCTCCACAGGCCGAAGCCACACCTGCGCCGTCCACGCCGACCGCACCCTCTGGTGCTGGGGGTCCAATAGCTCCGGCCAGCTCGGCGACGGCACCACCATCGACCGGGATGTCCCGGTGCAGGAAAGCACCCACGCCAGCGACTGGGCGACCGTCACCGGCGGCTTCGCCCACACCTGTGCGGTCAAGACCAGCGGCACTTTGTGGTGCTGGGGATCCAACTCCAACGGCCAGTTCGGCGACGGCACCACCGTCGACGGCGATTTCCCGGTGCAGGAAAGCACCCACGCCAGCGACTGGGCCGCCGTCAGCGCCGGCCAGGCCCACACCTGTGCCGTCAAGACCAGCGGCACCCTGTGGTGCTGGGGGAACAACAGCTCTGGCCAGCTCGGTGACGGTACCACCACCGGCAGCGCCGTCCCGGTGCAGGAAAGCACCCACGCCAGCGACTGGGCCGCCGTGACCGCCCGCTTCGCCTACACCTGTGCGGTCAAGACCAGCGGCACCCTGTGGTGCTGGGGGAACAACAGCTCTGGCCAGCTCGGCGACGGTACCACCACCGGCAGCGCCGTCCCGGTGCAGGAAAGCACCCACGCCAGCGACTGGGACGCCGTCAGCGTGGGCTTCGCCCACACCTGTGCGGTCAAGACCAGCGGCACCCTGTGGTGCTGGGGATCCAACTCCAACGGCCAGTTCGGCGACGGCACCACCACTGACCGGGACGTCCCGGTGCAGGAAACTACCCACGCCGGCGACTGGGCCTCCGTCACCGTTGCCCTCGCCGATACCTGTGCGGTCAAGACCAGCGGCACCCTGTGGTGCTGGGGGTACAACAGCAATGGCCAGCTCGGCGACGGTACCACCACCGACAGCTACGTCCCCGTCCAGGTCACCGGCTGAGGCACCAGCACCACTGCGGGCCGGGAGTCCGGGCGCGGCATGTGGAACGATCGGGCTGTCGGAGGGAAAGGCGGGCGTGGGTGGGCCAGGCAGGAATGGCACCGGCCGGGGTGGCACAGACGGCGGCGATCAAGGCGCGCCGGGTCATCACGGCTGGCGGCGAGCGCGCGGCCGCTGTGCTCATCCGGGACGGGAGCATCGCCGGCGTTCTCGACTACGCTGCGGCGCCGCCGGGTGCGGTCGAGGTGCCGGACGGCCAGGTCCTGCTGCCTGGACTGGTCGACAGCCACGTGCACGTGAACGAGCCCGGCCGCACCGAGTGGGAGGGCTTCGCCACCGCGACCGCCGCGGCGGCCGCGGGCGGCATCACGACCATCGTCGACATGCCGCTGAACAGCATCCCGCCCACGGTGGATGTCGCCGCGCTGAAGGTGAAGCGGAAGTCCGCGGCCGGCCAGCTCGCCGTGGACGTCGCGTTCTGGGGCGGCGCGGTCCCCGGCAACCTCGCCGACCTGCGCCCGCTGCATGAAGCCGGCGTCGTCGGCTTCAAGTGCTTCCTGCTCCCGTCCGGCGTCGACGAGTTCGCGCCGCTCGACCCGGGGCAGCTCGCCGCGGCGATGACCGAGATCGCCAGCTTCGGGGGGCTGCTCATCGCGCACGCCGAGGACCCAGTGGTGATCGCCGCGGCGCCCGCCCCCCACGGCCGCCGTTACGCGGACTTCGTGGCGTCGCGCCCGCCGGGCGCGGAGGTACAGGCCATCGAGACGCTGCTGGTGCAGGCCCGGCGCACCGGCTGCCGTATCCACGTCGTCCACCTGGCCAGCGCCGAGTCGCTGCCGGTCATCCGGGCGGCGATGGCCGACGGGCTGCCCATCACCGCCGAAACCTGCCCGCATTACCTCACGTTGCGCGCCGAGGACGTGCCGGACGGCGGGACCCAGTTCAAATGCTGCCCGCCGATTCGTGATCACGCGAACCGCGAAGCGCTCTGGGCCGGGCTGCTCGACGGGACGATCAGCTGCGTGGTCTCCGACCACTCGCCGTGCACGGTCGAGGCGAAGCGGCTCGGCACCGATGATCCGGCCCGGGGCGACTTCGGCCAGGCCTGGGGTGGCATCGCGTCGGTCGAGCTCAGCCTGCCGGCGATGTGGACGGAGGCCTCGCGGCGCGGAATCGGCCTCGACCGTATCGCGGGCTGGATGGCCGCCACGCCCGCCGCGCTGACCGGCCTCGCCGACCGCGGCGGGATCGCCCCCGGTAAGCGTGCCGACCTCTGTGTCTTCGCTCCAGATGAGAGCTTTGCCGTCGACCCGGCCACGCTGCGGCAGCGCCACCCGATCAGCCCGTACGCAGGCATGACCCTGCGCGGTGCCGTCAAGCAGACATGGTTGGCTGGGGCGCGCGTGGAACCGGGCGAGCGGGCCGGCTGCCTCGCGGTGCCCCGGGAACCGGGGCCAGCGGAAGCCGGCGAGCTGGACGGGAATGCGAATGGCTGACCAGAGCGCGGCGGAGGCTGACTTCCGCGGGCTGCCCGATGTCGCCGGACGGGCGCTGGGCGGTGCGGTGCTCTACGCCAACGACGAGTTCTACGCCGACGCGCACAACCTCATCGCGCCCCATCTCGCCGCGCACGACCCGGCGGCCTTCGGTGTCCGGGGCAAGATCTACGACGGCTGGGAGACCCGGCGCCGCCGGGAGCCGGGCGAGGATTTCGCCGTCGTACGGCTGGCCGCGCCCGCCGTGGTGCGCGGCGTCACCATCGACACCGCCCACTTCAAGGGCAACTACCCCCCGTTCGGCTCGGTCGAGGGCGCGACGCTGCTCGGGTACCCGTCGGTGGCCGAGGTGCTCGCGGCCGAGTGGACGGCTCTCGCTGACAAGACAGACCTCGAAGGCGACTGCGCCAACGTCGTGCCCGTGAGCGGGCCAGACCGGATCGTGACCCACGTCCGGCTGACCATCTTCCCCGACGGCGGCGTCGCGCGCCTGCGGGTCTTCGGTGAGGTGGTCCCCGACCCCCGCCTGCTGGGCGGTCCCGTCGACTTGGCCGCGGCCCGCAGCGGCGGCCTCGTCGAGTCGTGCAGCAATATGTTCTTCGCCTCCCCGGCGAACGTGCTCTCTCCGGGGCACGCGCGGGTGATGTCCGACGGCTGGGAGACCGCTCGGCGCCGCGACGACAGCAACGACTGGCTGGTGGTGCGGCTGGCCGCTCCCGGGGTGCTGCACCATGCCGTGATCGACACATCGCGCTTTGTCGGCAATGCGCCCGGGCACGCGCGGCTTTCCGATGCCGAGAGCGGAAAGGAACTGCTCCCGCGCACCCGGCTGCTCCCGGACACCGAGCACCGGTTCCGCATCCGGCCGGCTGGCCAGGTGCGGCGGGTGCGGCTGGACATCTACCCAGACGGGGGCATTTCGCGGCTCCGGCTGGTCGGTGTGGTGCCACCAGAGCGCCACGAGCCGATCGCCCGGCGCTGGCTCGATCTGCTGCCCCCCTCGGCGGCCGCCGCCGCCGACCAGAGCGAGTTCTTCGACTGATGCTCGACCCGTCGTTCGCCGACCGCCTCGATGCGGCGCTGGCCGAGGACGACGCGTCGCGGCTGCGGCGCTATCCCGGGGCACCGGCCGGCCGGCAGCCGGTGCACACCGTGTACGTGCCCGCCGGCACTTTCGGCCCGGACACCGCCGCCGAGTGGGGCGCGGCTGCCCTCGCCGCGCTGGACGAGCACGGTCCCCTCCCCGGATTCGACCCGGCCATCGGCCGGCTCGTGCGTGACAAGCTGGCCCGCGAGCCCGTCGAAGATCTCCGCATCGACTTCGAGGACGGCTACGGCATCCGCCCGGACGAGGACGAGGACACCAATGTCCGGTCCGCGGCGGGGAGCGTCGCCGCCATGACCGCCGTCGGCACCGCGCCGTCCTGCATCGGCCTGCGCATCAAATCGCTGGAGGGGGCGACCCGGCGGCGGGCCGTCCGCACCGTCGACTTGTTCCTGGCCACGCTGCTGGCACGGGCCCAGCTGCCCCGTGGCTTCCGTGTCACGCTGCCCAAGGTGAGTTCCGTCCGCCAGGTCGAGGTCATGGCCGAACTCTGCGCGGCCCTGGAACGGGAGTACGGGCTGGATCCGTTGCTGATTGAACTTCAGGTCGAAACGCCGCAGGCCGTACTCGGTGCGGACGGCCGCGCCCTCATCGCGCCGATGCTGCACGCCGCGGCTGGGCGCTGCGTCGGACTGCACTTCGGCACCTACGATTACACCGCCGCGGTGGGCATCGCGGCGGCTGACCAGAGCATGGAGCATCCGGCGGCCGACCATGCGAAGGCGGTCATGCAGACGGCCGCCGCGCTGACCGGAACCGTCGTCAGCGACGGCTCCACCAACGTGCTGCCGGTGGGCGGCCGGGCCGCCGTGCACGCCGCGTGGGAACTGCACGCGCGGCTCGTCCGCCGATCCCTCGAACGCGGCTTCTACCAGGGCTGGGACCTGCACCCGGCCCAGCTGCCCACCCGCTACGCGGCGACCTTCTCGTTCTACCGGGACGGCTTTCCGGTGGCCGCACGGCGACTGCGGGGCTACCTCGACCGGGTGTCGTCCGGCATCCTTGACGAGCCGGCCACGGCCCGCGCCCTGGCCGGCTTCCTGTGGCGCGGGGCGGCCTGCGGCGCTGTGCCGGACGCTGAGCTGGTGCGGCAGGCTGGGCTGGGGCCAGCGGACTTGGTTGAGCTGATGAGCTGACGGCCTGCTTCCCGCCCAGGCCGGGCGGGCACCGGGCGCGGTTGACGTCCGGCCGTGGTTGCCGGTAGAACGTGTTCTACTCCCGTGCGGGCGGCGACGACGCCCCTCTCGCGGGGAGCGGGCAGGAGAGTACCGGAGTGCCAGTACCCGACCAGCGCGACCCCGAGGTGACCCGGACCAGGTTGGAGAGCTGGCTGCCGGGCAGGCTGGTCGGCGCGGAGGAGGTCCGTGTCTCGGCCGTGCAGACCCCCGCGCTGAACGGGTTCTCGGCGGAGACGCTCATGTTCGAGGCGAGCTGGCGCGAGCCAGGGTCCGGCGCGCATCAGGAACGGCTGGTCGCCAAAGTGGCACCGACCGGCTTCCAGATCTTCCCCGAGCCGCGCTTCGCCGAGCAGTACCGGTTACTGAGGATCCTGGCGGGCACGCCCATCGCGGTTCCGCCCGTGCACTGGTACGAGCCCGACCCGGGCGTGCTCGGCGCGCCGTTCTACGTGATGAGCAGGGTGGACGGGAACGTGCCCTCCGACATGCCGCCGTACCACACCGACGGCTGGGTCACCACGATCAGCCCGGCCGACCGGGAAAGCATGTGGTGGGCAGGCGTCGACGTGCTCGCCCAGGTGCACGGCCTCGACGTTGCCGCGCTCGGGCTCGGCTTCGTCGACCAGCCCGGCTACGGGCCTACCGGTCTGCGCCAGCGGCTCGGCTACTACGAGCACTACCTGCACTGGGGGTATGACGGCACGGTGCCGGTGGCCGAGGCGGCGCTGCGCTGGCTGCGCGCGCACGCACTGGCCGAGACGGCCGAGCCGGTGCTGCTGTGGGGCGACGCCCGGATCGGCAACATCATCTACTCCGGCGGCCAGGCGGCGGCCGTGCTCGACTGGGAACTGGCCACGCTCGGCCAGCCGGAAGAGGACCTGGCCTGGTTCCTCTGCCTGGACCGGCACCACAGCGAGGGAGTGGGCGCGCCGCGGCTGCCGGGATTTCCCAGCCCGGCGGAGACCATCGCCCGGTACGAGCGCCGCACCGGCCGGACGATGCGGGACATGGCCTACTACGAGATTCTGTCCGGGTTCAAGTTCACCGTGGTGATGGCCCGGATTGGTCAGCTGTTCATCGCCTATGACCTGATCCCGGCCGACAATGACTTCCCCTGGAACAACACCGCCAGCCAGATGCTGGCCACGATGCTCGGGCTGCCGCCGCCGGGCGGGGAACTTACCGTGCCGGTGATGTGACGGCGCGAGCAGCCCGCCCCGCCGATCGCAAGGAGCCCGGATGACGCTCTCGCCGCTCGACGATTACCCCGTGCACCAGGCTGCGCAGGTGATCAGGCACCCGGTGACCTCCGACCGGAATTTCTACGACCGGTACTACTTCAACTGCCACCCTTGCTCGGATGAGCTGATGCTCATCGTGGGGCTCGGGCAGTACCCGAACCTCGGGGTGACCGACGCGTTCGCGCTGGCCCGGCACGGTGACACCCACCGGGTGGTGCGGGTGTCCCGCGAGCTCGGGGCGGACCGGATGGATACTGCCGTGGGCCCGCTGCGGGTGGAGGTGATCGAGGGCCTGCGGACGCTGCGGGTCGTGCTGGAGCCGAACCCGCACGGCCTGGAGTTCGATCTCACCTGGCAGGGCGCGATTCCCGCGCAGCTCGAGCCGCGGCACCTGATGCGCGCCCAGGAGCGGGTCATCATCGACTCGGCGCGGCTGGCCCAGACCGGCCGGTGGACCGGGCACATCCGCAGCGGCACCGCGGAGTTCGAGGTCACGCCGGACAGCTGGTGGGGGTCACGCGACCGGTCCTGGGGGGTGCGGCCGGTGGGGGAGGCCGAGCCGCCGGGCATCCAGGCCCGCAATCCCGCGCAGTTCTACTGGATGTACGCCCCGATGCAGTTCGAGGAGTTCTCGATACTGGTGATCGTGCAGGAGGACGGCGCGGGCCACCGGATCCTCGAGGAGGCGGTGCGGGTCTGGCCGGAATCGTCCGGGCGGCCGCCGGAGCAGCTCGGCCGGCCCGAATACCGGCCGCAGTACGCGCCGGGTACCCGCGACGTGACGGCGGCCACGATCTCGTTGCGCCCGGCCAGCGGGAAGCCGATCGAGGTGACGGTCCGGCCGGTCCAGCCCGTCTCGCTGATGGTCGGAACCGGTTACGGGCTGGAACCTGACTGGCGGCATGGCATGTACCAGGGCCCGGACCTCGTCGTCCAGGGCGCCTGCTATGACCTCAGCGAAGCCGGGGACCGGGCCAGGATGTGGGGCATGGTGGACAGCGTGGCCACCTTCGAGTGCGCGCAGGGCGGCGAGACGGCCGCCGGGTACGGGCTCTTCGAGTACTGGGCGCTCGGCGAGCACGCACCGACCGGCCTGACCTAGAGCGCTCTAGGTACAGGTGGCACCGTTGACGGTGAAACTCGTCGGCGGGCTGTCACTGCTGGCCCAGGTCCCCTGGAACCCGAAGGACGTGTTGCCGCCCGCGCTGATGGCGCCGTCGTAACTCACGTTGGTCGCGGTCACCTTCGCACCGCTCTGGGTTATGGTCGTGCCCCAGTCGGAGGTGACCTGCTGATCGCCGGCGAATGTGAACCCCAGCGTCCAGCCGTTGATCGGCGCCGTCCCCGTGTCGTTGAGCGTCACGTTGGCCACGAACCCGCCGGCCCACTGGCTCTGGGTCGAGTAGCTGACGTGGCAGGCCAAGGCGGCTGTGGTCGTGGTCGGGGTCGGCGATGGGCTGGTGGTCGGGGTCGGGGTCGGGCTCGTGGTCGGAGTCGGGGTGGGCGACGCGCTCGTCGTGCTGGGTGACGGCGACGGCGTGACATTGCCGGACGGGTCGCCGTAGATGATGCCGCGGCCATTGGTGCCGACGTAGACCCGGCCGTACACCCGGGGGTCACCGGTGATCGCCTGGCCGATGTTGCCCCACTGGTGCTGGGCGTCGTTGATCTGGATCCAGTTCGCGCCCGCGTCGTCGGACCGGAAGATGCCCTGCGTGCCGCCGATCGTGGCGATCGTGTAGAGGGCCTGGTAGGTCTGCCCGGGCGCGGCCTTGCCAAAGCCGATGTTCTGGGCCGCGGTCACGTTGCTGAGCTTGGTGAAGGTGGCGCCCGAGTTGGTCGAGTGCCAGATGCCTGAGTTGGTGCTCGGCCCGCCGGCCAGCCAGACGTCGCCGGCGTGGCCGGGCATGGCCTTGATGAAGACGGTCCCGGACGCCGGCAGCCCGGTCGCCGCCGTGGCGGTGAAGCTGGCGCCGCTGTTGGTGCTCACGTAGAACGTGCCGCCGGAGAAGCCGTAGAACTCCGTCGGGGTGACCCGGTCGGAGGCTACCAGTGCCCCGGTGGGCAGCCCGGTGGACGCCGTCCACGAGCCGCCGTAGCTGGTGGAGTAGAACACCCCTGCGCCCCCCGTGCTCCAGACGGTGGCACTGGCGTCGGCGGCCTCGGCGGCGGTGCCGCCGCCGGTGACCCCGGGAGGCTCCTGGCCCTGGAACCAGTTCGTCCCGTCGTTGGTGGAGAAGGCGATCCGGTTGACGTTGGGGTTGTTGGTCTTGTTGACGTCACCGGTCCTGATGATGACGCTCGGGTTGAGCTCCGCGTAGTCCATGCTGGCGGCGGCGAAGCTCGGCGAGGAGTACATCGCGGCGGGCACCGCGGTCAGGCTGGTGTGCACGAAGCCGTTGATGTCGCCGAGCCCGGACAGCAGCGGGGCCCCGGACGGCGGGCTGATCAGGGAGAGGACGGCGGTCTCCTCGATGCCGTTGACCATCGGGGTGATGGTGATCGTCCCGCCGGAGTCCCAGTTCGTCAGGTTGTTGGTGCCGTACAGGGTGGCACCGGTGCCGTACATCATCCGGTTGGAGTTGAACGGGTCGATCGCCAGATCCTCGGTCATCCAGCCCAGCAGGGGCGTGACCACCGGCGGGGAAGGGGTCCCGTTGAAGGTCAGCCATGGTTCGGACGTGATGTCCTGGGTGTAGCTGAAGCTCCGGCTTGGATAGCTGGTCCAGTTCCAGATCTGGTTCCACGTGGAACCGCCGTTGATGCTGCGCCAGATGATGGTGTCCGGCCACCAGGAACTATAGGCGGTCACCATGATCGTGCTGGGATGCTCGGGGTCGATGGCCAGGCCGCTGTAGCCGTAGTAGGCGCCGCCGGTGCTCGACACCGGGCTGATCTGCGTCCAGGCACCGGTGGCGATGGTGTACTTCCAGACGTCGCCGGACGAGCCGTCGTACGGGCCGCCGGTGTTACTGGTCGCGATGTACAGGATGCCGTTGGTCGAGTCGACGACCCCATGGTGGGCGATGAAGCCGGTCGGCTGCCCGGCGACCCGGGTCCAGGCCGAGCCGCCGTTGGTGCTCTCGTACACGGTGTTCTGCAGGTCAGCGACCCCGGCGAAGATGGTCTGGGTCGCGCTTCCCGTGGTCCCGGTGGCCTTGTCGAAGGCGACCCAGGTGACGCCCTCCAGCGCGCTGCTGTAGCCGGACGTGTCGGTCGGGTCAGGCGCGTAGTTGCCGGCGTTCGGGAAGCTGGTCACCTGCGACCAGGTCACCCCGCCGTCGGTGCTGCGCCACAGGCCGTTCCCGCTCGGGGCGCCGAGGTAGAGGATGTTGTCGTTGTTGGGGTCGACGGCCAGTCGCTCGCCCATGCCGCGGCCGGGCATGTTCCCGCCGAGCTTGAACGGCAGCGTGGTCGACTGCCAGGTGGCGCCCTGGTTCGAGGAGCGCAGGATGGCGCCGTTGTTCGGGTCGAAGCTGTTGGTGTACATGCCGACCGCGGCCCACACCTTGTTCGCGTTGCTCGGATCCGGGGCGAGGCTGACGACGCCATTCCAGCCCCAGTTGCTCTGGCCGACCCAGTCCAGCAGCGGAGTCCACGTGCTGGTGGGCTGGTTCCAGCGGTAGGCCCCGCCGATGTCGGTGTGCGCGTAGAGCAGGTTCGGCTGGGCCGGGCTGAACTCGATCCCGTCGATGAAGCCGCCGCCGCCGATTTTGACGTTCTGCCAGGTGTACGGCTGGGTGGCGGTCGCCGCTGAGGCCGAGGGGGCCGCGGTCGCCGCCGCCGTGATGGCCACGAGCGGTACCGCGGCGGCCGCGGCCGTGGCGAGCGTCGTGAGAATGGCGCTGTGGCGTTTTCCGCGCATCGGCCGGATTCCTCTCTCGGCGGCGGGCCGCGGGATGAATGGCTCACCCGCAGGCCCGGAGTCCTGGCACGCTTTGGCCAAGCGGGCGGGCGCGGACTGCCGACGGGAAAAGGCAGGTCGCAGGCCGTCGAAGCGCTTCGCTGATCGCTGCGTGGGGCAGAGCGTAAGCCGGCTCGCCGGTACCGGTCGATGGCCCCAGGCCGGCCTTTCCGGCCCCGCGGGCAAAACCGCTGCTGGGCAGGGTCAGGGCCGCCCCCGCGCGGTGGGGGCGGCATGAAAAACCCATGAACGCTACCGGGCGGCCAGATCGCTGCGGTGGGCCCACGCGGCGACGTCGCCCCGTCTATCGCCACCGCGAGCAGGTCCGGGAACGCGTCGGGGGGCGCGCGCCGCCTTCCATGAGGTCCGAGATGAGCACGAAGATCGAGTCCCGCGGCCGGCCGTCGAGGAAGGCGCCCGCCCACCTCCGCGATGATTTTGAGCCTGCCATCCGGTCATAACCCTACGGGGACCGGACCCCGGACCATGCC
Organism: Streptosporangiaceae bacterium; assembly: GCA_033854735.1. Lineage (GTDB taxonomy): Bacteria > Actinomycetota > Actinomycetes > Streptosporangiales > Streptosporangiaceae > JAWWPY01. The sequence goes on along the minus strand of JAWWPY010000253.1, from coordinate 30,476 downwards.
CGCGAACGTAAGGGAGACCGTGATGAGCCTGCCCAGGATCGCTACCCGAGAGGGGTGGCTGGCCGCCCGCAAGGAACTGCTGGCCAAGGAGAAGGACCTGACCAGGCAGCGGGACGCGCTCAGCGCTCAGCGTCGTGACCTGCCCATGGTCGAGGTCGAGAAGGACTACGTCTTCGATGGCCCGGACGGCGCGGTGCGTCTCATCGACATGTTCGAGGGCCGCCCGCAGCTGATCATCTACCACTTCATGTTCGATCCGGAGTGGGAGGACGGCTGCCCGAGTTGCACGGCCGGCACCGACGAGCTGTCGGACGGCTTCTTCAAGCACCTGCACGCCCGTGACACCAGTTACGCCATGGTGTCGCGGGCGCCGTTGGCCAAGCTTGACCGGTGGAAGGCCATGAAAGGCTGGGACGTGCCCTGGTACTCATCATTCGGGACCGACTTCAATTATGACTTCGGGGTCACCATCGACGAGTCGGTCGCGCCGGGCGAGTACAACTTCCGCACCAAGGCCGAGTTCGAGGCTCTGGGGTCGGACTTCTTCACGTCCGACCAGCCCTTCGAGATGCCTGGCCGAAGCTGCTTCCTCCAGGCCGGCGGGCACGTGTTCCACACCTACTCTCAGTACGCCCGGGGACTCGAGGCCACCGGCGGCTCCTACTACTTCCTCGACCTCACCGCTCTCGGCCGGCAGGAGGAATGGGAGGAGCCCAAGGGCCGCAGCGAGTCCGCCCGGTCGGCCACGCCCGACTTCGCGTCATGACCGCCCGGCCCCACTAGCGCCCCGCCCCGCTAGCGCCCGCCCCGCTAGCTCCGTGGCGCGATCAGCGACTTGATCCTGGACGGGTGGGCTTTCCGGTTCGCGCTGGTCGCCGCCGGACGTGCCCGGCTGCTTTCTGCGTTTGGCCTGATCAGCAACGTAGTCGCGGTCAGCCAGAGCGCGGCGAAGAGGAGGCTGGCGAGGACATCGGTCGGGTGGTGCTCGCCCCGGTACATGCGCGAGGTCGCGACGAGAATCGGCATGGCAATGGCGAGGATCAGGAACAGCCACCGCCACCAGCCGTGGGTGTGGCCGAAGACGAGGATGGCCAGGGCGATATAGAGGCAGCAGGTGGCGGCCACGTGCCCGGACGGGTAGGCCGAGGTCGGCAGGTGGTGGTCGAGGTTCAGGACATCAGGCCGGGGCCGTTTGACGACGGCGGCGGCGGCCAGGAACGCGGCGAGCTCCCCGAACATGACGACGGCGATAAAAATGACCGGTCGCCAGTGCCGGGTGAGAGCCAGGAATACGACGCAGGTGGCGACGGCCACGACCAGGATGGCGGTGGTCGCGCCAAGGGTGGAGAAGGTCTGGCTCCAGTGGGTCAGGCTGGGCGTGCGGTGGGCGGCGAACCAGTGCGGGATGGTCCGGTCACCCAGCACATTGCCGTTTGTGTGTTTGGTGACCAGTTCACCGATTCCGACGATGATGCCGAGAATCAGTACCCAGGCAACCAGGACTCCGGCGGCGATGGTGCCGCCATGGCGGGCGGGGGCTTTGTTCATAGGGGGCTCCGGTTGGGTCGGCTTGAGGTCGGCTCGCGCCTCAGGCTCCAGTCCTTCGGTAAGTGGATCGGTCACCGGCTGGCCGGCCGCTTGCCGGGTCAGCTCGAAGGCGAATACGGTGACGCCGAGCCAGGTGATCCCGATCGCCCACGCGCCTACTACGTCGGACAGGTAGTGGACGCCGAGCAGGATCCGGCTGATCCCAATCAGGGCAACGACAGCAACGATCACCGTGGTGAATGCGGTACGCCACCGGCCGCGGGCGGCGGGCAGGAAGACCAGCAATATCGCCCCGTAGCAGACGATAGAGCCGAGTGCGTGGCCGCTCGGGAAGCTGTCCCCGGTTCCGTGGGCGATCGGATGCGCCACCACTGGGCGCAGCCGGCCGACCAGCGACTTGAGGATCGGGTCGAGAACAATTGCGCCCGCGCCCGTGATGAGCAGGTAGATCGCTAGCCGCCAGCGTTTTCGGAGCGCGAGGACGATCGCCGCAGCACCGACCACCGTCCACAGCACACCATCACTGCCCAGCCAGGTAACCGCCTTGATCGTGGTGATGAGTGTGCTGTGCCCCGCGACCAGGCGGTTGAGATGGGCTGCGCCACCGCGGTCGACCGACTCGAGCGGGGCCCATTGCAGGCGGACGAGAATGAGCAGGATCGTGAAGACCAGCGCGGCGACTGTGACGGTGATCAGCGGCGCCAGGCTGCGGCGTTGGCGGTCGAGTGTTTTGGCCGACATGGAAATACACACTGCCCGCCGGGCAACCGTTCACACACTTACGTCCCGGCGGTGAGCGCGGCCCCCGATGCCGGCCGCGCCGCCGGGCGGTAGCGTGAGGGACCCTGGCGGGAAACTGAGAAAGGCCGAATGCTCATGCCGAGCCGCACCGTCACGCTGACCGGCTGGGGCCGGGTCGCGCCGTCCTCGGCCGAACTGGCTGAGCCAGCGAGCGCGGAGAGCGCCGCCATGTGGCTGAATTCCGCAGCCCCGTCGCGCGGGGTGATTGCCCGCGGCCTGGGCCGCAGCTACAACAACGCCGCGCAATGCGAGGGCGGCGTGGTGATCTCGACCGCCAGGCTGAACCGGATCATCGAGCTGAACGCGGCGACCGGCCTGGCCATCTGTGAGGCCGGCGTCAGCCTGGAGCAGCTCATGGTCGCGGGGCTGCCAGCCGGGTGGTTCGTGCCCGTGTCTCCCGGCACCCGGCAGGTCACCATCGGGGGTGCCATCGCGGCTGATGTACACGGCAAGAATCACCACGTGGCGGGCAGCTTTGCCATGCACGTACCGTCGTTTGATCTGCTGCTGCCCGGCGGCGAGCTGCGCACGGTGACCAGGCAGGCCGATCCCTCGTTGTTCTGGGCGACGGCCGGCGGCATGGGCCTGACCGGGCTCATCGTGCGGGCCACGGTGCAGCTCAAGCGGGTCGCCACCGCGCGGGTCCGGGTGGACACCGTGCGCACGGCCGACATCGACGAGACGATGGCCGTGCTGGCCGAGCATGACCGCGCCTACGGTTACACGGTGGCCTGGTCCGACAGCCTGGCCCGGGGCGCCAGCCTGGGCCGGTCGGTGATTACCAGCGGCGATTTCGCAGAACTCACCGACCTGCCGTCAGCCGGCCGAGAGGACCCGTTCGCGTTCCGGCCCGGGGCCCGCCTGGGCGTGCCCGCCGGGTTCCCGCCCGGGCTGATCAACCGCTACACCGTGGCCGTAGCCAACGAGGCCTGGTACCGCAAGGCGCCGCGGCAGCGCCAGGGCGAGCTGCAGACCATCGGGGCGTTCTTCCACCCGCTGGACGGCATCCGGAACTGGAACCGGGTCTACGGCCCCGGTGGCTTCCGGCAGTACCAGTACGTCGTGCCCTTTGGCCAGGAGGCCGCCGTACGCCGGTCGTTCGAGCTGATCAGCCGGGGGCGCGCGCCATCATTCGTGACCGTGCTCAAGCGGTTCGGGGAAGGTGACCCGGGGCTGCTGTCATTTCCCCTGGCTGGCTGGACGCTGGCGCTCGACTTCCCAGCGCGCACGCCGGGGCTGGCCCGGCTGCTCGACCTGCTTGACCGGCTCGTCGTCAACGCCGGTGGCCGCGTCTACCTGGCCAAGGACTCGCGGGTGCCCGCTGATGTGCTGGCCCAGATGTACCCGCGGCGGGAGGAATTCAGCAAGCTGCGCGCGGCACTGGACCCGGAGGGGATTCTCGCGTCCGACCTGTCGCGGCGGCTCGGCCTCTAGGGCTCGGGCGGATCGGTGCACGGTGTGTAGCTCCGCCGGAACTGGTCGTCAGTGACGGGCCAGCGCTGGCCGCGAGGCCCCTCCACGACCCAGTCCCCGGGCCGCGCGACGGCCCGGCCCTCCATCGTCCGCAAGACCAGGCTCTCGCTGACCTGCCAGGCCCGAAACGTGCCGGTCCGGCGCCAGAGTCCGCCGCCGAGCGACTCGTGACTGTCCTGGAACTCCAGGTCCCGGACCGTGCGCTCATCGCCGGAATAATCGACGACGCGCCAGTCTCCTGCGTCGCCGTAGAGTTCGTCGCCGGATAGCCGGGTCCACGGGCGGGGCTCGTGCAGCCGCCTCGCCTGGACCGTGCCGACGCGCTGGAACTCAGCCGCCCCGGGTGGGCCGCCTTCCGGCAGGACGGGCATGAAACCCACGTCCTCTAGCTGTGCCAGCTGCGTCTGCAGGTACTCGGTGGCGCCGCGGCGTTCGCCAGCTGGAAGATCGTCCCAGGGGACCACCCGGCTGTTCACGAGGGCGCGGCCGGCCTGGCCAGCGGCGGAGCCGTTGTGCGCGCCGCCTGCTGACCACCCGGCCGCCAGCCGCCGCTGGTACCAGCGGGTGTGCTCCGCCTGGGCGATTTCTTCCAGGTCATGATCGTTCAGTTCGATGAAGCTGCCGGGCGGAACCGCGCGGGCCGGAACCCAGTGCCGCCCACGGGTCACCACCGCCGTCATGACCGAGCGGAGCTGGAGAATGTTGTCCTGGCGGATGAACTCATCCAGATCCGCCCACGGCCGGCCGGTCAGGGTCCTCGGGTCACCGGGCACGGCCGGGTGGCTGAGGCGGAAGCACTCGTGCCAGTGCCGGGCGACCCTGGTCCAGGTGTCCTCAGGCGCCTCGCCGTCCACCAGCAGAGCGCGCTGAAAAGGCTGCAACCGGGCGAAGATCGCGTTGCTCATGCCTGCCCCGTCCGATGTGAGCACGAACAATGGGATACCCGCATGAAGCCGTGCCACGCGCCCGGCCTCGTGCATGGCGCCCTCGGTCCGGGCGTCGGCGACGACCACAGCCGTCTCGTTCGCCTCGGCCGGGGGCATGTCATCCAGCATGGCGAGAAGCCGTTCCCTCCATGGGCCCGGCTCCGCGTGCACGTGCGGTGCGGCCGCGACGACCGATTGGGGGGATGTCGCCCGGTACTCACGCCGCAGGTCTTCGGCCCGCCGGTCCAGCAGCACCACCCGCTGCACCGGATGCGGGGCCAGTACCGGCCGGCCGGTCTCATCCAGGCCGGCGGGATCCGGGTGCACGGCGGCGGGGTGCGCCGCATGGCCGGCGGCCGCGGCCTGGGCCAGTTCGCGCCGCTCCCAGGAGCGGCGGGCGAGTTCCAGGAGGATGGCCAGCGCCAGGGTGCTGTCGCCGCACAGCAGCAAGTGCCGCGTTCCGGCGCAGAAGATCTGGTTGACCAGCGCGCAGGCGGTCGACTCCTGCGGGCTCAGCGCGTCCTCGAACCACAGGCTGGACGTGCCGCTGTGGCGGCCCCGCCAGTGATCGGCGTGCCGGGGGTCATCGATGCGCGCGACGAGGTGCGGCTGCCGCTCGGGATCGGGACGGTAGCGGCGCAGTATGCCGCCCGCGGCGGCGAGGATCGCCTCGTTCTCCGAGACGTCCTGGCGCAGCGCGTAGAGATAGCTCAGGGCGCATCCGCGGCGGCCTGCGAGAACCGGGAGTAGCACCCTCGGGGAGGTGGGGTCGGCGATCATCACCCGCGCGCCGGTGCCGCGCGCCTCGTCCAGCATCGGATGGCTGCCGTCAGGCTCGATGACCACGATGCTGCCCCGGCGGCGGGTTTGCGCCAGCCGCTGCAGCAGGGGCATCGTCAGCGTGTCCAGACCGGTGAGGACCGTCGCGTCCCGCACCAGCCGGGCCCGCAGGCGGCCCAGCGGCTGCTGCCACAGCACCGCCGCCGCGGCCAGCGCCCCGGCCAGCGTCGCCCCCAGGGAAATGGGACTGCCGAACTGGTAGGCCAGCGGGAGCGGCTCGCGGCATGCCCCCAAGGGAAACGGGGGCGGATTTCCCACGTACAGGTCGAGCACCCAGCCCGCTACGATCCCCCCGGTCTGGCCGTTACGGCATGGCGCCAGTGAGGCACTCGTGAGCACCCCCCCGACCACGACCATCACCGCGACAATGGCCAGCCCGGCCGCCTGCGGCTGCAGCCGGCGCGGCCACCAGTAACACAGCAGCGCCACCAGCCACAGTGCCACCAAGGCCAGCGGCGCGTGCAGGTTCCCCGGCCTGAGCCAGGCCCGCCACCACACGTGGCTCACCGAGAGCCACCGGCTGTCAGCAGCGGAAACCCACGCCCCCCAGGCGAGGTATCCAGTCACAGCGGCAGCGAGGATTGCCGGCACCACCCACGCGGCCCGCCAGCTTAAGCGGACCCCGGCGAGCCGAGCCCTGATCACGGCGTTCCCATCCGCGCCCGTGACACTAACCAGAAAACATGCCCTCCAGCGCGAAACAACCAAGCATGCCTTCGTTTACCCAAGCTGTCACAGAACCCTGCGACCGCCTAGCCCTCGCCATGAACGGCACTGGGCACGCTGTGCGGCTGACCGTACATTTTCATCACTCAAGGTAGTGGTAGTACAACGTTCCGGCTACTGCCCGCGTTCGAAGTACGCCGGTACGCGCGCCAGTCACCGCCGCAGAACTGGGCAGGCGGACCACTCGTTCCCGTGCTAGCGGTCCGGGGTGTATTCCTCGCTGATCTGGCCCCTGTAAGCTGATCAGGCTCTGTAACAGGTCGGAGGCGTGCTCGTCACGCCCAGGACTCGATTCAATCGTTCGGATCGTATAGTGGCCTGAGGTACCGCTACTATGCTGACCGTGAACGACATTAGGCCCCCCATTCGAGGGGTCCGTGACCGCGCGGCGAGCGCGGGGTTAGTGTCGCTTAAATCACGTCAAAGTCGCGAAGCAGGCCTCCGCTGTGACGTCGACGCAGCCCGGCGTCGCGCGCAAGGGGCCGAAGATGAGCCGGTAGCGGCGCGGCTAAGGGTAGACCTTCGTAACTCAGGGTAGTAGTAGTACAACGTTCCGGCTACTACTCGTGTTCGAAGTAGCCAGAGCGCTTGGGGCAGAACACACACAGGGACCCACCGCCGTCGGCCATGAGGCCGCCGGCTCGAATTGATTGGCAGGGCTATGCAAATCACTGAGGTCATGAAAACGAATGTTCCGTCTAAGCTGGCAGATCTCCGTGATGTACCGCTTGCAGCGATGGCAACCCTGAGCACTGTGACCACAGATGAGACGCTTGGCCGCGTTATACCGGCCCCACAGACAATTCCGGCGCCCGGCGCAAAATTCGGCTCCGCTATCTGAGCCGGCAGGCCTGACGTGAGCAGGCCGTCCGTTCCACTCCGTCAGCCTGTCCTGGTGCCGCTCAGCCAGTTCGTGCTGAAGGTGCACAGCCGCTGCGATCTCGCATGTGATCACTGTTATGTCTATGAGGCCGCCGACCAGAGCTGGCGTGGCCGCCCCATGGCCATCTCTGATGCGGTGATATCGCAGACGGCGCAGCGCATAGCTGACCATGCGACTGCGCACGGACTAGGCACTGTGCAGGTTGTCCTGCATGGCGGAGAGCCTCTGCTCGCTGGCCGGGCACGGCTGCGGCGGGTGGCCACGGAGCTTTATGCGGCGCTGCGCGGTGTCTGCCACCTTGACCTGCGGATTCACACGAACGGTGTCCTGCTGGACGAGGGCTTCTGCGACCTTTTCGCCGAGCACGGCATCAAGGTCGGCATCTCCATCGACGGTGACCGGGCCGCCAACGACCGTCACCGCCGGTACGCGGACGGGCGCAGCAGCTACGAGAAGGTGATCCGGGCCATCACGCTGCTGCGCACTGGGCGTTTCCGGGATCTTTATGCGGGACTGCTATGCACGATCGACATCACCAACGATCCGCTGGTGGTCTATCGGTCCCTGATGGACCTGCATCCTCCCCGGGTCGACTTTCTCCTGCCGCACGCCACCTGGGACCACCGGCCCCCCCGTACCCGGGCCGCAGACAGCGAGTACGCCGACTGGCTGATCGCTATTTACGACCGCTGGATCGCGGAGGGACGCCCGGCCCGAATCCGGACCTTCGATTCGATCGTCTCTACCTTGCGTGGCCGGGAAAGCTTCACCGAGGCACTGGGGCTCGAGCCCATTGGTCTCGCGGTCATCGAAACCGACGGCAGCTACGAACAGGTGGACTCGCTGAAAGCGGCGTTCGATGGTGCGCCGGAAACCGGGACCAACGTCTTTGAGCACGCCCTGGACGTCGTCGCCCAGCATCCCGGCATCCTCGCCCGCCAGCAGGGAATGGCCGGGCTGTGCCAGACCTGCCAGGAATGCCCGGTTGTCACCAGCTGTGGGGGCGGTCTCTACACCCACCGGCACCGGGCCGCTAACGGCTTCGCCAACCCGTCGGTCTACTGCGCTGACCTGCTGAAGCTGATCTCCCACATCAGCAGTCACGTGCCGGAGGAACCCGCGGGCGTGCGGGGAAGGCCGACCCACGTGCTGAGCGGCCACGACTTCCAGGCGCTGGCCGCGGGTCTCGGCGACGCCGCGGCCGTGACGCAGCTCATCGAAGCTCAGCGCAGCCTGGTCCGCGCTTTGCTGGGCGCGGTCTACCAGGCCGCCACCGTCGCGCCGGAAGTCTCAGCGGCGGTCAAGAGGCAGCTACAGGCCGCCTGGTCATTGCTGACCACACTCGACCGCGAGCAGCCGAAAGCCCTGGGCGCCATCCTGGGCCATCCCTACATTCGCGTCTGGGCCATGCGCTGCCAGGAACAACTGAGACCGGCCTCGACCTGGCCGGGTGACGAGGATCAGGCCCGGGACCCCCGTGGGCTGGCCGCCAACCTCGGCCACCTCGGTGCTATCGCCGCCGCCGCCGCCGCTGCGGCTGGGGCCAGCGCCACCGTCAGGATCCCCCTCATGGATGGCGCAGTACATCTGCCCACGCTGGGCCGCCTGGCCGTCAGACCAGGCCAGGCCGCCAGTCCGGGCCGAGCAGGCCGCCCGGACGAAGCGCCCTCGCCACCCGGAGAGCCCGAAGCGACCGTTGCCGTTACCGCGGATATGGTCTCCATCCGGATCGGCGAAAGCTGCTGGACGATGGCCCTCACCGACCTGGTCAGTGGCGGGGCCTGTGCTGTCGCCCCCGCCGGGGACGGCAGATCCGCCGACTGGCAGCCGGTGCGCAGGCTCAGGGCACCGGGCATCTGCGTCACCCTCGACGACACCGACCCGTACCGCGACTGCTACCAATGGCGAGCGGGGCCACGGCTTACCGATGCTGAGTTTGCCCAGTGGCAGCGGCATTTTCAGGATGCGTGGCAGGAAATCGGGCGGGAACACGCAGCATTCGCCCCGGCGCTGGCGGCCGGCCTGACCACGCTGGCCCCCCTGGCCGCTCCCCAGGAGGACCGCGACGTCAGCGGGGCCGCCCGGGACGCGTTCGGTGCCGTCGCGGCGGCGCTGCCCGCTGATCCGGTAGACCTGGCCTTGCTGCTCATCCACGAGTTCCAGCACGTGAAACTCGGCGCGATTCTCGATCTCTATGACCTCTATGACCAGGCCGACGACCGCCTCTTCCATGCCCCGTGGGGAGAGGGCAAAGGCTCGCTCGAAAAACTTTTGCAAGGCGCCTATTCGCACCTGGCGGTTACTGACTTCTGGCGCGCACGTCAGAACATTACGGCCGGCCCGGCAGCCGAGGAGGCCGGGAAGCGATTCGTGCATTGGCGCGCTCACACCCGCGACGCGATCGACACCCTGGCCAGTTCTGGCTCGTTGACGCCGCTCGGGACGTGGTTCGTCGATGAGATGGGCCATTCGGCCTGCCTGTAGCGGGTCAGCCAGCACGGAGTGTGTCCCGAGGCGGGGACTGCCCGCGCTTCGGCCGCGCCCGCCTGGGAAGATCACCGCGCGGCAGATGACGCCACGCGGCGTGACGGTGCCCCTAGTCACCTACTAAGATCTCCTATATCATCATTTCCTCCTGGGCGCTTCGAGTGATAAATGGGTTCGAGCCTCACTGCGGGGACTGCTGGGGCTGGCGCGCGGCGTGATAGGGGGAAAGGCGCCGATGGGTTCAGGGCGCGACGACAGACCATACTTCTTCTTGAGCTATGCTCGGACGCCTAAACGAGATCCGTCCGACCGCGATGACCCGGATCGCTGGGTCTTCAAGCTGTACAAAGATCTATGTGGTGCCATCCTGCAAATGACGGACGCCCGACCTGATGAAGCTGGATTCATGGACCGGGAGAATAAGGTCGGTACCGAGTGGTCGCCGGAGCTCACCACGGCACTCGCGAGATGCCGCGTCTTCGTGCCGCTTTACTCCCGGCGGTACTTCGAAAGTGACAATTGCGGCCGGGAATGGTTCGCCTTCGCGCGTCGCGAAATCACCCACAAAGCTCAGGGCAGCCAGGTAGTCGACGCCGTTGTGCCAGCGCTCTGGACCAGGATTGAGCGGGACAAGCTCCCTCATGTCGCACAGTCCGTGCAATTCGACCACAACTTCCTGGGTGAGCGTTACTGCACCGACGGTTTCTACGGGATCATGAAGCTGCAGAATTATCGTGCGGACTATCAGCGGGCCGTCCACAGGCTCGCCGAACGGATCATCGCGGTGGGGGATGAGAGCGTCGCCTTTGTTGACGAGAATGTTGTTGACGGGATGCCGCAGGCGGATTTTGAGTCGCTTCCGAGCGCCTTCGGCCCAGCCAGCGTAAGCAGGACCGCGGAAGGTCAGCTAGAGATCGCGGTGCTGGCACACGACATCTCGACGCTGCCGCCGGGCCGGGCCAGTGACTACTACGGTGCTACGCCGCACACCTGGAGCCCGTACCGGCCGGATTACACCCAGCCGGTCGCCGACTATGCCGTTGAACTAGCGAAGAAGTGCCTTGACTGCACGCCGCAGGTGGGAGCGTTTGAGGATGGCATGGCGAATTGGGGCATTAATGGGCACCCGGTCCCGCCGAGCCTGTGCCTCGTGGATGCCTGGGTGAGTGTATCGGCCAAGCATCAGGAGCAGTTGAGCCGCCTGGATCAGGTCAAGGAGTCCTGGGTCAGCGTGCTCATTCCCTGGAATTCCCAGGACCTGGGGATGCATGACGCCAGAGACGATCTTCGCGAGAAGCTGCGCCAGCACCTGGGCCATAAGCTCGCCAGCGTGCCGAGACGCTGCCAGATGGCCGCGAACGGTATCCCGACCCTCCAGGAGTTCGGCCAGATCCTGCCCGAGATGACAATGATCATGATGAAGAGATTTCGCAAGGAAGCTACCGCCCATCCACCCGCAGGTCCCGTCATTGAGCGCCCGCGGCTGAGGAGAGCCGACCCCAAGGATTCCGGAGATGCCCGATGAGCGAATCGAGCCAGGGCCAGATTATTACGTTCTACTCCTACAAGGGCGGCACAGGCCGCACGATGGCGCTCGCCAATGTCGCCTGGATCCTCGCGAGCAACGGAAACCGGGTCCTGTCCGTTGACTGGGATCTGGAATCACCGGGATTGCACAAGTTCTTTCATCCTTTCCTGGACGAATCGACGGTCAGCGCTACCCCAGGCGTGATCGAGATCATCAATGACTACGCGTCGGCAGCGGTGGATCCGGCACAGCGCGACGATGACTGGCACTTGGAATACGCACACGTCGAGCGGCATGCGGTCTCGCTGGAGTGGGTCTTTCCCGATGGCGGCAAGCTGGACTTTCTGTCGGCTGGCCGGCAGAACCGTGACTATTCTGCGGCGGTCTGCTCCTTAGACTGGGACAACTTTTATGACCGGCTCGGCGGCGGCCGGTTTTTCCGCGCGATGCGAGATGACATGAAGCGGAAATACGACTACGTGCTGATAGACAGCCGCACCGGGCTGAGCGACGTAGCGGACATCTGCACGATCGAACTGCCGGACGTCCTGGCCGTCTGTTTTACGCTCAGTGATCAGAGCATCGAGGGTGCCGCCGACGTGGCCCGCCAGATCAGCGGGCGGTACCGGGATCGCAATATCCGGGTGCTGCCCGTGCCGATGCGCATCGAGGACGGGGAGAAGGAGAAGCTCGACATCGGCCGCGCTCTGGCCCGGATGAAGTTCGAGGGCTTCCCGGCGGGGATGAGCCCGGAGAGCTCGGCGCTGTACTGGGCCTCGGTCGAAGTGCCGTACAAGCCCTTCTACGCCTTCGAGGAGACCCTGGCGACCTTCGGCGACGATCCCGGGTCGCCAGCGTCGCTGCTGTCCTCGTTCGAGCGGATTACCGACTCGGTGACCGAGGGGCAGATCACAGCCATGCCACCGATAGCCGAGGACCTCCGGTTGCTGTACAAGGAGGCCTTCGCCCGCCGGCAGCCCGCATCCTCCCCGCAGGTCTACCTGAGCTACGTGCCGGAAGACCGCATGTGGGCCGACTGGATCGAGGCCGTGCTGACCCGCGCGGGCTTCCGGGTCCTGCCGCGCAGCACGGTGACGACGGCGGCCACGAGCACGGGCGACGTTCGCGGCAGCATCCAGGCCGAACGCGAGCTTCAGGTCGCGCCCCGAGCCATCGCGGTGCTTTCGTCCGCATATCTGAATTCGCCCGACGCCAGATCCATCTGGAAGACCTTGTCGGCCGCCGACGCGGCCGGCACGCACCGCCAGCTGGTCCCGGTCAGGGTCAGCGACGTCAGGATCTCCGAGCCGTTCACCGACCATCCCATCATCGATCTGGCGCGGATGGACGCGGCCCAGGCGACCGCGAGGCTGCTGCGGGCGCTGGACCGGGCCGCGCAGCCTTCTGGGGGGATGGGAGCGCAGGCCGAGGAACCCCGGTTCCCGGGCACGATCCCGCCGATCTGGAATGTCCCGGGCAGGAACGCCGACTTCACCGGGCGCGGCGCGACGCTGGAACTGCTGCGCGACAAGCTCGCCGGCTGGGGCATGACGGTCGTCGTCGCGCAGGCGCTGTACGGCCTGGGCGGCGTCGGCAAGACCCAGCTCGCGCTCGAGTACGCGCATCGCTTCATGGCGGACTACGACCTGGTCTGGTGGGTGCCGTCCGAGCGAGCCGAGGAGACAAGCGGGGCGCTCGCGGACCTGGCCCGGAAGATGGGACTCAAGGTGGGCGACAACGTAGCCGAGGCGGCGGAGGCAGCCCTGGAGGAACTGCGCCGCGACTCCACCCCGCACTGGCTGCTCATCTTCGACAATGCCGACGACCCTAAGCAGCTCGAGCCGTACCTGCCGACCGGCGCGGGCCACGTGCTCATCACTTCCCGGAACCAAGCGTGGTCGCACTCCGCCGAGCCTCTCGAGGTGGACGTCTTCACCGGGGACGAAAGCGTGGCGCACCTGTTGCGGCACGTCCCCGATCTGGACATGGCGGACGCGAAGAGAGTCGCCGACGCCCTGGGACATCTGCCGCTGGCCGTCGAGCAGGCCAGCGCGTGGCTGGAGCAGACCGGGATGCCCGCGCGGGCCTATGTCGAGCAACTAATGACGCAGTCCACCCGGATCCTGGCGCTGAACCAGCCGCCGGACTACCCGATGCCGGTCGTGGCCACCTGGAACCTGTCCTTCGAACGCCTCAAAAGGCGATCGCCGGCGGCCGTGCGCCTGCTGCAGCTGTGCGCGTTCTTCTCGGCCGGGCCCATCTCCATGGACTTGCTCTACAGCGACGAGATGAACGAGTCCCTGCTGCCGTTCGACGAGACATTGAGCGAGAAGCTGATGCTCGGCCGGGTGATCAGGGATATCAGCCGGTTCGCCCTGGTCAAGGTGGACCAGGCCAGCAGCTCGCTGCAGATCCACCGGCTGGTCCAGGCGGTGATCCGGTCTCAGATGAGCGGGAAGGAGCAGGAGGATGCCCGGCATGAGGTGCATAAGATCCTGGCCGGCGCCCGGCCCCGGCAGGGCGAGACGGACGACCCGGCGAACTGGTCCACCTACGACATCATCTGGCCTCATCTGGGGCCGTCCCAGGCCGACGAGTGCGATGACCCGCGGACCCGTCAGCTGCTCATCGACTGGGTGCGCTACCAGTGGAAGCACGGGGAGTTCGAGTCGGGCCTGAACCTGGCCAGGCGCCTGGAGAATCTGTGGGCCCACCAGCTCGGGCCCGATCACCAGCAGACCCTGCATCTGCAATTCCAGATCGCCAACGTGCTGCGATCCCAGGGCCGCTTCAGCGACGCGCGCGACCTGGACACCTATGTCCTGGAACGGCAGCGCGCGGTGTTCGGGGCTGATCACCCGCACGCCCTGATCACCGCGAACGGGCTGGGCGCCGACCTGCGCGCGCTCGGCGACTTCCAGGAGGCGCTGGTCCTGGATCAGGAAACCTATGACAGTTTCAAGGAGCAGTTCGGCGAGGATTACCCGCGGAGCATGATCGCCGCGCATAACCTGGCCAGCTCGCTGCGGCTGGTCGGTGACTGTTTCGGTGCGCGCCGCCTCGAAGAGGAGACGCTGGACCGCCAGCGGCAGGTGCTGGGCCGTGACCACCCCTACACGCTCCTGTCGGCGGCCAGTCTGGCCCATGACATGCGGGCCGCGGGCGCGTTCCGGGAGTCGGTGGATCTGCTCCGTGAGACCTGGGAGAAATACCGGGAGGTGCTCGGTGACGACATGACCGACACCTTGCGCGCCGCCACCAGCCTGGCCGTCTCGCTGCGCAAGGCCGGGGAGCAGGCCGAGGCGATGAACCTGGCCCAGGACACCTATGAGCGGTACAAGCGCCGCTACGGCAGCGACGCGCCGGACGCGCAGTCCTGCGCGCTGAACCTGGCGTGCGACTACGCGGCGGTCGATGACATGCCCAGCGCGCTGGACCTGGTGACCGGGGTCAAGGCCGCTCATCAGGCCACCCTGGGCGATGATCACCCGAACACCATGGCCGCCACCAACAACCTGGCGTGCTACCTGCGGTGCCTCGGCCGGCTCCCCGAGGCGCTGGCGCTGACCGATGACACGCTGCGGCGGATGCAGCGAAAGCTCGGCGCCAGCCACCCGCTGACCCTGTCCTGCGCGGTCAACCTGGCCAACTGCCGCGGCGACCGCGGGGATCTCGACGAGGCCGAAGCGCTGGAGCGCCAGACGATTTCACTGCTGCGCGAAACGCTGGGCCCGGACCACCCGGACACCCTGGTCTGCGAGGCCAACCTCGCCGTCACCCTGCGCCAGGAAGGACGGGAAGAAGACGCCGATGAACTAAGGACACGGATCATCGGTGACTTCAGCCGCATCCTGGGCGCGGGCCACCCGGACGCCGCGCAACTGCACAAATGGCAGCGGATCAACCGCGATCTGGAACCGCAGCAGATCTAGAGACCGGCGAGCTTATGCTGGCCGCCAGCCCGCGATCATCGGGCCGGCCGGCGGACAACCACCGAAGGATGTCCGGGAGCACGTCAAGCGCGCCGAAATGGGCGGCCCCGGCCTGAACCACCACGGCCGCGCTGGGGATCCGCTCGGCGAGCCACCTGGCGTGGCTGGCCGGGGAGAACACATCGCTCGCGCCGTGCCAGAGCAGGACGGGCACCGTGACGGTGGCCGGGTCAAACCCCCACGGCGAGCAGAACGCCACCGCATCGTCGATCCAGCCATAGTCCGATGTCCGCAACGCCTCGGCGTAGGTCTCGATCAACATCGACCGGATGCCCCGGTCCGCTACCACCCGCCTGTCCGGGTCGGGCAACTCGGCCTGAAGCCTGGCGATCAGGCTGGCCGGGTTGGCTCTGACCGCGGTGGCGACCGCCCTGGTGTGGGCGACTATGTCCGCGTAGCTGCTGGCCGCCGCCGTGAACTCGATGACATTCGACTGGGCCATTCCGTCGAACCAGTCCAGCCCGTCGGCACCGTGCGGGGCCAGCCCCACCAGCACGGCCGCCTTCGTCGTGCGCTCGGGCAGCAGGGCGGCGCACGCGAGAGCGTGGGGGCCACCGCCCGATCGGCCGACGACCGAGAATTTGCCGACGCCGTAGGCATCCGCGATAGCCAGCACATCGGCGGCCACGTCCGCGACCCTCCGACCCGCCATGCGGTCCGATTCCCCATAACCCGGCCGGTCAAAGGAGATCAGCTGGACACCCAGCCGGTGTAAGACAGCAGACCGTGGGTGGGGGCCTAACCGGCTTCCCGGAGTTCCATGCAGGAGGAAGACGGGTCTGCCGTCGCGATCGCCGTACACCTGGGTGGAAAGTCGCCTGCCATCGGCCGTTCGCACGGTGTACTTCAAGATTGTCCCTTGCCACGTTCGCGCCGTCGGCTTCAGTCCGGCGGCGGCGTTGCCTTCAGCATGCCGGTGCCGCCCCGGCAACGGAAGAGATCGGGGCTCGGCACCGCCCGGCCCGGCCTTCGCCGCCCGGCCTCAGGTGCGCCTGCTGCGCGCTGGCATCAGCCCGGGAGCTGATCTTGCCGGGCGGGCGCGGCCGGGGGGATGGCGGCCCCTGCATCTTCAGGTGCCGGCCCACTGGCTGAGGCGTCGCTGCGCCGCGGCCCGTAAACGTCCCACAGCTGGCCGGCGAAGAACCGGCCGAACCGCTCCAGCGAGGCAACGGGGTGCGGCCCCTCCGCGCGGAAGGTGGTGAGCTGCCGCGCGAAGTCGGCCAGGTGCAGGTGCAGGGTACCCGCGGCCAGGATGCGGGCCCCTTCGTCCTCGTCCGCGGCCACATGGCCTTCCAGCAACCGGAAGTACAGGGTTGACGTGTCCAGCCAGATCCGGGTTGGCTCACCATGCCAGATGTTCTTCCAGCCGCTGAGGGTGCGGGGCTGGCCCACAGCGTCCGCGAACTGCAGCCGGTACCGCATGATGCGGCGGTCCGGCGCACCGGCGGGCGCGAAGAGATTGAACCAGCCCCGCTGGACATGACACCGGCCCCCGAAGCTTGCGGCATCAATCCATCCCTCAGCCCGGGCGGAGTGCTCGGGATCATCCAGGAAACGCTCCACATCGTCCGCAGTGATCGTGAGCCGGAAACCCAGCGGCTCCTGCTGCGCCAAACCCGCCGCACCGGGTCGGCCGTTGCTCACACCGGGGGCACAGGTCCCCCTCATTTCCTCGGTGAACGACAGCGACGTGCCGTCCGGGCGGCTCGCCGGCGCGCTGGGCTCCCCGCGCACCGCCGCCGATCCGGCGCGCGCCGGATCGGCTCCCCCGGCCGTCGTGGCTGGCGGGTCCTCCAGCAGCCGGGTGCACATGCGATCCGCCAGTGCGGCGATCGTCAGCGATGGGTTGGCGCCGACCGGCCCCGGCAGCACGGCGCCGTCCGCGATGTAGAGCCCCGGGTACCCGAACACCTGGCCATAGGAGTCGCACACCCCTACGCCCGGATCGCGGCCCATCGGGGCGCCGCCGACCGGGTGCACGGTGATGATCCGCTTGCGCAGCCACATCGGGTTGTCCACGCATCGCCCGCCGAGCACGGCCGCGACGCGTCGCATGGTCGCGAGTACCCGCTCGAAGTACGCCTCGCTGGTGGCCGTGGTCCACGCCAGATCCAGCCGGTCGCCGCGCAGCCGCAGGACACCATCGGGGACGTCCCGGCCCATGCCGAGCAATGGCAGCGTGCTGACCGATAGCGCATCCGTGCCGATGAGCGCTGAGATCTCCCGGGACATGCCGGTATCCGGCGCGTGCCGCACGATGGCCCGGAAGCGCTCGAGCATGAACTGCGCGAGCCGCCGCGTATCTCCTGGCATGTCCGCCGCCTCCAGCAGCCAGTCGACGAAGGCCGGGTACCCGCCGTCCTCGATATAGGCGCCACGGCCCGTTCCTGCGGGGCCGTCATGCGTGTCGTTCAGCCGGATGGCGCTGGTGATCACGGGCCCGCGACTGGCGTCGAGCGGCCGGGCGCGGGAGCGGTCCTTCGCGTGGGCCAGGAAGCCCAGCACGTCCCCGTTGCCGCTGAAGCGGCTGCCCAGGGCCGCGCTGAGGCCGGGGAAATACGGACGGTTGCGCAAGAGCAGATAGGCGGTGCCGTAGGTGCCTGCGGCCAGCACGAGGCGGTCACAA
The DNA here is from genome assembly GCA_033854735.1 of Streptosporangiaceae bacterium. Lineage (GTDB taxonomy): Bacteria > Actinomycetota > Actinomycetes > Streptosporangiales > Streptosporangiaceae > JAWWPY01. Next base: position 12,646 of record JAWWPY010000253.1, on the reverse strand, counting down.
ACGATCATCTGTAGCGGGCCGGCTGCTCCGGGTACCCCGCCCTCGTCCTGCAGGTCGTGCCGGACGTAGTCGACTTCGTACCCACTGGTTGGCCGGGGACGGATGGCCCGTACCTCGTGGCCGGTACGCAGGTCTGCGCCGTGGTGCCGGGCGGCGGAGAGGTAGGTGTAGTCCAGGCTGTTCTTGGCGCCGGAGTTGCAGCCGATGTTGCACTCGCCGCACAGGCGGCACGTGCTGCGCGGCGCACCGTGGATGTTGCCGTAGTCCGGGTCCGCGATCGGCAGCCCGATGCCCGGTGCGGCACCGGGGGCCGGCGCGAAACTGACCGCGAGCGGGGGTAGCTGCCAGTCCAGGCCGAGTTCCGCCGCGGCATCCTGCATCGCGTGCGTCTTGGGTGTCGCCGCGTACGCCGGCGCGTCCAGCGGGTAAGGCGTGGCGCCGAGCATGCGCTCGACCTCGTCATAGTGCGGGTCGAGATCGGCCCGTGTCACCGGCCAGGACTCGTATCCGCCGTTCGGGAGGGGATCGTCCTGGACAAACCAGTGCTCGTCCTTGCGCAGCAGCACATTCGCGTAGATGAGGGAGCCGCCGCCCAGGCCGCTGGATACCACCGAATCGCAGCCGGTGAAGCGCCAGATGTCGAACATGCCGTAAAGCCCGGCGCCCGGGTCCCAGAACGCCCGGCTCATCTGCGCAGGCGTACGCGGGAAGCTGGCCGGTGGATACGCTCGGCCGCGCTCGAGCAGTATGACCGACAGGCCTGCCTCGGCCAGCCGGTAGGCGGCCACCGATCCGCCGAAGCCCGACCCGATCACGACCGCGTCGGCGTGCTCGGGAGCCGAGGCCGGCGCAGCGCTCGCCATGTCAGGCCGCCTGCCGCTTCAGGAAGTCGCTTATCCGGGGGAACACGTCCAGGTGGGCGCTGCGCCCAATGATCGTGTCCAGGTGACCGTAACCGGGAATGATCTCGAGTTCGGACCGGCCGGGCGCGATATCCGAGAGCACCTGATGGCAGACGATGTTCGAATCGGTGAAGACGCGGTTGCGGTCACCGGTCAGCAGCAGGATCGGCGTCGTCACCTTGGCCGCATCAGCCAGGTAGTCATCGGGCAGACCGCTGTGCCGCCTGTCGCCGGGATCGCATTTCACCGCGTGCCCGGCCCGCACCATCTTGCTGACGTGCCGGTAGTAGTACATCCCGCAGGCGCCGCAGAGGTCGGCCATCCGCTCATGCGTGACCGGCAGCAGATTGGCGTGCTCGTACATGGCCGGGTGGCCGCTGCCCCACATGAAGCTGAGCATCTGGCACGCGCTCACGTCGCATTCGCGGTGGGCCAGCGACACCAGGCGGGCGAGCGCCCATTCGCGGGTCAGCCTTGGGCTGCGGGCGAAACGGGGATCCAGGGACGAGATGCCGAAGAGGTAGTCGAACAGCCGCGAACCGTAGCTCAGCTTCACTCGTGACCAGGCCGGCACGCGCGGGGTCAGCGCGACGCTGTTGCAGGTCACGCTGGCAATGCCGGGTAGCCTGCCGCCGAACAGGCTCATCATGAACGATAGCGAGCCGAGGCAGTGGGCGACGACATGCACCCGGCGGTCCCCGATATGCGCGCGGAGCTCGCGGATCGCGGCCGGATGGTCGTAGTCGGCGATGTCGTCCAGGGTGTACCGGTGGGTCTCGCTGTCGTAGGGGAAACGGTTGCTCATGCGGAAGTCAAGGGCCCAGACGTCGGTGAATCCGTCGTCTAGCAGGTAGCTGACCAGGTTGCGGTGCTCGGGCATGATGAACAGGTCGCTGGAGGAAGTCAGGCCGTGAACGACCAGGACGACGTCGTCACATTCGGCGCGGCGGAACCGCGTCAGGTCGAGCCCCAGCCCGTCGTCCGTCGCGAAGGGATGCAGGGACATTTCGGCATCCGTCACCCCATCAAGCGTGTATCGCGGGATATGGCTTGTCATCGGTCCTCCCACGGGCTTCGCCGCTGCTGTGTCCACGATGCAGGCTCATGCGGGCCCGGCGCATCGTGGTAAACCCTGACTTAACGGCGAAACCCGGTCCACAGCGGACAATGGCGGCAAGCGCGTGCGCCGGCCTACGAGCCCCCGCTGATCGCTTTCAGGATCCCGGTCCGCGTCGTGACGCCGAGCTTGGTGAAGATGTGAGATAGGTGGGTTTCCACGGTCCGGACGCTGACGAAGAGCGATTCGGAGATCTGGTGGTTGGTGTAGCCCTCGCTGACCAGCCTGATCACGTCCAGTTCCCGTTCGGTGAGGCCGTGCGGCCCGGCGCCCCGGCCTGCGGCGGCCGGGAGGGCGACCCGGACGCCGAGCCTGCGCTGTTCGCGCACCGTGGCGGCGTGCCGTGAGCGTGCGCCGCACGCGGCGAAGATTTCCGCCGCCGCGGCGAGTTCCGCGCGTGCCTGGCTGCCATCGTCGGCTGCGGCCCAGGCCAGGCCGGCGCACAGCCGGGCGCGGCCCGCATCAATGAGCAGGCCGACCGCGTCAAAAAGCTGTGCCGCCTCGGCCGCCGCGGCGGCGGCGGCACCAGGCTGCGTGCCGCGCAGCGCGTGCGCCCGGGCGAGCGTGGCGCTGGCCTCCTGGCCTGGGTGCGCGGCGTCTGGGCGCGCGACCTTGCCGGCCCGGTCGGCCCAGCGGCTGGCTTCATCAGGGTGGCCACCGTCGGCCTCCATAGAGGCCATCATCTCGCAGGCCGACAGGAGGCTGCGCTGATCGAGGATGGGCCGGTCGAAGTTGTTGCACGCCCGCACCATGGCATCGCGGCCGGCCTCACGGCGCCCCGCGTTGATCAGCGCGACCGCCAGGGCGTACTGCGCCTGCGCGCCTGACCATTCGCCGTTGCCCTGGCCGGTGCGCGCGGCCCGCTCACCGAGCCGCACGGCGGCCTGATCCTCGCCGGACCAGCTCGCCGCCAGGCATTGCTGGGTGAGCGCGAAAACGAGCTGGTGACCGGAGCCGAGCAGCCGGGCCACCTCCACAGCTTCTTCCGCGGCGGCGGTCGCCTCGGCCAGCCGGCCGAGCATGGTCTGCACCTGAGCCTGGCCGGCCAGCAGGTTGCTGATGATGTAGCCCTGCCCGGTGGAGCGGGCGATGGCGACGACGCGCTCGAAATGGGCCAGCGCGCTGCCGTACCGGCCCATCACCGTCTCGGTCCAGCACAGCCAGGCAATCGCGTCGAGCCATCCGGCGAGATGGTCGTCAGGCGCCGCGGCGACCAGCTGGCTGGCCGCCTCGATGAAACGGGCTGCGTCGGCGATCCGGCCCAAGGTGTAGGCGGGCAGCGGCCGCAGCGCCGCGATCGCGACCGCGACACTGGGCTCAAGGGCCTCCGCGCTTTCCGGGATGAGGTCCAGGACCGCTTGAGCGGCACGGATATCTCCGCGCATCAGGCTCTCGGCCACCAGCCGTGTCCGTAGCGGCACGGCCGCAGGCGACTGCGGGTCCGGGATCCGGCGCAGCTCACCAAGCAGGACCACGCGGGCCTCATGAGGCCGGTCAAGCTGCCGCTCCATCAGAGCGCAGAACCGTGCCGCCAGTGCCCGCCGGGCGTAGTCGCCGAGCGGCAGGCGGCGCAGCGCCTCACGTGCTGCCTCACGGCCCTCCACCAGCTGGCCGCTGACCGCCCGGAGCCTGGCCACCTCCAGGAGCAGCTCGAGCTGGCGGCCAGGCCCGGCGGTGTCGGCGGGCATCATTTTCAGCGCCGCCTCCAGCCAGTGCGCCGCGGTGGCGGGCGCCTGCGCTGTTACCTCACGGGCCGCCTCGAGCAATGTGGCGATGGCCGCCTGGTCACCGAAGGGCGCTGACCTCTCCACGTGGTGCGCCCGCCGGGCCGCGGGCGCACTGACCTCAGCGAGGTGCGCAGCGATCCGCGCGTGCGCGCCAAGCCGCCAGCCAGCCGCCGCGGAGTCGTAGGTGGCCCGGCGCACCAGCGGATGCCTGAACCGCAACCGCCCCGTGGACGTGGGCCTGACGATGTCACGCGCGGCCATCTCATTCAGGGCGGCCAGTGCCTCGTCCTCGGTCACCTCGGCGGCCACCGCCGACAGTGCCGGCTCGAACTCGTCGGCGGCCACGGCCGCGGCCTGCGCTACCAGCAGCGCGGCCGGTGACAGGCCGGTCAATTCGAGCTGCAGCGCGGCCCGCACCGCGGGCGGCAGCTCGCTGCCGCCCGCGGTGCCATCCGCGCTGCCATCCACGTTGCCGGTCATGAGCTGCGCGTGCTGGTCCATGCGCGCCAGAGCTTCCAGGTAGAACGGGTTGCCGCCGCTGGCCTGGTGCAGCACCTGGCAGCGCGGCCGGCTCATACCCGGGCCGAGCAGTTCCTCGGCCTCACCGAATGTCAGCGGTCCCACTGGCACCTGGCGGCCGTGGGTGGCGGCGGAAGCGAGCAGCGCCGCGAGCCGGGCCGACGCCTGCGCCGGACGGTAGGCGATCGCCACGAGCACCCGGCCGTGTGGCGGATGACGGACCAGGTGATCTAGCAGCTCGACGGACGCGTTGTCGGCCCAGTGCACGTCATCGAGGATCAGCACCAGCCCATCCGGATCGGCCAGTTCCTCCAGCAGCCGCCGCATCCCCCGGTACAGGCGGTACCGGCCGGTCGGATCGCGGCCCGGGCTGGAGGCCGGCCCGCCCGGGCCGGGCGCGGCCGCCCGCCAAGCCGGCAGCACGGTGGCGAGCAGCCCGGACGTTTCCGCGCCGAGCCGCGAGGCCAGGCCGGGCGCAGCCGCCTCGACGTGGTCATCGAGCGCGTCGACCACAACGCCGAACGGCATCTCCTGCTCGAACTCGGCGGCCCGGCCCCACAACGTGGCGAGGTCCGCGGCCGCCGCGGCGGCCGCAAGCTCACCCAGAAGCCGCGTCTTGCCCACGCCGGGCTCACCGACCAGGCTGAGGAAGCGGAACGAGCCCCCGCTCGATGCGTCAAGCGCATCCCCGAACGCGCGCAGCGCCTCACGCCGCCCGACCAAAGGGGCGGCGTCCGTGGTTCTCCCGGCGACTGCACTGGCTCTCACCGCGGCCGGCCGGTCCGCGCCACCGCCCATGCCTGCGCTCCACAGCAACCCGCGCTCACGTCCGGTGATCGCGTATGGCGCCGAAGTTCAACGGCTGGTGTCACTCTACCGGTGCGGCGTTCCCGGTGCCGGGCCGGTAACTTCCAGATATCTGGGAGCTGCCGGTGATTCGTTGACCAGCGGCCGCGGTGGCCTGCATCGTCGACTGACAAACCATGCCGTCGCGCACGCGGCGGATAGGCCAAGGACGGTGTTCGATGACTGAGCGCAGGGATGCAGTACGCCGGCCGGCGCGTGCTCCGCTGCCGCGGCGGAGCCGGAAGCGATGGGCGATCGCGGCCGCCGCCACGGCGGGCTGGGTGATCCTGCTTTCCATGACCGGTTCGGCGATCGGGGCCACCCTGCTGCTGGCCGTCCTGACCGCGCTCGGCATCGTGAGCGTGCTGCTTCTCCGGTCCCTGGGTGTCAACGGGGATCACCCGTGGATACGGCAGCTGGCGGCCCGGCCGTGGCGCGACGGGCAGGATGTGCTGCAACTCGCCCTGCGGCATCTGCCCGAGGTGTTCGTGATCACCCCGAGCGGGTCGCTGCTCGCGCCGAACCTGGTCGAGCTGCGGCTGAACCCCGATGACCTCGGCTCGCTGAGCGAGCGGATGGACCTCGGCCTGATCGCCGCGAGCGCGGCCGAGGTCTACGCGGAGCAGGTGGCCGCGCACGACGCCCGCTTGGCCGGGAACGGCCCGCCCGGCGTGCGTGTCATCGCCGACCCGGCGGTCCCGGCGGGCCGTTACCACCTGCGGCAGGGACAGCCGGTGAACGCCAATCCGCAGCCCGGTCCTGAGTTCGTTCACCCCAGCCTTCAGCCGGTCTACGCCGGTTTCCAGCCGGTGCGAGACGGGCAGCACCAGGGATTCATGGCCCACGATGGGGGTACCCACGCGCAGCCGGAGCCGGAGCCGGACCGGACGGCCGCAACCGGCATGCCGACGGTCATGGAGCCCAGCCGCAGCGTGGTCCCGGTCCTGCGGCTGGTCACGGGTGGCTCGGTGGCGGAAACCCGGATGTCCGGCGCCCGTGCCGGACGGGGGGCCGTGGAACTGGGACTTCCCGAAGTGCCTACGGTGTCGAGGGAGCACGCCAGGTTCACGTTCTCCGATGGCCAGTGGTGGATCGCGAACCTGGGCATGAACGGGCTTACCCTCAACGGCACCTTCCTGGTGGCTGAGCAGCCGCTCAGCGACGGTGATTCAATCCGCTGGGGAACGAGACCGGATGCGTTGGCGTCCAGAGTGGAGATCGGCTGAGGCTCCGGGCCGGGCCGGCCGGGGGCCGTGACAGCCGGGCGCCGCGAGGGCGTGCCCAGCTCGAAGTGTCACACTTGTCATCCCAGACATGGCGAGAGTGAATGGCTGCGCAGGTGCGGCGCCGCCGTTCGGGGGTGGCGGCTGAGTGGCGATGGGCCAGCTCTTCATCTGGTCAGCTGTGCGCGGCGAGTGGATCAGCTGCGCCCCTGATGAGATCACCTGGCTGGACCGGGGCCTGCTCAGCGAGAACGGGGATCTCACGCTGCACCGGGCCCCGCGCTGCGCAGGCCTGCGCTACGCGGGTCATCGGTGGGAACTGTTCAGCCGCGACCCTACCCACCGGGTGTACGTAGCGCCGCAGCCTGCCGGCCGGATTCCGGCCGGTGCCGAGGCTGTGCAGCGGGCCGCTCGGCACGTCCTGCCGGTGGCCCCGGTGCAGTACGAGGCGCGGCCGGTGGTGCTCGAAGAGGGAGCATGGGTGGTCAGCGTCGGCACCTGGGTGCTGCCGCTGCGGCTCGACGTGCCGGCCGCCCCGCGCGATCATCCGGGCACCTCAGGCAGCGACAGGCAGCCGCCCACCCGGGACAGCAAAGTCATGGCCAAGGCCGGGCGGGGCAGCCCGCCCATCCAGGACGCGGTGGCCCGCGTGCGCGCTTATTTCGAGCGCAACGCCACAGCGCGGATGGCGATGGCCTACTACTACCAGGAGTTCATACTCGGCCTGGCGGCCCCGCAAACTGTGCCCATGACGGATGTCGTCATCGCGCTGGACCTGAGCGGGGAAGGCGCGGTGTCCGACTATAAGAAACTGCTGCAGGGCTTCATCTGGAAGGAACGGGGCCACGCCCGTGACCTCGCCGACTTCCTGCTCTCCAACGGCCTGCTGACCCCGTTCGACCTCGATCAAGCCCGCCAGGCCGCGACCGCCAACGAGCGCAGCGGCGTCTGCGAGACGGCGCGGCGGCGGCTACAGTACCGGCCGAAGGAAAAGTAGCCGCCGCCCCGGCCGCTCAGCTGGCGAAGGCCCCGAATTCCCAGAGAGAGTAGCCGTACTGGGTAGCGCGGGCGGTTCCGTACATCCGGAGGTAGCGGCCGGTGCCCGAGACGGTGAGGGTCTGGGTGCCGCCGGTTCCGGTGGTGGTGGAGTAGATCGGTGTCCAGGTCGAGCCGTCCGTGGACGTCTGGATCTGGAACGCGGTGGCGTAGGCCGTTTCCCAGTTCAGGGTGACCTGGCAGATCGACTGGGTGGTGCCCAGGTCGACCTGCAGCCATTGCGGATCGGCGAACGCGCTCGACCAGCGGGTGCCGGTGTTCCCGTCCGCCGCCGCCGCCGCGGGGGTGCCGGCGTTCTCCGTGGAGGACGCCGTCGCGGTCTTGTTCAGCGCCACGTTGGTGGTCCCGCAGGTCCCCGTGCCGCCGCCGCCCGCGCCGGTTCCGTACACCCCGAATTCCCACAACGAATACCCGTACTGGGTCGCTCGCGTGGTGCCGTACATGCGGAGGTAGCGCCCGGTGCCCGAGACGGTGAGGGTCTGGGTGCCGCCGGTTCCGGTGGTGGTGGAGTAGATCGGCGTCCAGGTCGAGCCGTCGGTAGAGGCCTGGATCTGGAACGCGGTGGCGTAGGCCGTTTCCCAGTTCAGGGTGACCTGGCAGATCGACTGGGTGGTGCCCAGGTCGACCTGCAGCCATTGCGGATCGGAGAACGCGCTCGACCAGCGTGTGCCGGTGTTCCCGTCCACCGCCGCCGCCGCGGGGGTGCCGGCGTTCTCCGTGGAGGACGCCGTCGCGGTCTTGTTCAGCGCGATATTGGTCGTGCCGCAGCCGCCGCCGCCGCTGCCGCCGCCGCCGCTCCCGCCCGGGAGGGTCCACAGCTGCTGGGCGGAGCCGGTACAGGTCTCGATGTCGAGCCGCGAGCCGGTGTTGCCGCCGGGATCGGTGAGGCACAGACCGGAACTCGGATTGACCAGTTCCCCATTGGACGCGTGGGTCCAGCCTTGCGCAGCGGTGCCGTTGCATGGGTACCAATCGACATTGCTGCCGCTGGCCGTGCCGGCGCTCACCACATCCAGGCAGCCGCCCTGGGTTCGCAGGGTGTTGTCGGTGTAAGGCGACCACTGCTGGCCCGCGCCGCCGTTGCAGGCGGTCACGCCGATCGGGTTGCCCGCGGTGTTCAGCGAGTTCTGGTTGGCCAGGCACAGCCCGCCGATCCCAGTGACCGGCCCGGTCGCGGTGGCGGTCCCGGTGGGGGTGGAGTTGCCGCCCTTCTCGTACACGGCCACGTACGCCGCGCTCATGGACGCTCCTGACGATGTGGCCGCCGTCGGGGTCGTGGTGCCAGATACCCCGTCCGGGTAGTTGCCCCCCATGGCCAGGTCCCAGATGATGAAGAAACCGTGGTCAATGGCCTCCTGCCAGGCCGTCGTGCCGACCGAGGCCTCGGTGATGGTGCTCTCGACGGTGCCGTCCATCAGGAACTGCAAGGTTTCCGCGCTCGTGTTGGTCCGGTCGATTATCACCGAGTAGGTGTGGTAGCCGGTCTGGCAGCCCGAGCCCGCGCCGGGGCACGCGATCAGCGCGTGACCGGGGCTGTTCGCCGCGTCGTGGAGGGTCTGGGAGGCCTGGTTGAGGCCGTTGACGTCCTCCATCATGTCGATCTCCCCGGAGGTGGGCCAGCCGCCGCCGGTCCGCATGGGGGATCCGAGGGCCCAGAACGCCGGCCAGTACCCGAGGCCGCTGGCCGGATTCGGCTGCTCGATGGACGCGGTCATCTCAAGTTCCCCGCCCGGCGGGGCCTGGAAGTCGTCTCGCGTGCTCTCGATCCGCGCGGACGTCCACGTCCCGCCGTTGTTGATCGCTTTCAGCACCAGGTGGCCGTTGCCGTCCAGGTAGACGTTGCTGGTCGAGTTGGTGGTCTGCTCTTTCTCTCCGGTCCCGTAGCCGGTACCGATGTCGTAGAACCAGTTCGCCGACGATGGCGCGGACCCGGCCGGGCCTGCGAAATTGTCGCCGAATACCGTCGTCCAGCCCGGCGGCGGCCCCGGCACGGTGTCGGCTCGCGCGGGGGCGCTGATCAGCGCCGTGGCCACCACGCTGGTCAGGCATCCGGCCAGCAACGCCAGCGTGGTCAGGACCGAGCGCCGGCTCAGCGGCCCCGGCCGGCGCCCAGTGGGCCCGGAAGGGCTCACCGAGGCATTCGTCCCATGATTCATCTGCCAACCTCCTGCCAAGCCAAGGCCCGTCACTGGTCGCCCGGGACTCGCCACCGCACGTCGGCCATTGATCAGTGGGTGGCGGCCCAAACTTGATATAAGCCCTCTTTTGGTCTTAATACAAGACTTATATAAAGATCAGATTTAATGGGGGCGTAGCGTGCGGTGGGGGGTCAAGACCGGCGCCGGGACAGCACCGGTTCGCCGGTCGGGTAGAACGGGTGAGTGCCAGAGCTCCCCGAGGTCGAGGTCGCCCGCAGCCTGATCGCTGACCAGGCTCTGCACCGGCGCATCGTCGACGTCGACGATTCCGACAGCTACGTCAGGCGGCCGCATTCCCCGGGCGAGCTGCGCAGCGCGCTGATGGGACGCAGCCTCACCGCCGCGCACCGGCGCGGCAAGACGATGTGGCTCGATACCTCCGGTACCGGCGGCGCGGCTGGGCCCGGCCCGGAGCTTGGCATCCACCTGGGCATGACCGGCCGCATCGTGGTCACGAGCCCGGACGGCACCGTGGCCGAAGCCGGCGATCAGCGTCGCTACGACGCCCGGCCGCTCAGGGCCGTGTGGAACCGGTTCACCCTCAGCTTCGCCGACGGCGGCCGCCTGGTGCTGCTCGACCCGCGCCGCCTGGGGCGGGTCCGGCTCAACCCCGACATCGGCCTGCTCGGGCCGGACGCCGCGCACGTCACGCCGGCGGAGTTCCGCGTGCTCATCACGAAGGGGACGATCGCCGTCAAGGCACGGCTGCTCGACCAGTCCAAGATCGCCGGCGTGGGGAACCTGCTGGCCGACGAGATTCTCTGGCAGGCCCGGGTGTCACCCTTGGCCCGGGTGGACAGCCTGTCCCCGGCGCAGGTCAATCGCCTCTACCGGGCGCTGAAGTCGGTCCTGGCGTCCGCCATCGCCCACGGCGGCGCGCACACCGGCGAGATGATCGCGGCCCGCCACCCCGGCGGCATCTGCCCGCGGGACGGTGCCCCGATGGCGCACGGAACGGTCGGCGGCCGGTCCACGTGGTGGTGCTCACGCGAGCAGGCCCTCCGCGGGTGAACCCCTCCGCGGGTGGCCGACCGTCACGCCCCGGCGGGGGCGAGGACGATGTCGAAGCGGACGCGTGACCAGGTCCGGCTGCCGAGGTCGCGGCCGCCGGGGGCCGGCGCGGCCGCCGGCTGCTGCTCGAACTCCATGACCAGGGACTCCTTGACGCCGAACACCGCATCGCGGGTGAGCAACTCGTCGCCCCGGACGAAGATGTGCGTCACCAGCGTGCGCTGGCCGTCGGCGATCACCATGAAGTGCAGATGGGAAGCCCGCATGGGGGAACGTGCGGCCGCCTGCAGGAGCTGGCCCACGGGCCCGTCGTGCGGGATGGGGTAGGGCGTCGGGGTGAGGGCCCAGAACCGGTAGCCACCTTCGTCGTCGGTGAACAGGTGCGCCCGCGCGGCCGTCCGGTCGTCGCCGTACTGGACGTCGTAGGACGCGTCCGCGTCAGCCTGCCACACCTCGATCCGGGCGCCGGCGACCGGTTTGCCATCGGTGCCGGTCACCGCGCCCTCGACCCAGCACGGCTCGCCTGCTGCGCCGGCGGCGATGTCCCCGCCCAGCGGGATCTGCGGGGATCCCTCGACGAAGAACGGCCCGACCACGGTGGCTTCGGTCGCGTTCGCGTGTGTCTCGTTGTTGATCGCGATCATCTGCATCGAAGCGCCCAGCACGTCGGACAGCAGGATGAACTCCTGGCGCTTGTCGCTGGTGATGTGCCCGGCATCAGTCAGGAACGCGATGGCGCGCTGCCACTCGTCTTCGGTCAGCCGGACCTCACGCATGAAGGCGTGCAGATGCCGCGTCAGTGACTGCATCAACTGCTTCAACCGGGCATCGCTCGTGTTGCCGAACGAGGCGACGACCTGCTCGACGAGTTCCTGTTCGCGGGCCTGCTGCGCGGCCGGCACCCCGGTCACCTCGGTGCTCCGCTCGTTCATGCTCATTCGCTGTTCTCCTCCTCGCCCGCCATCTCGGCCGGGTTCGCTCCCTCCCACGCCGCATGCAGCAGGCGACGCAGGTCGCCGGCCGTCACCGGTCTGGGGTTGCTCGGCGGGACCACCGGCACCATGGCCTGGGCCGCACCTGGGATGTCGGACTCCGCGAAACCATAATCCCGCAACGCTCGCGGCGCCTGTAGTTCCCGGCGCAGCTCTTCCAGGCCGTCGATTGCCCGCCCGGCGCCCAGCGCGTCGGCGATCCGCCGCTGCGCCTCGGGCATGGCCGGCCCGTTGAACGCCAGCACGTACGGCAGCACCACCGCATGCGTCTGGGCGTGCGGCAGGTTGTACGCACCGCCGAGGACGTGGCAGATCTTATGGTGCAGTCCCGATCCCGCGGACGCGAACGCCGCCGCGGACAGGTACGCCGCGTACAGCGCGCGCTCACGTCCATCCAGTCCGGCCGGGTCGGCGACGACCTCAGGCAGGCCGGCCCGCAGCGCACGGATCCCCTCGCCGGCGAGCGCCCGGTTGATCGGATGGGCGTTCGGTGCCCACATCGAGTCGACGCAGTGCGCGAGCGCGTTCAGTCCCGACGCCACACTCATCGGCACCGGCAGGGAAGCGGTCAGCGCCGCGTCGTAAACGATCACACGCGGCAGAACGCGCGGGTCGACGCCGGTCGTCTTGCGTGCGCCCTCGGTCAGCCCCCAGACGTTGGTGGCCTCCGACCCGGCGTACGTGGTGGGCACCGCGACGACCGGCAGCCCGCTGGTAAGCGCGATCGCCTTGGCCAGCCCCGTGGTGGAGCCGCCACCCACACTCACCAGCGCATCGACGCCATGCTGCGCCGCCACCTCGCGGGCCCGCTCCGCGACATCGACCGGAACGTGCATGACCACGTCGTGGTACCGCAGCGCCACCGGCACGTCAGCGGTGATGCGCTCGGCGAGCTCGCCCTCGGGCCCGGCCGCGATCACCATCACCTTCGACGCCCCGAGCCGATCGAGCTCTCTCACCAGCGTCCCCGCAGCTTCACCCGAGCCGAAGCACACCCGCTGCGGGAGGCTCTCGTATACGAAACGCATGCTCATGTGGTGTCTCCCGCTGTGACT
>JAWWPY010000252.1:0-3134 GCA_033854735.1 Streptosporangiaceae bacterium | reverse complement strand
AGTTTGCGGGGCAGCATGTGCTGAGTTCCTTTCGTTGATGCCACTGTTCTGAGCGTGGCAGCCGACGCTGGAACTGTGATGGAAGCAACCCGGAAGGTTGCCGAGAGGTTGGCCGGCACAGGCTGAGGCTTAGCTCTGAGGCTTAGCTGAGGATTAAGCCCGTGGTTCAGGCCAGGGTTTTCCCGTCGGCTGGCTGGCGGGCGGTGATCTGGCTGTGGAGTGCTTTGAGGGCGGCGACGTAGATCTCGGAGAAGGTGGGGAAGGGCTGGATGACATCGCGCAGCACCTGCAGTGGCACGCGGGCGCGGATGGCCAGGGTGGCCTGCTGCAGCCATTCGCCTGCTTCGGGGCCGAGTGCGTAAGCACCGGTCAGCCGCTCACCGTCGCTGAGCAGGGTCAGGAAGCCGTTCGACTGAGCGTAGGCGCGGGTGTAGGTGGCCGTCTTGGCCACCCCGGACAGTGGGGTAGTGGCGCTGAACCGGGCTTCGGTGGCGCCGACCGAGGCTGCTTGGGGGTCGGTGTAGACGACGTCCGGCACGGCCTGGTAGCTGGCCTCGCGGGGCTCGCCGAGGATGTTCGCGGCGACGACCTCGCCCTGGTACTTGCCGACGTGGGTCAGCAGCCGCACGCCGGTGACGTCGCCGATGGCCCACAGGCGCTCACCGGCGCGCAGGTGCGCGTCGACCGGGATGCCGTGCGGGCCGGCCTGGACACCGGCCGTCTCGAGGCCGGCGGGCACGCGCGGGCGCCGGCCGGTGGCGACGAGCAGCCGCTCACCACGCAGTTCGCGGCCGTTATCCAGGGCCAGGACGTAGTCCTCGCCGTCGCGCCGCGCGGCGGTCGCGTGCACGCCCAGGAGCAGTTCGGCGCCATCGCGGCGGAGGACCTCGCCGAGTGCCTCGCCCAGCGGCGCGGGCTCACGGGCGAGCACGTGAGCGGCCGCCTCGACCAGGGCCACCTCGCCGCCCAGGCGGCGCACGGCCTGGGCCATCTCGGCACCGACCGGCCCACCGCCGAGTATCAGCAGGCGCCGCGGGATGGCCGTCATGCCGGTCACCTCACGGTTGGTCCACACACCCTCAAGCTCGCGCAGGCCCGGGACGGGCGGGACGACCGGGTCAGAGCCGGTCGCCACGACGACGTGCCGGGCGGTGTGGCGCACACCGTCGACCTCGACCACGCCTGTCCCGGCGAGCCGGCCGGTGCCGCGCAGCAGGTCGATGCCCTTGCCCGCCAGCCAGCGTTCCTGCCCGGCGTCGGAGTAGCCCGAGACCATGAAGTCACGCCAGGCCAGCGCCGCCCCGGTGTCGACCCGCGCGCTGGCCGCCGCGTCGCGCGCGGCCTGCGCCGCCTCGCCGGGGCGCAGCAGGGTCTTGGACGGGATGCACGCCCAGTAGGAGCATTCGCCCCCCACCAGCTCGCGTTCGACCAGGGCAACCCGCAGCCCGCCGTCGGCCAGCTCGCCGGCGCAGTGCTCGCCCGGCGAGCCGCCGCCGACGACGATAACGTCGTAGTCGCTGGTCATGTGCTCGCTCCCGGCCTGGCCGGGCCGGGGCGCCCGGCTTGCTCGTGCACCATGTACTGCGCGTACCAGTCCGGCCAGTCTGGGTCCGGGTGGCCGATCTCCTGCTCATGGATACCGTGCGCCGCCGCCGCCCGGCGCAGGGCCCCGGCCAGATCGGCCGCGGAATCAAAGGTCACTTGCATCGGGGTACTCCTCTCGTTTAGAACTGCCGGCCCGGCCATCACCAGCTCCGGGCCCGGGTCACCGGCCCGGAAGGCGGGTGGTGATCTCCTGGAGCAGCCAGCCGTTGCCGTCCGGGTCGCTGAACGAGGCAAATGAGCCGTAGCTCTGGTGGTCCGGAGCCGGGCCGGCCACCCGTCCCACGGTCCCGGCGTGGTGGAACACCCCGTCGGCGTCATGGAACACCTCGCTCACCTGCACGCCGCAGCCGGCCAGCTCGGCCCGGGCCGCGTCGATGTCGGTCACCACCAGGTGCAGCCCCTGAGCGGAGCCCGGCGCGGCCGAGGTGACCCCGGTACCGAAGATGACCGAGCACGGCGACCCCGGAGGTGTCAGCTGCACCACCCGGAAGTCCGCACCGGCGTCGAAGTCGGCATCCTCCCGCCATCCCAGCGCCTTGTAGAAGTCCTTGGCCCGGTCAACCTCGGAGACCGGCACCACCACAACCTCGAGCTTCATGTCCACGATCTCGGCTCCTTTCCTTTGATGCGGTGGTCTCTGTCAATGCCACCGAGGCTGGTTTCTGTGTCACTCGGGCTGGTCCTGGCATCCAATCTCGCGCCACTCATCGTCGAAGTCCAGGAGTGCATAGGTGTTCACCACCCTCGCCGACTACGCCAACTCCAGCACGCCATCCGTCCTGACTTCACTCACCAAGGGAGGACTCGCCTCAGGGGTGCTCGACGGGTGCTTCGACGTCGTCGTACACGCGGGCCGCAGCCAGCAGTCCGTCCGGGCCGCGCTCGTAGACCCCGATTCCCGCCTGGGGCGGCAGGTCGTGGCTGCCCCAGCGGACACAGTTGTATTCCAGGGCGCAGCGCACGCCGTCGTCTGTCACGGTGCAGTGCTGGAGGCCGATCCCGCCGCCTGCGCTGAAGCACATGGTGAAAAATGAGTGGAGCTCAGGCGTGCCGCGGTGGGCGTAGTGCGGGCCGATGGGCTCGCGGAAGTACCCGTCCGGGGCGAAGGTGGCCACGATCGCCTCGGCGTCTCCCGCCTCCAGCGCCGCCTGGTAGCGGCCGACGACATCGCCGGGTCGGCCGGTCCCGGGCCCGAGGATGGACGGCCGGAGGTGGCGCCGCCCGTCCACGGGCCACTGGCTGCAGTAGGTGCGGAACACCACCGACCGGTGGTCGGGAGACTCGGCCACGACCTCCAGCGGCCAGGCCACTTCCCGCCCGCCGTACTCCAGGTGGGCCAGCAGCTCGACCACCGCCCGGTCGCCGACGCACGTGGCGGCCACGGTCTCGATCCGGGCGTGCCGCTGCGCCAGCCAGGACTTGTTGTGGCTGACGAACCGCCGCAGCTCCCGGTGGCCGCGGACCTCCCCGGCCTTCGGGTCGTAGATCACTACCTGGCCCGGCCACACCGTCGACAGATCACGGGGGTC
>JAWWPY010000251.1:0-3417 GCA_033854735.1 Streptosporangiaceae bacterium | reverse complement strand
AACTGGTAGGGAGCGGTTTACCAACCGCGTCGAATACCTCAAGTTGAGGAACGGCGAGATGGGGCTCTTGTCCTCGTTGGTGCGTCTTTTCCGTTGCCTCAGCTGCATCAAACGGTCACGTGACGTCACAGAAGCTGATGTCACATCGTGGCGTCTGCCGCAACCCGGTCCTCACACGGTCATGCTGACCTGCGACTTCTCGCCATGCGCTTCATGTGGCCACCGGTGAGCACGGTCCCGGATCCCATACGGCGCCGTCCTCACACCTTCAGGGGAATGATGCATCTGCTGCAACTCCGCGCCCTTGCAGCCGGGTCAGGCACGTGTGCCGCAGCTCATGGCAGGTCGCATGCTCCAGGCCGGCCCGGCGGCGGGCGCCGTCCAGGATCTCATCCAGCCCCTCAGCCGACAGCGGCAGGCCGCGCCGCGGCCCTTTCAGCACCACGAACACCCGGCTCCCAGGCGCCCCGGCCGGCCGCTCGTCATGCAGGTAGTCACCGAGCGCGCTGAAGAACCGGTTCGCGACCGGGACGATCCGGTGATGGCCGCCCTTGCCCTCCACCACAGCCAGCCGCCGGTCAGCGAGCTGCACATCCTCGAACCGCAGCCCCAGCACCTCGCAACGGCGCAGCCCGGCCAGCAGCATCGCCAGCACCATCGCCCGGTCCCGGTGCGTGCGCAGCGCCCCCACCAGCCGGTCTGCGTCCTGCGGCGGCAAGATCCTCGGCAGCGTCCGCGGCACCCGCACCAGCGGCACGGTGCGCGAGGTCTTCTTCCCGCCCTGCCGCCGGGTCGACAAGCCACGCGGCACCGGATTGGCCCGCACCGGCGTGTCGCCCCGGGCGACCAGGTACGCATACAGGCCCGACACCGAGGACAAGCGGCGCGCGATCGTCCGCGCCGACAACCCCGACTCCCGGTCAGCCAGCCGCACCACCGTACGGTCCCCACGCTGGTGCGCCAGGAACTCGAACACATCCGCCGCCGTGACCTCAACCGGGTCTTTGCCGATCACGGTGAAGAACGCCTTCAGGTCGAAGGCCACCGCCCGCAACGTGTTCGGCCGGCACCGGCCAGCCACGAACTCCAGATACCGGTCCACCAGCCCATCACCCAGCGCATACCGGACCTCGCCTGCCCCCGACACGCTGCGCACCAGACACGGAAAGCTCACCACAGCTGTTTCCCCAGCTCAGCGAACTGATAAGCAACAAAGATCACCCGTGTATTAAGCGTTCTGGATCCATGGTCGTGCCTTCAGTCTTTGTGCGTGCGGTTCCCCTGCGTGCCGACGCTGCCCTGTGAACACTCGCTGATCGTCGCCGACTAACGGCGAGAGTGGGTCTTGGCCGATTACGGGGCGCCGGGCGCCGCGGTCGCCCTGTCCTTCGAGGTCACGTTTCCTTGCGGTTCCGGATGACCGCTGCACGCCTCGCCAAGCGTGGCAACCGGGTGCCGAGGAGGGCAGCGCTCGGTTCACCACCGTAAGAGTCGATGAGCGGTGGCCAGGCTGGCACGTGCGGATGCCGTGGCGGCCGGAGCCTTGGTGTTCGCCGTCCTGGCCGGGTGGCGGCGAATACCGTCACCGTCCGCGACAGTAAGCGGTTCGCCGAACCGCTTGCTTTGCCCAGATCCTGTCCGCCATATGTCCGTGATCAGTGGATCAGTCGAACACACGATCGTATACTGTGGTGGCTCATGCCGTCGGCTCGAACGTGCAGACGATGCCGGTCTGGTGGGACCTTCTCGCAGGTCAGCACGGCATAAACGAACGCAGCACCGGTCGGTGGGGAAGGGCCGGACGGCGAGTGAGAACCCGGCGTGCACACGGTTGCCCTGCTAGAGCGAGCGGTTTGCAGACCGCTCGCTCCGGCTGGCAGCGCCGACCGGGAGAAGATTTCTAATCACCGTGCTGACCTGCTGATACTACGGGTAGTCACTGGTGGCAGGTGTTGGGTTCGAACCAACGTAGGCTAAGCCGACGGTTTTACAGCCCGCTCCCTCCGTCCGAGTTACCCCACGCTGACCAGCGCATATGCGTTTCAAGGCGTGTTTTCGGGCTTCCGCCGTCCGCTATGCGTCCGTGCGTGCCGGGGCTGGAAGGCACGGAATCCACGGACGGGCACGGACGGCGGGGGCAGGAGCGGTGTGCTGACCGCCTGGAGGAGCGGTCTGCTGACCGTTGTGCTCGTCGTCTCGCTGCTGACCTGGCATTTCAGGATGCCTGCTCGCTGTCGTCGTCTTCTTCACCGCCGGGGCCGGGCTCGGGAGCCGACCCGGCGGGGTCGCCGAGGTGATGACGGTCTCGGTGCCGCCCCC
Source organism: Streptosporangiaceae bacterium (assembly GCA_033854735.1). Lineage (GTDB taxonomy): Bacteria > Actinomycetota > Actinomycetes > Streptosporangiales > Streptosporangiaceae > JAWWPY01. Next base: position 1,098 of record JAWWPY010000251.1, on the reverse strand, counting down.
GGCGCTGGCCTCGCGCAGCGCGCGGGCCAGCCGCCGCGCGTCGGCGACCGCGGTACTTCGCACACCGGGCCTGGGTGAAACCGGCCGCCAGATGACCAGGACGGCAAGAGCCGTGTAACGGGAGACTGTTACGCACGGCTCTGTGGAAGCCCGGGGGCGAGATTCCCCCGGGCTATCCGACCATCTCAAATATGTGGCTTCATCCTCTCACTCGACAGGGGTGGCGCTCGCAGCGATGCGAGCCTTCACGGCCTCTGGGCTCCGACTCTGCAGCAAATACAGCATTTCGAACCTGCCCGGGCCTGGAAGCCTCGCCTGCAGCGCGTGTCGTTGGACCCGGTTTACGGGAGAGGCCACCCCCTGACGAGCGGTCCGGTAGCGGCCCGGCGCCAGCGTCGGGCCGCCGCCCTGCCCTCCCTGCCCCGACTATGACGCGCAGCATCGTCCGCCTAGAGAAGGCAGGCCTGCACCTGCGGTCGCTTGACCCTGCGCTTCGATCGAACAGAGCCGACGTCTCGCAGGTGCCACCTCAGTCCTGATAAGTGCCCCCGAACTGTTGGGGAACCACGTCGGCCCGCTCGGCACCGCTGCGGATCAGGTCGATGATCGCGTCGGCTGCCAGTTCTGGCGGCTGCGCCTTCAGCCCGCCGTCGGACATCATCTGCGTCGCCGCCTCTTTGCCCGCCTTGATGGAGTCGATGAACTCGGTGCTGGTGACAAACGGGTAGAAGGTCGAGACGACGATGCCAGTGTCGGCAAGTTCGAGCCGAGCGGTTGCTGACAGCATCGCCAGGCCCTGCTTGGACGCCGCATACGCACCCGAGAGCGGAAGTACCGAGAAGACCGTCCCCGAACTCACGTTCACGATCGCACCGCCACCCTGCGCCCGCATGACCGGCAGCACCGCCTGCATCGTGATCAATGGCCCGGTCAGGTTCAGGTCCAGGATGGCGCGGAAATCGGCCGGGTCAGTTTCTTCGATCGATGCGGTGAGTCCCTGTCCGGCGTTGTTGACCAGCACGTCGAGCCGGCCGAACTTGTCCATGGTCGCCCGAACCGCGTCCGCGACTTGGCCTGCGTCGGTGACGTCGCACCCCA